>JBJENW010000074.1:0-11522 GCA_051880395.1 Lachnospiraceae bacterium | reverse complement strand
ACGGTTTCTCCGATGGCTCACTTACTTTCTGTGATGGCTGCACAGACGGTTCACTTGGTTTCTGCGACGGTTTCACAGAAGGCTCACTTACTTTCTGTGATGGTTGCACGGACGGTTCGCTTACTTTCTGTGATGGTTGCACGGACGGCTCGCTTACTTTCTGTGATGGTTTTACGGACGGTTCACTTACCTTCTGTGATGGTTTTACGGACGGTTCGCTTACTTTCTGTGATGGTTGCACAGATGGTTCACTCGGTTTCTGTGATGGTTGCACGGACGGTTCACTTACCTTCTGTGATGGTTGCACGGACGGCTCACTTACTTTCTGCGATGGTTTCTCAGATGGTTCGCTTGGTTTTTCCGATGGTTTCACAGACGGTTCACTTGGCTTCGGATCTGTACTCGGTTCTGTTTTCTGCGGTCCATCACCAAAATTCACGGAGAAATTCGATACTTCGATCACTCCGGTTGACGGACTGTCACTATATACTTTCCATGCCAGTGCTTTGACCAGATTCAATTCTTTTAAGCTGTCTGTCGGCTCCCACTGACTGTTTAAAGTTTTCCAGGTCGGATCTACCAGACTGTATGTAAGATCCAGTGACTCTCCCGGTGCGATCTCTGTCTCCTCTGTATCCGGTTTTGTCGCCGTCTTTCCATAGTTCTCCGCCCATGTCCAGTTGGAACTTGTCTTACAGATAAACGTCAATTTTACCGGATCGGTTCCTTTATTCGTGACCGTTGCCGAAACACTCTTATAAGCACTCCAGTCTTCTCCAACATCATGCTTTCCGCCCGGATTTGTCTGCGCATTATTTACTGCACAATACGATCCGTCATCCTTTGGAACCATGGTATAGGCAAAAGAAATTTTATCCCCATCCGGTGTCGGGACCATCGTTCCCTCCGTACCGTTGACATCTTCCCAGGACCAGCGATTGATATTTTTTGGTCGGTTTAACTCTGCAATTTCATGTGCATATTTATCATCCGGCCAGTCAAATCCCATCGCCAAAATTTCCAAATCGCCATTGACGATTCCGGATGCTCCCTGCATCACGCGGAATCCAAAACTTCTGACATCCCGTATCGCATCTGCCGCACTGATCGGGTTCATCGGATCGAGACTTTTCTCATCAATCTGAAACCGGATATGTGTTGTCTTATTATGTGGCACATTCACATACGGCTGTCCGGAAAACTGCGTGTTATCAGACGGGTCGAGTGTTCGCGTCTGCACCCAGGCTGGATACGGATTTCCCTCATCATCCAGACATACCCCGCATTTCATGATAAATGCAAGCTGCATCGTCGCAACGGTATTATTATTTTTTACAATCAGATCGATTGTTTTATGACTTGACCAGTCTTCGCCTTTATCTTTTAATTCTGTCTGGAAGGTCGCCGTGTTATCTGCACCTTTGATCGCGCTTAAATTGTCAATTTTGATCACACCGTCATCGGCTTGGTCAAATTTTAATTCTTTCCAGGCGCCTTCGACCATCTCGTGTCCAGTCAGCCAGTGGTAGTCTTTCAGATTTCCCGGCTGAATTTCTACATCATCACCGCCATTGTCCACCGGTCCGTCGATCTTGATATCTGGTGTCGGAACAGAATCCGGTACGCCTGTGATCTTTTCGCCCGTATAGGTTTTTCCGCTATAAGCCAGTACAGACGTATCCTGTATGCCGTTTTTCGTGCCAAACACCCATTTTCCCCAGACCGTCAGATCATCTTTGGAAAAGGTCTTGACGCTTGTCATATCAAGTGGTTCGTGCTCTACGCCCGTGTTTCCTGCCCAGGACCATGCCATCCACCCAATCTTGTGGTCTGCGCAGTAATCGACCAGCGTTCTCTCGTCTACTTCGTCAAAATTCTGCCAGAAACCAAACTCGCCGATCGCATAGCAGGCACCTGTCGCCGTCAATTGATCCAATCCGGCTTTGATCGCCTCACCGGTTCCCCCAACATCGTTTGCAGATGCGTCTTTTCCAAAAGATCCGTAAACGTGTGCGGAAAACATCGTATTTCCAGTCGGGTCGGACTGTAAGATCCGATTGGTGTCTTTGGCAGCAACCGAAATCTCATTTCCGTATCCCGGCGTATCGACCATGATAACGTTTTCGATTCCGGCATTGCGAAGTGCCGGTATCGCCTGCGAATAAGTATCTGCCCACAAATCTCCTGTCTTCCATTGTCCACACCATTCATTTGCAATATTTAAAATGACATAATCTTTATTTTCATTGATAATGTCTTTCATTTCTCTCCAGTATGAAACAGCATTTTGTGTAATGTCCTCATCTTTACTGCTTCCGGTGAAATCATGAAGCTCTAAGATACAGATCTGTCCGGTCTGTTTACTCCATTTGATAATATCCTCTAATTCTGATTTCGTATTTTTTGTATAAGCATCTCCGGAACTCAATACTACACGAACAGCATTTGATCCGAGCGCTGCGATATCCTCAATCGAAGATTTCGTATACTTTGGATACCATGCATGCGGAATATTCACACCGCGCAATATGATTTCCTTTCCGTTTCCATCTAACAGCTTATTTCCGCTGATAGACAAGCCTCCTGATGCTTTTGTTGCCTCTTCTTCTGTAACATCCATTTTGTCTGTCTTTGATGTCTGTGCATATACTTTCGTCGGTATCCCCATAATACCAGATGTAACCACCAAAACAAAAGCCATGAGCATTGCACCAAGACGTTTCAGTTGACATTTCATCTTTTTTCTCTCCTTTTTTCATGTCCTCCCTTTCTCCCCACATAAAAAAACCTTTTTTAGTATATCGTTCTTCCTACTTTATGTCAACTTTTTTCAACCTAATTCATATTAAACAGAAAATTTTATGCACTTTGACGAAAAGTTTTTATTTTTGCTGAAATGCATATTCCAAAAATTGTTTTTGTGCCTCATAATCTTGTTCCAGTGGTCCACAAAATCCAATGACGGCCGGTGTCACATAAAAGAGATCATCCTGCAAAAAACGGCTGTCTTTCGACAGACGCACCCCTGCCGGGTATTTTTCTCCCGTCTCAAGGCTCGTGCCATAAACGATATCCTTTTTATGTTCTTCTAAAAATTCCTCCGACGCATAATCCTCCAGATTCTCGATCATTTCTTCATCTGCCAGACTCTGAAACAATTCCTCATCCGATAAAAACACATCCACCGCTCCCGCATTCATTAATGTAAAAATATTTTGCAATGTGGTCTGTGCTGTTCCTGTCGTGTTCTTCATGTCGATGGTCAGATTAAAATTTACATCCAGCTGTTTCTCATTGAGATCATACTGATTCTGCTTCATAAAATCATCAAAATAACTACTATCTCTGATTACCGATCCATCCACGTTTACCGCACACACCCGCAATACCACATCTTTTCGCGGCATAAAAATCTGTACCAGAATAAAGATAACAGCCGCAACTGCCAAGACTACACCCAAAATCCACCATTTGTAATACTCCCAAATATATGGGATGCGCTTCTCTTTTTCTAAATCCCTGATTCTTACTTTTTTCTCCACTTTCTGTATCTCACTTTCTATCTAGTTTCTGTTCTTATAGTGCCAAAAAACATTTTTATCGTAACCAACAAATATGAATATCCTATGACATTTCACAAAAGTTTATCTTTTTTTCATTTTTTTGTTATGGCTGCTGCATCTGCTGATCCTGAGACTGCTGGGATTCAACCGGCTGTACATTCAAATTCTCTTCCTCCTGTGACGGCTCCGACTCCGGTTGTAACTCTTCTTGTACACTTCCAGACAGCTCTGCCTGTGTCGGCAAAAACTCTAACGGTTCCAGGTTTTGATGCATTTCCTCCATAAAATCATGCCAGATCTGTACCGGATAAGAGGAACCTGTCAAGCCCGGCACCTGCCGCGGCATATCATATCCTACCCAGACACTGGTCGTATAATAGCGGGTAAATCCCACAAACCAGCCATCCTTATTGTCATTGGTCGTCCCCGTCTTTCCAGCAGATGGCATCTCGGAAATTCCCATTCCAGCAGCCGTTCCATTTGTCAAAACGCCGGTTAAGATATCTGTCATCGTACGAGCCGCATTCTGCGTGTAAATCTCTTTTTCTTTCTGCTCCCCGCTGTAAATCTGCTCCCCCGCTGCATCTTTGATCATTACGATACAGGTAGGTTTCCGATACTTTCCGTCATTTTCGATGGTCGCATATCCTGAAGCCATTTCTAATGGAGAAACACCATGTGTCAGACCGCCAAGCGCAGCCGGCAGACATTCATCCGCTGCATCCAACTTTGAAAACTGCATATTTTTTAAATATTCCAATCCCTTTTTCGGTGTCAACTCGTCAAGCAGACGCCATGCCACCACATTTTTTGAATGCTCCACCGCCGAGCGCAGAGTAATCGATCCGCTATACGCATTCCCAGCATTCGCAGGTCCATTCTCAATCGGGGTGTCCTCCACGATCGTATCGGGCGTATACCCGTTTGCAAGTTGCGGCGTATAGACGATCAATGGTTTCAGTGCACTTCCCGGCTGGCGGAAACTCTGATACGCACGATTCAAGGTGTAGCCCGAGAAATCCTGCTTTCTTCCGCCCACGATCGCTTTTACAAAACCGGTTTTGTTATCGATACAGACGCCCGCACTCTGCAGCTCGAACACCCCCTGCTCATTGACCGTCGTATATTCCGCCAAATTCGAATCGATCGACTGTTGCAGCTTCTCCTGCATATCGACATCCAGCGAGGTATCAATGCGGTACCCTTCTGTATACAGTTTGTGCTGACACTGCTCGTATGTTTCATTATACCAGCGTTCGTAGCTTTCTTTCTCCTCTTCGGTATCAAAATATTCCTGAAACTCGAATCCCTGCTCTTCCATCAATGCCTGCACTGCACAATAAGCCGCATAAGTTTCTACATAGTCGTTTTTATCGACTTTCGGCGGACAGTTCAGCGTGATCTGCTCTGCTTTTGCCAGATTATAGTCTCCAAGTGAAATTTTCCCATCCTGATACATCTGTTTTAAAATGCGATCCCGCCGTTTCAACGTCTGTTTCATATGCGTCACTGGATCATACAACGACGGATTATTTGGTATTGCACATAAAAATGCAAGCTGCGAAAGACCAAGATTCTGAACTTCGGTATTAAAATACCCTTTGCTTGCAGCCTGTATGCCATAATACCCGTTTGCAAAATAAATATTATTGAAATAAAATTCTAATATTTCATTTTTTGTATACTTTTTTTCCAGGCGAAGTGCTATAAAAATCTCCTCCACTTTCCGCTGCCAGGTCCGCTCCTGGCTGAGGAAGATATTGCGCGCTAACTGCTGTGTGATGGTGCTGGCTCCCTGCGTCACCTTCTGATTTTTTACCATTGCGATAACCGCACGCAGGATCGCCTTGTAATCCACGCCTTTATGATCGTAAAATTTTTTGTCTTCAATACTGACCATCGCCTGCTGTGCCTGCATGGGAATCTGTGAGATTGACAGATAATAAGTATCCCTCTCCCCTTTCAGTTTGGAAATGATATTTCCGTCTGCATCATAAATGATCGATGTCTGACTCTGCTTAAATGTAGATACATCCGACGCATCCACCAGTTTTCTTGCCTCATTCGAAAGTTTTGTCACTTCTTCTCCATACCCGTTGTAAGCATAAAGTGACAGAAAACCAATGACCAAAAGCAGTAGAATTCCTTGAATCAGAACAAAACGGCGAAATCCTTTGTGTTTCTTTTTCTTACTCATCTGTCTCCTCCCCTCGCTCTTGCAGCCACACGCAACATCTCTTTGTCGGATGCTCTTTTTTCATCTTACTCCTGTAAGATCACTTTTCCTCCGTAAAGTTTAAAAATAACAGAAACAAGTACCACGCCCACTGCAATGGCACCTGCCGTATAAAATGTCTGCATTCCCATATTTGTAAAATTAATCGTATCTTTTGCCACCGCATACAACATCGTATAATATAAACTTCCCCCTGGAATCAATGGCACGACCGACGGAATCAAAAAGATTGTCGCGGGCGCCTTTAGAAACCGTGCCATCAGCTCCGCATAGATATCCCCAAACGCAGCACTGATAAAATTTGCCATTATATAATGTACACCGAAATACTGAAGAATCAAATATAATCCCCATGTCAGGCAGCCTCCGACTGCCGCGATCCACATCTTCTTCCCGGTATTTTTAAACATCATCGAGTATCCCAACGAACCAATCAACGCAGCGATCAAACCTCTTATCATATACCGACCACTCCTTTCCCAAACAACAGAATCGCTGCCGCAAATCCACAGGCGATACTGGCAGCTTCCAATAATGATTCAAACAAGCGCAAAAGACCTGTAATGATATCTCCGGAAAGAAGATCACGAATCGCATTTGTAAACGCTAATCCCGGAATCAAAAGCATGATCGTACCGATCATAATTTTATCCGCCGTCACCCCGATTTTCAGACGAACCGAAAAAATCGACAATACTCCGCAAAAAAACGAGGCCATAAAATAGAACGCGATCTGGTTTAATTTGCGCACACGACTTCTTCGTTCTAACAAAACTTCAAAAATACTGATTAATGCCACCGCAAACATATCACGCACTCTGCCACCAAAAAACAAACAGAATCCGCTGGCCGCCATAATTGGCCCCAAAAACTTTCGAAGCGGTGTCGAAGATTCCTCCGCCAAAACATTTTCGATCTGCCGATTCACTTCTGTCATATCCGGCGTTGTAGCCACGATATGTCGCGAAAGCTCATTTAACTCATCCAGCTTATGAAAATCCGTCGCATACATATGAATGCGCCTGGTCTGTGTGATCGTCCGACCGGAACCAAGATGCAGTGTGAGTACAATACAGGAGGTGATCGTAAGCACATCCACCCGTTGTACCCCATAACTTCGACAGATCCGAAGGATACTGTCCTCTACACGGCTGACCTCCGCACCACACTTCAACATATTTTCCCCAATATCCAATGCTGCACTCAATAATGCATGATAATCGATCAGCACACGGCTCCCTCCTATCTGTCCGTTACCGTTTCTTTTTCCAAAATATGTCCTGTCACAATTTGAACCCCTTCTACATAAGGTTCCTTTCGTATCTTTGCAAGCAGCGTCTGCACACACAGCTCTGCCATCCGCTCCATGTTCACCTCATAAGAAGTGATTCGGTCATAGTCTATCCCGATCGGCAGGAAATTATCGAAACCAACAACTGAGACATCTTCTGGAACACGGATTTTTTTCTCCTCTAAATTCTGAATCAGAATATAGGCGGAAAAATCACAGTTGCAAACATACGCATCTATGTGCTCCTCCGGCAGAGAGAGCACCTCATACGAACACCCCTTTTCATCACGGTCCGCAATCTCCCATTCTTCTTGATACGAAATCCCATTTTCCCGAAGTGCCCTGCGATATCCCCAATATCGGTCTGCAATGCTGCTTGTAGCATCCACACTTCCCACGAATGCGATTTGTTTATGACCTTTCGCGATCAGATAACTGGTAAGAATATACATTCCGTAATAGCCATCAGAAATCACGGTATCAAACGAAAGATCCGGCAGGTATGTATCAAGAAACATCACCGGAAATGTACTCTGTTTCACCATGCAGTCGATATAGTCACGTTTCATCTGACCTAAAAAGATCAGACCATCTACTTTCTTCTGCTGCATCACCTTTGGCATCTCTACCTGCGTTTCCGCCTCTGCAGTGATCAGCTCTAAAATGCCATAATAATTGTTTTTATAAAGTGCTTTTACGACCTTTTCGTACAGCTGGCCGTAAAAAGAAATCGAATATCCATAATACTGTTCCGGCACGATCACTCCGATATTTCCCGTTTTCTGCGCACTGCTGCGACTAGATGAAGACGGAACATATCCCAGCTCGTCTGCTACTTCCCGAATTTTTTTTCGCATCTCGTCACTGACCCCCGGTTTTCCCGACAATGCTTTGGAAACCGCTACATTGCTGACACCGACACGTTTTGCAATATCTACCAGTGTTACATGCTTTGCCATTTTTTCACCTCTTATTCTGCACTTTTACTGAATTTTTGTTTTTTCTTTTTGTACTGTTGATTAATATACTCTAATGTAAACTCATCAGCCGCCTCCGAATCTGCATCAAAAATCTGCAAGAGTGCCTGAAAACGCTTGTCCAGCTTTTCTTCTGTATCACATCCATGAAAGAACCCGGGACCGTGGTCCGTCTTTCCACCTTCTTTGTGTGGTTGAGCCTTTGGAATCGGCTGAATTACTGTGTGTGTGATATCAAACAAGGATTCAATCTCTTTTTTCAATCCATCCAGTTTTTTTGCCTGATCATTCACAGCTGCATATTCTGTCACCGGAATCTCGATATCAAAGGACGCAATTTTTTCTGTCACCTCTTTTAAAACAGCAACATACTCGGTATATCTTGCACGTAAAATATAGTTGCTGCTCGTTTGTGCCGTCTGCGCCACTTTCTTTTGAAATTCTTCAAAATCATTTAAATGTGCCTGCAAAATGTCCTTTGCTTCATTCGCCTTATCTTTTTCATCATCCGTTCCGCCCCCGACTAAAATGCCCTCCAATGCTGCTACTTTTCCTCCTTGAATGGCATCCTCATTTTCCTTTCGTTCATCTTTTGCGTTATCTTTCAGCTCCTCTCCCCATGTTTTCCATTCTTTCCCCATCAATGCAAACAACAATAAGATTCCTGCTTTTTTTACGAGCAAAAGACACCCGCCGTATACAAGCTCATATGTCGGAAACAACTTCAGATACGCCTGTAAACTGATTCCAAACACATTTTGTATCTTCATGCTCATCGTTACGATCGACAATAGGATCTGAATCCCCAAAAGCACTGCAAACACATAAAATGCTTTTGTAACAAATACTACAATTCCCCGATTCAGCCCCCGCACTCCCCAAAATATACTGAGCTGCAAACGATCTTTTAACGTATTTCCTGTACATCCCAGTTTTCCGATTTCCTGACGTGCACGCTTGATCAATCGCAGATAGTTCTGATAAAAATATTCAAACATTCCATCCAGACGTTTCTGCAGCCATTCTGCAAATTTTTTCAGACGCTTTGCAAATTTCTGTATGAGTTTCAAAAAGATCAGAGAAAAAATTCCACCAAGAAACAGACTTGCCAGGACAGACGCTGCCCCCTCAATGTATTCCTGCGGATTCTGTAGAATCCGAAATGCCAGTGTCACTGAAAATACAACCCCGGCAACCGCTAGCAGATACAGAAACTGACGAAGTGCTGCCGCCAGCATCTTCGCAATTGTTGCCAGACAAAGCACAGGAAACGCCGCCAAAGACAATCCATTGATCTTTAGGATACCGATCACATGCTGCCGCTGCTTTTTTTTCTGTTCCCTGATTTCTTTCTGTCTGTTTTTCTGTCTTTTTTCCTTACGCTTTTTTCGCTTTTCTTTTCGACGGTCTTTATGCTTACTATGTACTTCTTTTGTCTTGTCTTTTATCTTGCCCAGATCTACCGAACTCATGATTTTCCTCCAGCTTTCTTTCCTGTCTCAAACTCATATGTGATCTGTGAAATATAGGTTCCATCTGCGGAAATCTTAAAAATCAGACGATCCCCTGACTCCGAATCCTCATACACGGCACTGGTTCCTTCAAAATCTTCTCCGAGTAAAACCGAACCTCGCATAGAATCCGGTGTGTGATACAAGCCTTTTTCGCAATTGACAATATCATAGGGTGCCATGCCAACGCGACCGCCCCCTCCGAAAATGACATTATTTTTTTTAAATGTCACACTTTCCAGCTGGCAGGCTGTCCAAGGCTGCTTTTTTGATGTATCATTTCGCACAACGATCTCAATTTGTTCATCACTGTTTGTAAGCGTTGCTTTCTTCTTCGCTTTCACTGCGGAATCACGGCTAAACCCTACGATCTTTCTGATATTACGCAATTTAATGATTTCTCCATCCAGCTGCACCTTTCTGGAAAAACAATCCATCTGTCCGACTTTTCGCTGCATCTGCATATTCCAGACCCAGTCATTAAATTCATCGATATTTTTGATCTCGACATCTGTACCGCGCGGCCTTCCGGGTGCCAGTGTAAATTCTTTGTCAGACACTCCCACCTGCATCTCCACAAGCCCTTTTGGCTGCACCGAACAATCTGTGATTTTATATTTTCCACCCTGCAGATATGCGGTCTCTTTATAATCGTTATCGGCATTTAAGATCAGGCTATATTTTTTTCCGCCCACCTCACTTCTCAGATGAACCAGAATCTCCATACGCGTACGCGCATTTTCCTCTATCATCAACATTTCTTGCGGCAGATCCTCTATACCGACGCTGAACACACAGTTTCCTTCGTTCAGTTCTCTCCTCTGGCACCCCACGAAAAGCAAGCTGAAAAAAGCTAACAGAAGCACTACCTGTCTGTTCCGTTTCATCGCTGTCTCCCCTTTCCAAGTCTCTCACTTCCTGTTATTCTGTAATCTCCGTTACATAACCAGCATAAGAACAGATGGCCTGATAAGACTTATTATCAAATCCAGTTGCCTTTATGACAAAATCGTTCTCTTTCTGAGCACTGACACGGATTTTCTTTAGTCTGGTTCCAACCTTTTTTTCAAACTGCTGTTGGATCAATTCCTCCAGATCCATCGGCTCTAACGCGATCGGAAGCTCTTCGTCCTCCAACGCCAGCTCCATCGCCTGCTGATTATGGACATCTTTCGACGGTTCCTCAACTGCTGCCTCATCACCAGAAAGCTCTAACCTTTTCGGAGCTACAACAGAAATTCCTAGTTTTTTCATGTCGATCGGCTGCAATTCGTGATACTCTCCGTTTGCAATTACACCGCTTTTTTTCTCCGTCGCCTCTTTTGTGTCACTGCCTTTTGATTCTTCTACATTCACCACAGCTTTCTCATTGATTTCTTTGATAAATGCTTCCTGCTGTTCTTGATCCAATACCTTTGTCTCTAGTTTTCGCCCTTGTCCATCTGTGTACTTTGCAACAAAAACAAATTGTTTTTTATATTTATAGATGGCATAAGAAGTCGTCTTCTTTTCCACTGTTGCTTCATACGAATAGCTCTCCACATCGTTTGCCGTAAGCGTTACCTGCGTCTGATTCATGGTCGTCATATAATCCTGCATCCACCAGACCATCGCTACTACGATCAAAATCAGGCCAATTGTTTTCTTTGTCTTTTTATTCATGTTTTTCTTCTAATTTCCTTTCTTAAACTAAACACCTCTATTCTACCACAGTTTTCTATGAAACAACAACCGATTTTCTGATCCTTTCCACTTGTTTTTTTATTTACGCTTTATATGAGCGTAAGTCTTTGCGAGCTCTACTTTATAGGCCTCCCACTACGTTATCTTTTCCACTACTTCTTGGGCATTTTGACGAAAAATATCTCAACCGAGGGGGATTTCCTACGCGGACGTTTTCGGTATCCGGCAGGAGGCAAGGGCGGGGTGGCTGAAACAAAAGTG
>JBJENW010000073.1:0-3557 GCA_051880395.1 Lachnospiraceae bacterium | reverse complement strand
TTTTGAGAAGTATTATACGGGTAGAAATAATAGGGATCCACCAGAAACAGGAGAGGAATAGAATTTGGAACTATAAATACCACAATCGTTACCGATTTTTGTTACATATATCACACAGGGCGGTCTATTTGGCTGCTCTGAAATCAAAAATAATTGACAGAGTACTGACAGGAGGGTATGAATATGCAGGAAAACAGGGGATGTAAAGAAAAATTATACGCTGTAACAGAAAGACAGATGAAAGAAATCGCAGAGTATGCAAGCAAAAAGGGAATCGAGGCATATAACAAGGAACAGAGAAGGGAAAAGGAGACAAAAATAGAACAGACAAAGGAACGTCTGGAAGAATACAGACGGGTTAAGAAAGCATTGATGGAAGAAACAGGTTATACAAGTCAGGAAATCGCGGACATACGTTTCCAAATGATAAAAGACCTGATGGAAGATATAGAAGGACGGGAAAGTGAGACAGAAAAACAGATAAAGAAAGAGGAACAGAAGAAGCGGGAAGCTATTTATTATATATCACAGATGGATCATGCGATAAGAATGTACCGTGAAGAAGCGGATGCTAGTAGAAACGAGGAAGAAAAGAGAAGATTCAGGGAAATCGAGAATATTTATATAAAACACAACATGACTGTAAGGGAAGTAGCTGAGATGGAAAATGTATCAGAAAAGACCGTTTATAAGGATCTGAAGATCGCTTATGCGATTTTATCATCCTATCTGGTTGGATTTTGAGAAAACGACAGATGCAAAACCGGTTAGAAAAAGTGGTAAAAAAGAGTGGATTGTATAAAAAATAAAACGATGGTACTATGTAATCACATAGAAATATCAACTTTCTTTTTAGTAAACATGAAATGTAAAA
Source organism: Lachnospiraceae bacterium (assembly GCA_051880395.1). GTDB lineage: Bacteria > Bacillota > Clostridia > Lachnospirales > Lachnospiraceae > JBJENW01. Next base: position 2,683 of record JBJENW010000073.1, on the reverse strand, counting down.
CAGGAAAAGTCACGCAGTAAGATCTGCGTGACTTTTCCTGTTTTTATAGAGTAAGGGGTGAGAAGAATGGAAAAACCTGGAAGAAAAGAACAGATGGAAAAGGCGCTGGAACTATACAACAGTGGATGCAGTCTGTCTGAGGTAGCAGAAAAGATGAGCGTAACAGTAAGGACAGTGAGCAACTGGAAGAAAAAAGGAAACTGGCCGCCATGCGAACGCGGAGGACCGAAAGGGAACCAGAAGGCAAAGGGAGGAAAAGGAAATCCGCATCCGAATCCTCCTCCGGATATGACAAAACACGGAGCCTATGCAGGAGTGTACTGGAATACGCTGAGCGAGGAAGAAAAGCAGATGCTGGAAGAACTGAATACAAGTGATACGGAGATCATGCTGATCGATCAGATCAGACTATGCCATGTAAGGGAGCACAGGATAATGGATGCTGTAAACCAGTGCAGGGAAAAACTGAAGTTCAATCCTACTCCTGAAAATGCAGAATCACTTGTAAATGCCATGATGCGACTGGAACAGGAGCTTAGCAGTGTACAGAACAGAAAGACGAAAGCGATAGATTCTATGGCAAGGATAGCAGAAGAGAGAAGAAAAGAGGAACTAGAACACAGTGTTGGAAGTGCGGTTGATCAGTGGATAGAAGCTGTGAAGCAGGCAGAAAAAGAGAAAAAAGAAATGAAAGAGGACAGAGAAGATGGAGATGAAAGAGAATGAGAGGATAAGAAAAGAGTTCTTTTTCAGCCGGGTTCCTGTATACAGGAATGATCCGGTATTGTTTGCTGAGGAAGTAGTAGGATTTGAACCGGACTGGTGGCAAATACAGGCACTAAAACATCTGGTATCTGACAGCAGAGTTGCAATTAAATCCGGACAGGGAGTTGGAAAGACAGGAATGGAGTCCATTGCAGCAATCTGGTTTCTTACATGTCATTATGATGCAAGGGTTGTGGCTACGGCTCCAACAAGACAGCAGCTTCACGATGTATTGTGGTCTGAGATTTCAAAGTGGATGGACAAATCTCCGCTTCTGAAAGAAATACTTCAATGGACAAAGACGTATGTGTATGTGAATGGAAGAAGGGAAAGGTGGTTTGCGGTTGCGCGAACTGCGACGAAGCCGGAGAATATGCAGGGTTTCCATGAGGATAATATGCTTTTTATCGTGGATGAGGCTTCCGGTATCGCAGAACCAATCATGGAGGCAGTACTTGGAACGCTGACAGGAGCAAATAATAAACTTCTTATGTGCGGAAACCCGACAAAGACAAGCGGAACGTTTCACGATGCATTTTATCAGGACCAGAAGCTTTATTACAATATCACGGTTTCGTCCAGAGACAGCAGACGGACGAATAAGGATAATATAACATCTTTGGAACGGAAATACGGTAAAAACAGCAATGTGGTACGTGTACGTGTGGACGGAGAATTCCCTCTGGAAGATGATGATGTTTTTATTCCGTATGAATGGCTTGGACAGAGCACAAAGACGGAGATGCAGGATGGAACGATAAAGGCATTAAAGGAACGTGACGGAAAAGAACTATGGAGAGTAGACATTGGATGCGATGTGGCAAGATTTGGAGACGATAAAACGGTGATCACATCGGTCATGAATGAAGTGGTTAAGATTGAGAAAAAGTACAACGGGAAAGATACGATCTGGACAGCGGCTGAGATTGTAAATCTGTACAGGAAGATCCGGACGGAATACCAGTATACAGGAACAGTCAATATCAAGATCGATGACGGAGGTGTCGGAGGAGGCGTGGTTGACCAGTTAAAACGATTGAAAAAATCGAACGAGAACGAGTATAAGAATCTTGAGATCATACCGGTACATTTCGGACAGAAGATAAAGCATAAATTCTATGATGATACGACCACATTCATGATGAGTATTGTTCGCGATTTGATTGCTCCGTTCGACAGGGACGGAAAACCGCATAAATGTGAGCTGATACTTCCGGATGATGCAGATCTGATGGGACAGCTTTCATGCAGGAAGTACGAATTTCTTCCTAACACGAAACAAAGAGTAGAGAGTAAAAAAGACATGAAGGAACGCGGACTCTCATCTCCGGATGAAGCGGATTCGGTTCTTCTTGCATGTCTTCCGGTAAAGAAAAGGAGAAGGTAGGACAGATGGGAAAGAAAGAAAATACAAAGATCGGAGTAAGACTGATCGGAGGAAATGATCAGACATCGAAAAGCATCATTCAGAAATCTGACAGAATGGAGCATGTTTATAATGAGGCAGCAGTAAACGCTGCAGAATGGATCTCTCATCCGGTTGATATGCGTGGACTGAGAAGCATCGTAGATGATTCCACGATACTTCCGCAGTGCATCAATGCGTATGGAAGCAATATAGCAGGTTTCGGAATAGGGATTCGATACAAGGAAGAACAGAAAGAAGAGACAGCAGAGATGAAGGCTGAGTGGAATCAGCTGCAGGAGATACTTCATACTCTGAACATGGATAAAGATCTGAAAGAGGTGTTTGAGGACATTATAAAAGCACGCGAGACATTCGGAATATCATATGTGGAAATTGTGAGAGATATGGAAGGAAATGTAGTTCAGATGGAGCATATTGTGGAAACAGACAGCATCGATATGACCTATCCACTGGAACCATATCAGGAATCGGAATACTGGTGCGGCGGAC
>JBJENW010000072.1:0-20582 GCA_051880395.1 Lachnospiraceae bacterium | reverse complement strand
TTTGGCTATCATGCATGGAAAAAAGGTACGCCGCCGGCACTTTTGATGGATATTTACAATCATTCTTCCTACAGCATCACCAAGCGTTATTTAGGAATTGATCAGGATGAGCGCGATTCTGTATATACGGATATGGACTTTTAAATTTTTTTCAAAAAAAAATGAATTTGAGTCTAAAGTTTCATCTGCCCCCGGACGATATAGAGAGTGAACACAATAAAGGAAGTAAAAATGCAACAGTTTCTAATAAACTGTTGCATTTTTACTATTGTATCAAAGAGTCTCGTTTTCTATGCGGGAGGTTTTGTATGTTTTTTGTCGCAAAACTATGGCAGTCGATAAGAATAAGAAACGGCATTTTTATATTGACATTTGCAATTGACATACCGAGTACTCCAAAATATAATAAAATGCGGGAAGCAAGTGTTTTGAAATCAGTGTAAGCGAGGTGACAGGAATGGGAGTGTATTTTAACCCTAACAATGGAAGTTTTGCAAGTGATAAAAATAGTAAGATATATGTTGATAAAACAGGACTAATAGAATATTTAAATGGTGTTCTGGGAACGAATAGCAGATGCATTGCCCTGAGTCATGCCAGAAGATTTGGAAAGTCTCATGCAGCAGGAATGATTGATGCATATTATAGCCGTGGGTGTGACTCCTCACCACTTTTTGATGACACAAACATTGCAGGAAGTGCCGATTACCGGAAGTATATGAATCGGTATAATGTGATTCATCTTGATATTTCTTCAGTTTGGGATTTTCATAAGGAGGATCTAATTGAGTCAATTCATCAGCGCGTTTGCGACGATTTTAAAAAGGATTTTGCAGATACCTTAGATTATGATAAGGATTTGTATTTGTTAGTACAGGCGATTTATGAAAAAACGGGGATTCCGTTTGTTATCATCATAGATGAATGGGACTGTGTCATCCGAAACAGTGAGGATAAGGATTTGGTTCATCAATATTTGCAGTTTCTTCATTCGTTGTTTAAATCCGAAGAATCAAAGACATTTCTGGCATTGGCATATATCACAGGGATTTTGCCGATTAAGAAGATAAAGGATGAGTCGGCGTTGAATAATTTTAGGGAATATACGATGTTAGATTCCTATCCGATTACGGAGTATTTTGGTTTTACGGAAGATGAAGTGAGAACACTGTGTGAAAAATATAATATGGATTTTGATGTCACGAAAGCATGGTATAACGGGTATTTAATCGATGGTATGGCGATGTATAATCCGAACTCTGTTTCAATTGCAATGGACAGACACAAATTTGATTCCTACTGGAGAAATACATCTTCCTTTTCCACTATTAACACATTTATTACGATGAATTATGCCGGACTGAAGAACGATATTCTGACGATGTTGGAGGGAGAAAAGGTTATGGTTGATCCCAGGTCCTTTCAGAATGATTTGTCAGAGATTCATTCAAAGGATGATGCACTGACCGCATTGATTCATTTAGGATATCTGGCATATGATACAACGATTCTAAGTGCCTATATTCCGAATTATGAGGTCGCAGAGGCTTTCCAGATGGCACTGAAGACAGGCTGCTGGAAGGAAATAGCCAAAGCAGTTTCGATTTGCGATGAGCTTCTAATGGCAACGATTGCAGGTAACGCTGACCGTGTGGCAGAGCTGATTGAGCTTGCCCACGAAACCTATACCTCGATATTGAACTATAATGACGAGAATTCTTTAAGCTGCGTTCTGACAATGGCATATTTCACAGCACAGGGATATTATAATATTATCCGAGAGATGCCTTCCGGCAAGGGCTTTGCGGATTTCACCTTTATTCCAAGGTCAAATGCCGGGCCGCGTCCGGCTATGATCGTTGAGCTGAAATACAACAAGTCTGCCGATACCGCTATCCGACAGATTAAGGAGAAGAGATATCAGGGAGCTTTAGCAGGTTATTCCGATAAGGTTCTTTTGGTTGGGATTAATTATGATGCAGAGGGAATGGGGAAGAAGCACCATACCTGCGTGATTGAGGAATGGAAGGGCTGAATGATAGGATAACTTAGTTTCTGACATTCGATGTGAAACAGACGTTTTCCTAGTGTACTGACACGTTCATTTTCAGCCTAATGACGCAGAATGTTTTTTCAAGTGTGTTTTGTTGTTGGTTTTTGGATTTTTCCAAGCGAGATGCTCCTTTGAATACCGAAATGGTATTTTTGAATGATCATGAATTGATACCTATAAAGTGGCAGCCGTTTTTGCGGCTGCCTGCTTGCGCGTTTCATTCCCGTCCTAGAATGCCTGTTCCGTTTCTTTATGATTCTTCATAATGTCCTCTGCATGAAACAATGTAAATGACATCATCTTGCTCATAGTAGACAATACGATTTTTCTCATCAATACGTCTGCTCCACAATCCGCTCAGATTTTGCTTTAATGGTTCTGGTTTTCCGATGCCCTCAAATCTGTTTCTCTGAATGTCCTTAATCAACGCATTAATTCTTTTCAGTGTTTTCTTATCCTGTATTTGCCAGTACAAATAGTCATCCCATGCCCGATCTTCCCATAAAAGCCTCATTCTTCCTCCTCAATCAACTCATGTTCTGCAAAGTGTGCTTTCCCATTTTTTATATCCTGCATCACATTTTCCAAGTATTTCATGTTACTGGAAGAATAGAATGGATCTGCTGACAGTTCAAACGGAATCCGATTTTCTCTTACTACAGTTTTTAAAAAAATATTAATTGCTGTAGACATACTCAATCCGATTTCATTCAATGTTTTTTCTGCATTACGCTTTACATCATCATCTACACGTAAACTGATCTGTGCCATACGTCTCACTCCTTCCTTTTTTCTTATTGTAACACAAATGCTTTTATTTTAAAAGCATTTTTATATACTTTTGCTTGATATAATATAATTTCCATCGTATGATCATTTGGAAAGCCTAGGATGCGATGGCTCTGTCTTACATAGCCAATCATAATAACAAAAAGAAATAGCATCCCACTCAGTCCAAAAGTAGATGCTATTTCTCGAATAACTTTACTAAGGGCATTCGGAAATTTCAATTCCGAAAACCTTTCTAGATTGATTATACACTAGATCTGTCTGCTTGCGCGTTTCATTTCGTACTTTTTAGATATTGTATTCTTTATACAGTTTTTTCCGAATCTCCGGCTGGTCTAATGCGAGTTTCATTTCTTCCATGCGACCGTCGTTTAACAGGGCTTTCATCAACTTGACATTTTTTTCTTCACCTCGTTCTTCGCCTCGTTTTTCACCTCTCTTTTCGCCTCTCTTTTCGCCTCTCTTTTCGCCATCCTCCCAGCCTTTCGTATAAGCTGTCTTTGTTTCATACTCTAAGATTTTTCCACCCATGATCGTATTCACCTCTTCCTCGATTTCTTCATATTTTCCTTCCGTCAGCCGTTTTGTGACTGCACGGCTCAGATCTTTTAACGTGTTCTTTTCCAGAAAGTTGATCGCTTTTTCTTCTTCATACGTCTGATTCAGATTTTTCAGGATTTGTACATAGTCATCATGAAGTCTCTGTCTCTTTTTTGGATTCTGCTCCAATTCCTCGAACTCTCTTTCATAGCGAAACAGATAAAATGGTATGAGAAAGTACAGCTGCTTCTCAAAAATATCTTTGATGGTATATACCTGCGTTTTGATGACCGGTACATGATGATGGATTTCGCCCTCTGATGTGCGGATTCGTATATCTAGGATATCCGGCATGTCTGACTGTTCACGCAGATACATCACAGCCGATTTTGGATAGTCGATCACCAGTGTGTTTCCTTCCATTCGGCTTTTGTTGATGGCAATCGCCGTGTCGTACTCGAACATCCTCACGATCATGGTTCCGTCTTTCGTGCTCTGGCATTCGATATGAAACAGACGTTTTCCGAGATTTGCGAACTGAATCTGGGAATCTGTTTCACGTTTTTTGCTACGTCGCCCCGTTTTTTTATTTGCGCCTGTGGTGTAAAGTTCGTTGTTTAAAAGCCGGATCTCGTCATCTAACGTGTATGTTGTGTGGAACACCTCGTTAATGACCGGGATGATCAGACGGGGACAATCGTTCAGAAGTGTACGGAACACATCATCGTAGGCGGTATTCTGTGTTTGGTTTTCGTTGTTCAATAAATGCTTTCTCCTTTCATTTTAGCATGGGAACAGAACCATGCCAAGTATGTTTTGTTGTTGGTTTTTGGATTTTTCGGAGCGAGATGCTCCTTTGAATACCGAAACGGTATTTTTTGAATGATCATGAATTGATACAAACATTGTTACTATACCAGAAAGCAATCCGGTTTTCAAGTACTAGAAATTATTTATTAGTTGTTTTTTCGACGCTGTCTTACATAGACAAGCATAGTCATTCTGGATGGGCGGTGTATCCATCATCTCAGGTACTCTTCTCAGAGTGCGTCGGGAACCATTTCCGACCTCAGAATAACTATGCTTATTGTACAGCACATTCTAAATTGCATTTTCATAATCCTGCATTTCATGATACATTCCTTCAATAATCACACGAGAGCCATCTACTCGAAATACAAACAAATACCTATGTTTTTCAAATTTTATTTTTTGCAATCCCATCTCTTTCAATCTGTCACTGGCACAATATCCATATTTATCTGCCATTTTTTCTAACTTATCAATCGTATGATCAAAATCATCCAATACGTTTTGTAATGCCTGAGGATTCTTCAATTCATATGCAATATAAGACAGAATTTTATCATACTGTTTCTCTGCTAATTCCGAAAGTTCCACACTATACAACATATTTTTCCCTCATACTCTTTGCTACTTCTCGCGCCGGCTTTGTCTCACCTTTATCACTTTTTTTCATTGACTCAGATAGCTGTTCTACCAACGCATCTTCACTTAACTTTTGAAAACGATCCGTTTCTGATTTCTCAGACAATCGATTTACAAGCATAAGAACCATGTTATAATCATCTGCTGACAATTTATCAATTTTATCTATCAAATCTGTTTTACACATATCTACATTCACTCCTTTTTCTTTTTTCAACAGGCACAACCATGTCATTAACGGTGTCAGGCACGCTCTTTTTCTCTACCCACTACGTTCATTTTCGTCTGACCGCCACTTTTTCGACTCATGAATGGTACCTATAAAGCGACAGCCGCTTTTGCGACTGCCTGCTTGCGCGTTTCATACTCTAAGATTTTTCCACCCATGATCGTATTCACCTCTTCTATTCCTTGTCCGGAAAAAGCAGACTCATATAATCCCATTCACTGTATTCTCTGCTGCAGATGGATTTTTCAATTCAGTTGCAATGTAATCCCAAATTTCATCTAAGTCTTTCAGCGCCATTGGAGAATACTGTATGTTATTGTGCATCTTTCTTTTCCCTAAAATGGTTTCTTACGTCATCCGCAGAAATCCATCCTTCTTCTTCTCCTATTTTTTTTCCAGCATTTAACGCACACATCAATTTGAGCTGTGCTTCCATCTTATCGTATTTTTGTGCTTTTTCCTGTTGTTCCTCTTGTTCTTCCATATCCATAATGGCAAAGCAGCCTCTGCCATTCTTTGTCAGATAGACTGGTGAACCGACTGCAACTGTATCTAAAACCGCAGTATAATTTCTTAAATCCGAAATCGGCTTAATATTTGGCATAATAAAACCTCCTTTTTGCTTTTAATGTACCCAAATTTAGCTGTTAATTCAACGTCTTATTTTACAACATTTTAACACGGAACAGTAACCAGAACAATGCCAAGTGTGTTTTCTGTTTTTAGGGGATTTTTCCAAGCGAGATGCTCCTTTGGATACCCTCAAATCTGATACTTCTCTATCACGCACTGGTGCTTTTTACTCTTTTTCTCATAATTGATTCCCACCAGTAAAATCTCGCCCGTATAATCCAATATCGATTCCGGATAGTTTTTTTCCTTAATCTGCTGTAATGCAGTCTTCGCACTTTGATTCCACTTCAATTCTACCAGTAAAGCCGGGTAATCTGTGTTATATTCCGGCTTTGGTATATAAACAAAATCTGCAAATCCTCTCCCCGTCGGCAACTCCCGGATTGGCTTGAAGTAGTACTGCATGGTACTCAGATAACCGATCGTTATCACACTACTGAGTGAATTTTCACTGTTATACTGGATAGCGGATGCATATTTCGTATGGATTTTTTCCATTTCATCTGCAACCAAATCTGCATCCAAATCTAATGTGGCATCAAGGAGCTGTTCGGACTTCTGCCAAAACGCGAGCATCTCGCTCCAATTTTTCCGTCTTGTTGCAGCTGTCAGTTCCTGACGAATTTCCTCGTTTGGAATAAATGCCCTCTGATACTCCTGATCATATCCAAGATACCCTAAATGAATCAGATAGGTCAGCACATCGTCTTTATTCTGAAAACTGACGATATCGTTCTGAAAAGAGGATACATCCACTTCCACCTCACAACCGGAAAGCATTTCAATGATCGCTTCTTTTAACCCATCAAAATCCATATTGATCAGTGGAACGATCGCCTCAAATGTCCCTGTTTTTGACCAGTAACTTTTTATTTTGTTCCATGTCAACGCGGAAACGACAGCCTTTGGATTATATACCTGATCGTCTTCTAGTAAATATCCGTCATACCACCGTTTGACGGTTTGATAATCCATATCATATTTCTTACAAAGTTCTTTTACCTCTTCTTCTGTAAATCCGATATATTTTGCAAACACTTTTGCATCTACCATTGTAAACTCGTCAAAGTTATTGATGGCTGACTGTGTCTGAATCTTTTTGATCGGAAGGATTCCTGTGAGATATGCCAAATGAATAAACTTCGTCGGCTCACTCCCCTTAAACATGCCTCGCAGGAAATCAATATATTCCTCCTGCGCTTTTCGATTCATTGCCTCGTCTCGAATCAAAACATCCCACTCATCAATAATGACGATAAATTTCTGACCGCAAGATGCGTGTATACGGGAAAGTGCATCCGGCAGCGACTGAACCGAATCCGATAATTGTTCGGGATAGTACTCTCTTAATTCCTTTATGATCGATTCTGTAAGAAACGAAACCACCCCATTCGGACCACCAGCCGGTTCCATGCACCACTGCACATCGAACTGGATCACATCGTATTGATTCAGGTGAATGGTGTAATCTTCATATGCACTGATCTCCATCCCCTCAAATATCGTCTGGGAACTACATCCTTTGCTATAATAGGCCGCGAGCATATCTACCGTAATGGATTTTCCGAAACGCCTCGGACGACTGTTACAGATGAATTTCGCTGTTGTATCGATCACGCTGTTTGTATATTCGATCAATCCTGTCTTATCTACATATATTTTGGAATTTACTGCATCCTGAAATGCACTGTTTCCCGGATTCACAAATCTTCCCACTGAATTTCACCGCCTTTCATTCCGCTCGTTGTTTATTTCTCCTTTCATTTTAGCATGGGAACAGAACCATGCCAAGTGTGTTTTTTTCTGTTGTTTTTGGATTTTTCCAAGCGTGCTGCGCCTGTCTTACAAAAACGGCTTATCTCAACCTTTCGTTTCCGATACACAGTTTCGAGAATACGCCGTCCCTGTCCGCTGTGTCCGCCGTATTCTCGAAACGTCCGTACAGAAACAACATATCGTTCTATCCGTTTTGGATTCTTTGGATCGCATCCATGGCAAGTTCGGAGCGCTCGCATTCTTCTGCGGATAAGGTGATCTGATAGCAGAGCGGACTGCCTTTCATGCGGTCGGCCGCGTAGCTCAGTCCGTTGGTGCGCTCATCTAAATACGGATTGTCAATCTGTTTCGGATCTCCGAGGAGGATCACTTTTGTTCCTTTTCCGGCACGGGTAATGATTCCGGTGATCTGCTTTGGCGTCATATTTTGTGCCTCATCAATGATCAGATAGGTATCGACAAAGGAACGGCCACGGATAAAGTTCATCGCTTCCGCTACGATCACGCCTCTGGAAAAGATCTCTTCGATTTTTCCATGCAGCGCCTCCTCATCCCGATAGCGCTCTTCCTCATCCGAGTCGATCAGCTGTTCTAAATTATCAACGACCGGGCGCATCAAAGGCGAGATCTTCTCCTGTTCATCCCCCGGAAGATAGCCGATATTTTCATCAAATTGTGCATTCGGACGGCTGATCAGAATCTTCCGGTACTCTTTGTCTGTCGCATTATATACTTTTTCCAATCCGACGGCGAGCGAATAGAAGGTTTTCGCGGTGCCCGCCATTCCCTGTACGATCACAAGCGGTGCCTCTTTTGCCGGCAACATCAGCGCTTCCTGTAGGAAATGCTGTCCGACATTTCGTGGCGATACCCCGTACGGCTTACTTTTTTTGTACTGCAAAGCCACGATGCGATCCCCTTTTACGCGCCCAAGCTGTGTCTTTTTCGTCGACTGATCGGCTTTTAATACAACAAATTCATTCTGCTCTAATGTCACATCCACCCGGTTTCCTTCTTCATCCACCGTGTAGACATACTCCAGTTTGATTCCTTTTTTCTTAAAGTCTTTAAAATGTGCCTCCTCCGCAAACAGCTCGCATCTGCCGGTATATACTTCTTCCTCTCCCGATGTTTGATCTGTCGTGTAATCCTCTGCTGCAAGTTCTAAGATCTGTGCTTTGATGCGCAATAAAATATCTTTTGTCACCAAAATGACGGCATCCTCCGGATACTGTTCGGTCAGGCCTTTGCAGACTTTTAAAATTCGGTTGTCCATCTTGTCCTCTGGAAAATCCTCTGGCAAACGCACATCAATGAAGTTTTTTTCTACCCGCAAGATTCCGCCGCCCGGTGTCGGAACGCCTTCTAACAGGTTTCCGAGCTGGCGATACGTTTCTAATTCCCGAATCGCGCTTCTGGCACTTCTGCCTTTTTCTCCGTCTGCATTTTTCAATCCGTCTAATTCCTCTAATACCACGATCGGCAGAATTACCTCGTTTTCCTCAAACTGAGCGATTGCCTCCGGTGCATGTACTAAGATATTTGTATCAATAATATAGTGTTTTTTCATAAATTATCCCCTTATAAAACTTTGCTTCCATTTACAGTAAACTTAAAACGCATCTCTAAAAACTCCGCCGCACGTCGGCACATCAGCATACGTTCCAGAAATATTTCAAAATAATCCAATACGGAGCAGCTTTCTTCATCCAGTTCGATATCGAGATGGATCACTTTTTTTTCCGTATTTGTTGTCAGTTTTGCCGAATGTACCGCAAAATTAACTTTATCATGTTTATCGAATGTCGTGACATCCGGATTTCGCACACGACTTCTGCGCACATCGGTCTTGTCTGCCAGAATCAATGCCGCCGAAATCGGTGTCACTGCTTCTCCCGTCGCCTCATCGTGATTTCCGATCGCTGAAATGACAAGTGCGATATCTGTAATCGGCATCCCCATTTTTTGCAGAATCTGATAGGACAGAATCGCTCCGGTATGTGCATGATCATCGCGATTAACGGCGTTTCCGATATCATGCATAAATCCGGCAATCTTCGCCAGTTCGATCTCATGTGCCGAATATCCCAGCGTTTCTAAGATCTGTGCGCTGTGCTGTGCCACGATCGATGCATGCTTTTTGGAATGCTCCGTATACCCCATGACACGCAGCACTTCATTTCCCATTTCCATCAGAGTACAGACCTCTGGATTTTTGCGGATCATTTCGTAAGTGATTTCTTCCTCTGTCTGTATCTTTTGCTTTTCACTTTTTCTTTTTTTCATTGTAAAACTTCCCATATCTCCTTCCATCCACATTGTACGACTATCTTACCTACCCTTGCCGCTTTCTTCCACCATATTCCTGTAAATTTGTGTAAAGTTTTCGAAAAAAACAGGAAAAGTACATATTTCCCATACCATTTTTTATAGGATGGTGGTATATTATGTGGTTGAAGTTAGTGTATTTATTTTTGAAGGAGGAATCATGGATTCTGTCAAAGAAAACTATGAATTAAATTTACACCGCACGATGTGTCTTGTCGGCGGTTTTATGGGTGCATATGCCCTGTTAGTGCGCTGCAACAATTTTGGTTCGGCGCAGACGACGAATATGATCTATATCATCACCTGTCTTCTGGGTGGAAATCTGTTGGAATTTCTCGTCCGGATCGGTGGACTGATCGTTTATTTTTCCGCCATCGAACTGACCGTTTACTTGGAGACAAAAACGAACATCCCATTAAAGAGATATACGATTTTTATCGAATGCATCTGCCTGATTCTTTTGAGTCTGATGCCGAAGGATGGGGATGCGATCTTGTGCCTGTATCCTCTGTTTTTCATGATGTCAACACAGTGGTGCGTTTTCCACGGTGCAAACGGATTTAACAGCTCAACGATTTTTTCAACCAATAATTTCAAGCAGTTTTCCTTAGCACTCGGACATTATCTTTCTGAAAAAGATGAGGCTTCCTTGGAAAAAATGAAATTGTTCGCAAACTCTCTGATCTTTTTCCATTTGGGCGTCGCTGCTTCGTTTTTTGCCTGCCATGCCATACAGATTCAAGCATGCTGGTTTGCCGCACTGCCAATCGCATTTGCGTTTTTCCTGGTTCGAAAAGAAGAACAGTTCGAAAAACACTCCACTGATTTGGTCGCCGCACCGGCTGCAAAATAAGTTTGCCTTTTTCCTTGATTTATTATAGAACGCACCCTTCCTTTGTGGTACAATAGTACTGAGGAAGGGTGTGATTTTTATGTTCGGATTTCAGTTTACCAGCTGGACAATTCCAAATGTCTGTCTGCGCATTTTTGTTTCTCTGATTCTCGGCAGCCTGATTGGTCTGGATCGAGGCATCAAACGACGCGGCGCCGGAGCAAAAACAAGTACGGTAGTCTGTCTGGGTTCCACGCTTGTCATGCTGACCGGACAGTATATGAGTCTCGCTTTTCCGGGACAGGTCGATCTGACCCGTATGGCGGCACAGGTCATCAGCGGAGTAGGATTTCTGGGTGTCGGCACGATCATTGTTTCCGGCCATCAGGTACGTGGTCTGACCACTGCTGCAAGTCTCTGGACCTGCGCATGTGTCGGGCTTTCTGTGGGCATCGGATTTCTCGACGGCAGCATTCTTGTCACCGTCTGTATGCTGTTTGCCCTGCATGTTCTTCCCGCGATCGAACGCCATGTCTACCATCGCAGCCGCTATGTAGCATTGTATATCGAAGTCGAAAATAATCAGGTTGTTTCTCCTTTTCTCGATACGATGCACAAGCATTCCATTCGCGTGGAATCCTTAGATATCGTCAAGGGAAAAGGAAAGAACGTCTCCTACTCGCTTCAGGTCATGCTGCATCTGCCAACCCCCTTTCAATCTTCTTATCTGGAGATGATTGAAAAAATAGATGGGGTTGTCAGTGTGGATGTCATATAATATATCACGATTTCTTTTTTTAACCTCGAAACGAAACATATTTCAACCAATCGGTTGAACTATGTTTATGTTTCAGAATTTTGTTTCACATATTCGAAAATTTTCATGTTGTCTTCTGCCATACGGCATCCAACGATATACGTTCCGTTGTCATCGGAGGATCGAATGGCAACCCCCTCGATCGTCCCGTTTTCCACAGAATCGAAGTTATCGATCGTAACCGCTAACTGTTCTCCGACAATGTTCTCAAATTTCTTTTCTGCTGACGCAAATGCAAAACCGCCGGCACTTACATTGACCATTTTACCGTCATAAAATTCATTCTTTGATTTGATCTGAATCTTACACGGATTCGAAAGCGAAAGCCGCGGATACTTTCTTCTGTTGATGACCTTTGGATTTCCTTTGATCTTCAACATGTATCTGCCCACATTCGTTTTCTTATCATGCACGATTTCCACATCTGTCCAAGTATAGACTGCATTATCCACAACAATATCGATTTGATACAATGCTTTCTTTCCGACTGTTTCGATAAATGTTTCAGTTTCCGGTGCTGCTTTAATCCATAGCACTTCCTCTTCAACCTCATCGATTTGTGTTTTATGCACACGATTTCCGTTTTGCTGTGCAATTGTGATCGTCATTCCCTGCTTCAGATCTTTCGTGCTCATAAAGCCGCCAACACCAAGTTCTTCTACCAGCTTTCCAACTACATTTTCAATGAGCATTACATTTCTAGATGTCTCCTCATATTTACTGCGCATGGTCTCTGTCGTCTTTTCCGAATTTTCCACACTCGCTGTCATATCTACCATGATTCCTTTGATGTGTTTCATATTATCTACCATGCTCTTATTCGCAGTTTCCACTGTTTTAATGGCTGTATCTACACCCTGAATTTCTTCCTTCAATTCCGTAGAATCCACAGATATTCCACTGACACTTTCATTTACCAGACTAATTTTTTCCAGTGTCTTTCCCAGAATGGATAAGATTGTTGTAATCGACTCCATCATTTCATTTGAGGTATCCTCTAAGTGTTTTAATGCTTCCATGATGCTGTTCGACGAACTATGTGTTCCCATACTCAGGTCCCGGATTTCATCCGCAACCACAGCAAATCCTTTTCCCGCTTCTCCGGCCCTTGCCGCCTCAATCGACGCATTTAAGGCTAACAGATTTGTCTGAGAAGTAATCGTTTCGATCGTACCGGTCTCCTTCTTCACCATTTCGAATTTATCACTAAATTCTTCCAGAATGTTTTCTACTTCAACGGATAAATTTTCTATTGTATTCGTTGACTCCATGACCGCTGCCAATTCTCTTGTACTGGAATTTGCATTATCCGCAGATTTCTCTGCGATTCCCACGATCCGATCGATCTGATCCGCTACATGCACAACCTGCGCATCAATATTTTCCGACATTTGCATCGTAGCATCAATTTTCTGACTCAGGTCATTGTTATTCTCAGCCAGTTCGCCCATACTGTTTACAACCGCATTGGCACCTTCTTTATTCTCCTCCGATAACTCTCTGACAACCGTAACGCCATCTACCACTGCATTGCTCGCACCCTTCACCTGTTCAATTGTCGTAACGACCTTATCCAGATTTCCCTGCATGGAATCTAGCATTGCTCCGTCCGATTTACTCATGTGATAGATTGCCATAATAGACCCGATATTTGAAAGAAGAATGGCTACTACTTGAATTTCATAATTTGAAATATCTGCCATCGTCCTCATGCCGCCCACGTAATTTTTAATAATTTGCAAAGCCAAAATAATCTCTGAGATCGTGGCCAAACGCATCGTACTCTTTGTATCTTTATACAGTACCATCATACTTGTCATTGGTAAGATATAACAAAATGTCAATGTAGAATTCGTCGTCAGCATTGCATAAAAATAAAAAAACGAAAATCCGATCACAACATGCAGCTTATAGTTTTTAAAATCCCAACCCTTCATTTTCAGACGAATCCAGCCATTAAGAAACGGAACCCAGCAAGCCACTAAAAATGTAATAAAATATCCAAACGTATGTAATCCTCTCGTGACTTCCCAGCCATACGATGTACTGATGATCACATTCAGGATAAACCATAGCAAACAGACTTTCCTATTTGCGCTTGCCGCAAAATACTTCTCATCATACTCCATGTTTCTCCCTCCATCTTCAATCTTTCTATTTTTTCCAAAATTTTATTTATATTTTATAATGCATTTATATTTTCGACATTTTTCCAGAATTCTAAAGCAATTTTTTTAATTTTTCAAGAATTGAATCAATGTATCTTTTGGCATGGGTTTCGCATACAAATATCCTTGAAGCAGATCGCAGCCCATCTGTTTCAAAAATTCCGCCTGTTCTTCGGTTTCCACCCCTTCCGCAACGATCACCAGACCAATTTCTTTCATCATATTTGACAGATGATTAAGCGCGATCGCAGCCTTTTTTTGCTTTGCTGCCTGCCAGACAATTTCCTTATCAAACTTTACTATAGAAAACGGATAGTGCAGCAGATACCCAAATGTCGCAAAACCACTCCCATAGTCATCTAATGCAAGTGAAAAACCGTCATCTGTAATCCCCTTTATTTTTTCCGTCAGATACGCATCCGAATGAATGGCTGCTGTTTCTGTAATTTCAAAACAGATCTGACTGCTATGAATTCCATACTTTTGCGTGATATATTGAATTTTTTCATTTAAATCTTTTTGCATACACTGCACACCGGACAAATTGATATGTATATGCTCCATGCCATATTTCGAAATCTCTGTCTGCTGAATCATCTTGCAGACCTCCTCAATGACATATTCTCCGATTTCAATAATCATTCCGTTTTTTTCAGCCATCGGAATAAACTCGTCCGGACTGATAAATCCAAATTTCTCATCGCGCAGCCGAATCAAGGCTTCTGCAGAGTCAAATTGATTTTTTCGCCAATTAAAGATTGGCTGATAATATACCTCAAACGTACGATTGTCAAGTGCATTTCGAACAATATCTAAAATAGCATCTTTTCGCTTAAACGCTTCCAGCATGTCACTGTCTGCATAAATCACCTTCCCGCCATTTTTCTGCGTATTATACTTCAAACAATACTGGATCGCTTTTTCTAACTCATCAACATCTTTTCCGTGCTCCGGATACCAGAGTACACAGTATTTCGTTTTTACCTGAACTTCCATTGCATTCAGTTCAAATCCATTATTGATGCGTGTTTCAACATACCTGATAATCGAGTCAATCTCCTTTTTTGACCATCCGATATACACAAACCGTGATCCACTGATACGATAAACACCGACATTTCTTGAAGCATCCAGCAGTGTCTTTGCAAACAGACGAATGATAGAATTTGCCTGTGTGATTCCATACATATTGTTGATATGGGCGAGATTTTCCATCTTTACAACTAATAAAAAAAAGTTCTTTTTGTAATAAACCTCCCGATTTAATTCTTCCAAAAAAGCCGCCTTATTCTCTAACTGCGTCAGGGAATCAATTTTATCCTCCGGTCTCTGCAATGTGACATACATGATCAGAAATGCAATCGAAATCGCAAAATTTGTGATCAAAAGTTTCGGATTCACGCATTGAACGATAACTGCGATCAAATTCGACACCGTATATAAATAAACACCTTTGCGCTCCGCTGATGTCAAAATCTTTCGATTCCGGATCGTCTGCATCAAACAGACAAACAGCACAAACAGCGCGATCACATAGATCACGCTCTTCAAAGGTCCGCTGCAATACTGTCTGTTTTCATCAAAATAAAACACCCATCCGGTAACCGGAGAAAGCGCGATCAATAAAAAATCAATGGCTGCCACAATGCGCATCGGATTCTCATGCCAGTTATTTTTTACATCAAATTCATCAATGATCGCCGTGATATAAAAATAATAAACAAATGTAACTGCATTCATGCTCAGTAAAAACAGCATATTAATCAGACGATTGAGGGGAAGCGGAATGTGCTTGGCATAAATAATGGCATAGACGCTTATAATATCTAACACAGATGCCACCATCCCCACGGTCATCAGATATAAATACATTCTATTCACTTTTGAAGGATAACTTTTTCTTTTTAAAAAAAGACCTAATATAATTACCGTGATCACAACTGCTGCAATGTCAAATTCAATAATCCAGTCCATCCTTTGTATTTCCCCTTCACTAACACTTTGCTCTGTTATTCCTTTTTCACACCTTCTTCCTACTTTATTTCGGAAAATTTTCCCTATTCCATTACTCCTATTTTTTCTTCCTGCAACAAATTTTATAAATAATTTCTCAGAATGATATATGCCATGTAACAAACATACATGCCGACCAGAGTGACGCCTTCCGCCCTCCCTTTCTTCTTGTCTCCCAAATCAAACTCCCATCTAAACTCCTACTCTTTTATCTTTTTCACCTCCGGCTTTGCTATTACTATTTCGCACGAACAACTTTACAATGCATAAAAAAATAAGAGAAAAATGATGCAATTTCACATCTTTTTCTCTTATCGATGTATTTATATTACCACAAAATGCCCGATTTTTCAAGACTTGTAATGGGTTTGAGAACGCAGTATAATCATCAGACCAAACATGAGGAGGTTACCTATGAACGATGATTTTATGCTGCTTTTTTCCGAGCAGAATCAGCGAAACCTAATAAAAAAGACCAACGAATACACGCAGCAATTTGGACTACAACTGACTGACCACGAGATTCAGGAACTCATGGTGCAACGCCAGTCATGTCTGTCCGAACAGCAGCGCGTCGAATTCGGACCGGGGATTCTTGAAAAACTTATTTTCGCATTTTGTAATTCCGATTATATTTACGAGGAAAACTATGCCGAAACGATCGCACGCCTGCAAGAGATCTTCTATTTATACAAAAATGAATCCCTCGACGAATTCACCGATGATGAATTGATCACGCTGATGCGGGATGCATTTGACGGCGTATGCCAGGGCTCTCTGGAATATTTAGAAGAAACATACTTAGAGGAATTTGCGCGTGAGATTCGATCCGATACGCATAAATTTATTGGGAGGTATCAAAGAAACGATGAAGAAATCTGATGTTACAACACTCTATACCATGGAAGAACTGCTGCCCATCGTTGGGAAACTAGCCGATGAATTTACCTCAAAAGAAAGCTCCTCCGTAACGTATGAGCGAGCCAGACAGCTCATGAACGCTGTCATCTATTGCATTGCACATCTTGAAACCAATGAGCATTTGCCGGCAAATCAGCATGTACTGCCCGCAGAAGAAGCCTATCAGATCGGCTATCAAGCGGTCATTGAAAAGGTAAAAGATACGCAGAAAAAATATAATGAACTCATAACATTTTTTGACTCTTATGAGAACCGCAATTATCGAGATACCGTAGAAAAAGGGCTGCCTGGATTTTTCTTATATTATGATGCAAAATTTGCACCGATGGACACAATCCTGACACTGGATTATCCGATTCTTGGCCTTGATATGACTCTGGAAGGAATTGACATGATCCGGCAGTATATCGATGCCATTTGGGACGAGCAGTCTTATTTGGCAAAATTCCCAAGGCCGTATGTTATCAGCGAATTGCGTTCTTTTCATCCGACGTATGAGAGGGAGTTTTTTAATTTACAGGAAATTCTGCAATTGCAAATGAAAGCGGATGGATGAACGGACCAAACAAAAAAGAGCCGATTTCTCGGCTCTTTCCGTTTGATATTTTCATTTCGTCCGCTCTTATTTCTTTTTGATTGGAATCCAAATTTCCGAGTGATAATTTTCATCCTCCGTTCCCTTTGGATACTTACTTGGCGCATCATACATCTCAACACAGTAGCCTGCAACAAACTCATAATCCTTAATTGCCGGCAGCCACTCCGAAAAGATTTTTGTATTGACATCCTGACCTGCTTTGTTTTGTCAATTGATAAGTCTGCATATCGAAAGAATCATCATATGCTCTTAATGAATCACTTCAATATATTCATTTTCTGTATCGTAGTTATGCCTAATCACACTATAAAACGGTGCTTTATAAATAATATCATTTTCACCCCATTCTTTTTCATAGGCGAATCTTGGAACTTGATTTTCTATTGTTACTCCCAAGTAATCTACAAATATGAAACTGCAAAGTAAGGCAAAAAAGCAACCAATCGAAACCAAAATCTTATATTTTACTTTACATATCAGCTGATATAATCCAATTGACAATAGGATTCCCCCTATGATCGAATAAATGGACCCCCAGCTACTGTCACTTGGGAAAATCATCAGCACTGAAATCGTTAAGAATGCTCCAAATCCAATCAGAATAGCACCGATCATCTTTCGCATTTTATAGTACTGCATTTCCTTATCTTCATTCGTATACTCCGCTACTTTTACTAAAGTCTCTTTCATTTCTTCTTTCATAGTCTCACTTTTCCTTTCTCCATCGATAATTTCCTTGATATCGACCTCATAGAACTCTGCCAACCGTCCTTGTGTCAAACCTTTTTCGTTTCGTAATTCTTTCAAGAAAGAACCGATTTTTATCTGGTCCATCTGTAATCCTCCTTTCATCGCCAGAGTATCATTTTCTTCTCCCTTTTCAAACGACACAAAGTGAGAAATGCCGTATTTTAGGGGCTAGACACATCTGTCTACCTTCGTTTTTCGTCCTAAATCATTCTGCCGTTTCTTTTTCAAACATTGTCTCTAACATCCAAATCCCCATTTTTGTTTTAAAAATCCGCTGTTTCATTTTTTCCATGGTATCACCGGACGAGAGATCTAATTCATCTTCATATGCATTTACCAAAAAGTCTGCCTCAATTAAAATCTGATAATCCGCTCCATCCACAGACGAATATGTATGATGATGCCCGATCAAAAAACATACCCGGTCAATGAACTCTTTGGAATAGCCATCCATCTGCTCTAACAACGCGCGCGCATAAACCGGTCCTTCTTCCTCCTGATGCTTGCCATTGCAATCCCCATACTTTTCTTCACTGGGATGGATGCCGATGTCATGTAAAATTGCTGCAACTTCTAAAATTTCTAATGCTTCTCCCTCCATCCCCTCGCCTGCAGCGATCAGACGCGCACATTCATACACTTTTAGAAAATGCTGAATCCGCTTTGGATCGCCTTTGTCAAATTCGATCATTTGAAGCATGACACGATCTTTTTTTGTCATATTAATCCTCCTCAACCCATGTTATAAAACTTATTTGTCTTTCTTATCCAGTAATACCACGCATTCCACATGTTTCGTGAAAGGAAACTGGTCAAACGGATGTGCCTCTTTCGCCCGATACCCATGTTTCGTCAGATATTCCAGATCGCGCGCTAATGTCTCCGGATTGCAGGAAATATACACGATGCGCTTCGGTGCCAGCTTCAATACGGACGCCATGAAAACCTCATCACTGCCCGAACGCGGCGGGTCCATGAACACGACATCGGCTTTTTCGCCCTGTTCTGCCATTTCCACCATGAATTTACCAGCATCCTGTGTATAAAACGATACATTTTTCACCTGATTGCGCTTTGCATTCCGCACGGCATCGCGAACGGCATCCGGATTTAATTCGACACCAATCACTTCTTTTGCCTGCTTCGCCGCAATCAGGGAAATCGTTCCTATGCCGCAATAAGCATCCACCACACGCTCTTTTCCGGTCAGATTCGCCAGTTCAATCGCCTTTGCATACAAATGCTCCGTCTGCACCGGGTTCACCTGGTAAAAAGACTTCGGTGAAATGCGAAATACGGTTCCACACAGGGTATCCTCGATATAGCCTTTTCCATAAATCGCTTTTTCCTTATCCCCAAGCACCATGCTCGTGCTGCGGTCATTCACATTGATCACGATGGTTGTAATCTCCGGATGCAGTTTCAGAAGCGCTTTTACAAAATTATTTCGAGACGGCAGAATCGGTGATGCCAAGACCAAAACCACCATGACTTCTCCACTCTGAAAACCGCGGCGCACCATCACATGACGCAGCAGACCATATCCGGTGTCCTCGTCATAGGTGCGGATTTTAAAGGATTTCAGCAGTCCTCGGATATCCCGAATAATGGCGTCCGCCATCTCATCCTCAATCTGACAGGCATCTACATTTACAATCCGATGCGTTCCTTCTTCATAAACACCGGAAATGTATGTGCCATTTCTAAGACGTCCAAATACGGCATGTACCTTATTGCGATAATGAAACGGATCTTCCATTCCTGTAATCGGATACACGCGGCAAAATTTTTGTAATAACGCCTGCGTTTGTTTCTGCTTTTGCTTCAACTGCTTTTCATATGGCACACCCTGTAAGGTACAACCCCCGCATTTATGCGCCAATTCACAATTTCCCATCGTTCCGTCCAATTTCTTTTTTGGACAAACTGCTTTTTTCTGTTCACTGTTTTTTCTCTGCTTTGAACTGTCTTGTCTTCGTGCGTTCATAGCCTTTTTGGCTCCGACTTTTCCCTTCGTTTGTCTATCCTTCTGCTTGCCTGCTTTATATAAAGTTTTTCTTTCCCTAATTTGTTTTTCCTGTTTCATACGTTCCTTTCCATTTGCAGATTGCATTTTCTGCCCATATTTTAATCTCACATACTATCATTCATTTCCCTATGTGCATACCAATCATCTCACAATATTCTGCCATATTACACTCCAATTCATATAAAAAGCAGCGGATCAATCCGACCTACTGCTTTAAGTATGTTTTCCCATATTGCTATTTCTGTAATTGTTTGATTATAATTTGCTCACGTCCTTCCTCAGTTTCTTTGAAGTGCTTTACTACCTGTGCCAACGCATTATAATGCATATTCTCAGGATCGGTTTGATGAAAATCCTCTATTAGCTGACCGATTATAGTTTTTATTGTTGATGTTCAAAAAGACATCTCTTAATTAAATTTTCCAACATATCATTGCTAGCATTTGCTGATCTAACACTAGCAGCTATCATTTCTTCTTTTGAAACATCGGTAAAATCAATTTCAAATCTACCATTGTTCAAACATAACTGCTCTATGTATATTCTCTGATTTCTTCCATTACCTTCTCTAATATCAACCGTTCTTGTCTTGCCTGCCCAAAAATAGACATCACTGAATAAATGCTTATGTATAGAACAAAGGTGTTTAAAAGAGAA
>JBJENW010000071.1:0-3586 GCA_051880395.1 Lachnospiraceae bacterium | reverse complement strand
TTTAATCTAATAAAGCATATTTGTCAAGAACTTTTTTATTTTCTCAGAATTTATCGTACTATATATATTTAGACTGTAAGTTTTCTACAACTTCACCTGAACACCCATAGCTGCTTAATCTGCCCGGATATCCTGTCATAATCCCATAATTTTTCTGAATTTTCCCGGCTGTTAGGATCATTCACTTTAATCTTCTCATCCTGATATCCGGATAAAACAATGAAATGTCCACCAGTCGTAAAATCGCCGGCTCTCATGCTTGCTACAATCGGATTCCCCACCTTCAGATTATCTATGATCCTCTGCTGATCCAAAGGAATTTCTGTCACATCAAAGCCCAGCCTTTCTCCCCCTTCCGAGAATAATGCCCAAGCCGACCCATTTCCCTCAGCGACATACCCATGTTCTTCAGAAAAATCCGCCATCCACGAAGGATCCATAGACGTATCCCCACTAAGATAAACTGCCACCATAGACAGGCATGTCGGTCCACATCCGGTCAGACCCATCAGATTTCCCGAATACATTTTGTATCCCCATCTCTCGTCCCATTGCATGAAAAGCGGGACAGATTCTGTATTTTTATATTCACTCAAATCAATCTCATATTCTTTCTCCTTCTTCAATGGATATTCAAACACAAAATCTTTCGTTTCCGGATTACGTTCATAAAGTTCAATCAGATCCTGCGGGTAATCATCCATAGAAAGATTATGCTTTTTTGCAAACCGTTCAATCTCTTCTTTTTTTGTCAAAGAACGGAAAGAATCAGAAGACAATCCTTCTTTCCCTTTTATCCTCAGCAAAAGAACGCCCACCAGCACAGTAAGCATCAATACTTCACAAATGATAATTTTGATACGTCGAATCTTTTTTCTTCTGTTATACTTTTTTCTTTGGGCTACCCTGCTTTTATTATATTGATTATCTGTATAATAATAACGTCTATCCATCTCATCACTCCTACCAAAAAGTCTCTGCCATCTACTTAAAAGGATAGCAGAAAAAAGAGCTCCGTTTTTTAGGATTCTACTAAAAATAAGGGTGTATTTTTCTTTCGATTTATGATTTTTTTCTTAATGTTTTTCCAATTTCATCTTTCAATGTGCTACTATTATATATAAATGAGAATCAAGGAGACGGGAATATGTTAAGAGATATTGATCTTTCCAAAGTTTCTGACGGGAAATTTTATACTTGCAATGACATGGTCAAAACAGACTGCCAGGGCTGCGCAGGTTGCTCTGAATGCTGTCATGGAATGGGAACTTCCGTTATTTTAGATCCCTATGACATCTACCAGTTAACCACTGGGCTATCCAAGACTTTTGAAGAGCTTCTTACCGGTCCACTGGAACTCAATGTGGTAGACGGAATTATTCTCCCAAATCTTAAGATGTGTGGCGAAAATGAAGCATGTGCCTTTTTAAACAGCGAAGGACGATGCAGTATCCACGCAATCCGCCCAGGATTCTGTCGTCTCTTTCCACTGGGACGCTATTATGAAAATGAAAGCTTTCGCTATTTTTTACAAATACATGAGTGTCCAAAGCCAAACAAATCTAAAATAAAAATAAAGAAATGGCTGGGAATTGAAAACTTAAAACAATACGAAGAATTTACCATCGCCTGGCATTATTTTTTGAAAGAAAAGCAGGAAATCGCCATGAACAGTGACAGTGCGGATGTTGTCAAAGAACTGAGCATGGAAATCCTCAGAAAATATTACATGTATCCATATAAGAAAAATATTGATTTTTACACACAATTCGCACAGATTATATCAGCACAGTAACTTTTTATGTTTTCTTGAAACAACTACAAATATGATATATCATAAAGTTTATCAAAATCATAAAGAAAAGGATACCGTAATATGAAGAAGAAAACTTTTTTACAGATCATACTTTTCACTGTCAGTCTTATGTTTTGTGTTACAGGCTGTAAGAAAAATAATGTTGCAACAGATGAAACCGAAAATACTGATCAGGCAACCGAGAGTTCCACCGAAACTTCTGTCGACACATTAACTAGCTTTACTTGCGAAACGATTGATGGCGGTACCTTTACAGAAGCCGACTTTGCAAATAAAGATTTAACCATCATAAATTTCTGGATGACAACTTGTCAGCCATGTATTCGGGAAATTCCTCAATTAGAAGAAATAAAAAATTCTCTTCCTGATAATGTTCAGATGGTTTTAGTAAGCCTCGATGACTCTTATTATATTGATGATGTTAGAGAAATCATTGAACAAACCGGATTTAGCGGAACTGTCATGATGTGTGGGGATAAAGACATGGAAGACCTTGCAAAAACATTACTGTATGTTCCAACCACATTATTCTTTGACAGTCAGGGGAACAGAGTAGGTTCAACCATGGTTGGAAGCCCGGAAAATATCGAGGAATCTTACACAACTACCATTAACGATATTCTTACTGATATGGGGAAGGAGTCCGAATGGAAAAAATAATTTTTAAAATAATCTTCATTTGTTCTCTCATCTTTATAGTCATAGGCTTAATACAAAATGAACATTTGATTGTATTAGAAAAGGCGGTCAGAATATGCTTAGAATGTATTGGAATCGGATAAAATCCAGCTTTTTTCCTCTTCGAAAATGGATTCAGCTATCATCAGCAGCCATTTTAAATGGATATCTCTTTGGCTTTACACATAAAACAATCTATACCGGGAAACTGAAAAGCACATGTATTCCTGTATTAAATTGCTATTCTTGTCCCGGAGCGATTGGATCCTGCCCTATCGGAGCCCTTCAGGCTGTCGTTGGCGGTGTCCACGGGCGCTTTCCATTTTATGTCCTGGGAAGCATGATGCTTTTCGGAATAATTCTGGGGCGTATAGTCTGCGGTTTTCTGTGCCCTTTTGGATTCTTACAGGATTTATTAAACAAAATTCCACATTCCAAAATAACCATTCCCCCAAAAATGGACAAATGGTTACGATACATCAAATATTTTATATTCTTATTTGCTGTTATTCTCTTCCCTGCTTTTTATCAGTCTTCCATTGGTGGAACCCCACCATATTTTTGTAAATATATCTGCCCTGTCGGCACCCTTGAAGGTGGAATTCCTCTTGTCATTCTTGATAATACGCTGCGTTGTGTCGCAGGCATACTGTTTCGATGGAAGCTTATACTATTATTGCTCATACTGGCAGCATCCATTATAATCCCCAGATTTTTCTGCCGATATCTTTGCCCGTTAGGTGCGTTTTATGGTCTGTTTCACAGATTCTGCTTCATCCAAATGAGCCTGAACAAAGAAAAATGTACCGGCTGTATGTCTTGCGAAAAAGTCTGCCCAATGCAGGTAAAGATTACAAATAATATAAATAGTCCAGAATGTATTCGATGCGGTATTTGTAAAAGACACTGTTCTACAGACGCAATTCAGTACACAGTAATTTTTCAAAACACAAAGAACAATCCTCTGTAACTAACTATATTTTTTAAGTTCCTCATACATTCTCTCTGACACAGGAACTTCTACCCCTAATCTCTTCGCTTCTCGTACGAGATAGCCACTGAATGTCTCCACTTCTGTCGGTCTTCCTGCAT
>JBJENW010000070.1:0-20759 GCA_051880395.1 Lachnospiraceae bacterium | reverse complement strand
TAATTGATATCCTGCTCTGTACGTGTAGCGATCTTAACCATTGTCTTAACAGCCTCTACCGGATAATCACCTGCAGCTGTCTCACCAGAAAGCATGATCGCACTTGTTCCGTCATAGATAGCGTTTGCAACGTCTGTTGCTTCTGCTCTGGTTGGACGTGGGTTATGAATCATGGAATCTAACATCTGAGTTGCTGTGATGACTGGTTTACCCTTTGTATAAGCTTTTTTGATGATCATTTTCTGGATGATCGGCACTTCTTCCAACGGTACTTCTACACCCATATCTCCACGGGCTACCATGATACCATCGGATACATTGATGATTTCATCAATGTTACGAACACCCTGCATGTTTTCGATTTTAGAAATGATTTTGATTGAATCGTTTCCTTTTTCTTCTAAGATTTTACGGATCTGTAATACATCATCTGCACAACGAACGAAAGAAGCTGCGATGAAATCGTAATCTTCATCTGCTGCAAATTCGATATCAGAACGATCTTTCGGGCTGATGAATGGCATAGAAAGATCTACATTTGGTACGTTTACACCTTTCTTGTTGGATACAACACCACCATTGATAACGGTACATACGATATCTGTCTTTGTAAGATTTTTTACTTCCAATTCGATCAGACCATCATCAATTAAGATTTTGCTTCCGATGCTGACATCCTGAATCAGTTCTTTATAGGAAATCGATACACGAGTCTCATCACCCTGAATTTCTTCTGTGGTAAGAGAGAATTCCTGTCCCTGTACTAAGGTAACTTTTCCATCTTTAAACTCACGAAGACGGATTTCCGGTCCCTTTGTATCAAGAAGAGTAGCGATCGGAAGGTTTAATTCTTCTCTTAATCTTCTGACTTCTACTAATCTTCCCATCTGCTCTTCATGATCTCCATGAGAGAAGTTAAAACGACATACATTCATACCGTTTAACATCAGCTGACGTAAAACATCACCTTTTTCAGTGGATGGTCCAAGTGTACACACAATTTTGGTTTTTCTTAAATTCTGCATTGCTAGTGGTTCCTTTCTGCCCTATCGGGACTAACTATTTATATCGGTTCTTTCTTTTTTACACATTCTCTATTGTAGCATAAATACTTTTTTTTAGAAACATTCGATTGCAAAAAAAGAGCATGAAAGATTTGCCTTTTTTTCGCCAGTTCTTGGGCATTTTTTACAATTTCTTCCCAACGTTTTTCTGTAGAAAAACATTTGTCCGCCATGTGCGTATTCTCACTTAACAAAATAATCTCCGACAGCTTCTTCCTGTCGGAGATTTTCCTTTAATGTTTTAAGCCTAGTACAACATGGAATGTTTTTTCCTTATAACTACCTCCATCTGACACCTCTGCCACAATGTCTACCTCCGCTCCCGCTTCATAATACTGAAGCAGATTTAAGAGATCATCCATGCTCGTCACTTTATGTCCGTCAAATTTTGTAATGATGTCACCTGCCACAAGGCCTGCATTATCCGCTGCTGACAGCTTTTCCACTTTTGAGATATAGATTCCCTCCGGTTTATTATATGTCTTTGCCACATCCGAAGTGACATCTACACCCGTAACACCCAGATATGCACTCTTATAGCCTGCTACCACTTCACGTGTGATCAAATTCTCAATCAATGGCTGTGCCGTCTCCATCGGAATCGCATAACCCATTCCTTCGATCTCATCTCCCGAAAATTTCGCTGAATTGATTCCGACAACCTCGCCTTTTGTATTCAGAAGCGCACCTCCGCTGTTTCCAGGATTAATTGCTGTATCCGTCTGAATCAGTGTATTTGTAATGCTTTTTCCAGATTCTTCATCCTGTAATGTCACTTCACGGTTTACCGCGCTGATCGTACCAGCTGTAACGGATTGACCGGAACCGAGTGCATTTCCGATCGCAATGGCACTCTCTCCGACTTGCAGACTTTTCGAATCACCCAATGTCGCAATTCGGATCTTTTTCTGCGTTTCTTCGGATATGTCACTCATTTTCACTTTTACAACAGCAAGGTCCATCGCGGCATCGGTTCCTTTTACGGTTGCGCTCGCTGTGCTGTCATCGTTGAAACAGACAGACATCGATTTGGAATTGCTTACCACATGATTATTCGTCGCAATGTACAAATTCTCGGCATCCTGACTGACAATGATACCGGAGCCTGCGCTCTGTCCTTCATATGTCTGCACACCAAACCAGGTCTGACGCTGCTGCTGACTTGTATTGGTGATCGCTACGATTGACGGCATCGCATGTTCTGCTACTTCAGATACAGAGGTAAACGCCTCAGGCTGTGCCTCTGAACTGTCAGAGATATCTGCCGTTGCATTTACATCTGTATGCGGTTTTTGTAAATATTGTATTCCCTGATAGCCGCCACCGCACACAACGCCGAGTACTGCCGCTGCTGCTGTCCATTTAAAAAGTGTCGGAAAAAATCCTTTCTTTTTACTTTCGTGCTTCATCCGACGCTCTTCTCTTTTTCTATGCCGGCGCGCCCTTCTTTGCTCGTATTCCGGCGGCGGACTGTTCAACTGCTGCGGATACGGAATCTGTGTATTCTGCTGATAGTTGTCATACTGCTGGCTATTGAACTGCTCTTTTATCGTCTGCGATTCATCCGCCGCTTCCTGCAGCTGCTGAACGCCTGTCGGCTGCGTATATGCTTGAAAAGAGTCTGAAGGTTTATTTGTATCATTTCCTTCCATAATGGATATCCCCTTTCTAAGATCACAATTTCTTTATTTCTGGTAAAGAGTGTACCGAAAAAATGTGTTGAAATTGTGATAACTCTTTTAACAAACCGTGGATTTATAAAGCAAGATGTTCTTCCTGCATCAGCGTGACGACTTGATCTACATATTTTTTGCAAAGCTCTGTACTTGCTGCCTCTACCATGACACGGATCACCGGCTCTGTACCGCTTTCACGTAATAAGATTCGTCCGTTTTCTCCTAATTCTTCTGTGATCTGATCCTGAATGGCTTTGATCTTATCATTTTCCATCACCGCTTTTTTATCTTCCACTTTCACATTTTTCAAAATCTGCGGATACATCTGCATCCCACGACAGAGATTTCCCAGACTCTGTTTTTTCTCTAACATCACTTCCATCAACATCAGTGCCGTCAAAATTCCGTCACCGGTCGTTGCATGTTTGCTGAAAATAATATGGCCGGACTGTTCTCCGCCTAATACGAATCCGTTTTTCACCATTGCCTCATTGACGTATTTATCACCAACGGCCGTTTTCAAATATTGAATGTCCTCTTTTTCCAACGCTTTGAATAATCCAAGGTTCGACATCACTGTCGCAACAACGGTGTTTCCCTGCAGACGGCCGCATTCTTTCAGATATTTTCCACAGACGTATAAGACAAAATCCCCATGTACTTCGTTTCCATTCTCATCTACTGCGATACAGCGATCCGCATCTCCGTCGAATGCAAAACCGACATCTAATTTTTCTTCTTTTACGAGTCTCTGCAGATTCTCGATATGTGTGGAACCACAGCCCATATTGATATTTGTTCCATCCGGCTCGTTTCCGACGACATAGGTCTTTGCACCAAGGGAATCAAACACATTTTTTGCAATCTGAAACGAACTTCCGTTTGCACAGTCTAAGCCCACACGAATACCGTCAAATGAACGTGTTGCTATGGAAATCAAATGTCCGACATAGCGGTTTCTTCCAATCGCGTGATCTTTTGCCACTCCGATGGCGGTTCCCTGTGCAAATGGAAGCTCTCCGATCTTTCCGTCGATATAAGATTCGATGGCCTCTTCCACATCTGCAGAAATTTTATGGCCGTTTCCGTCCATGACTTTGATTCCATTATCCGTATATGGATTATGGCTGGCAGAAATCATGATTCCACAGTCAAAGTTTTCTGTACGAACGACATAGGCTACACTCGGTGTCGTCGTTACATGTAACAGATATGCATCGGAACCGGATGCCGTGATTCCGGCTACCAGTGCATATTCATACATATAGCTGCTGCGTCTGGTATCTTTTCCGATCACAATTTTTCCTTTTTGATTCTGATTGTAATACCAACCTAAATATCGTCCGATCTTATATGCATGATCGACCGTCAGCTGCTTATTTGCTTCTCCACGAAATCCGTCTGTTCCAAAATATTTTCCCATTGCGTCTATCCGCCTTTCTATTTATAAAATTCTCTTACCAAATCTACTACTTTTTCCCGGTCTGTTGGATCAATGTTGTAATACAACGGCAAACGCACTAAGCGCTCGCTTTCTTTCGTTGTATACCGGTCTTCGCCGTGAAATCTTCCGTACCGCTTTCCTGCCGGAGCATTATGAAGCGGAATGTAATGAAAGACCGCCAGCACATCATGACTTTTCATGTGCGCGATAAACCGTGTCCGCTCTTCTAAATCTTTCGTCTTAATATAAAACATATGCGCATTGTGCTCACACTCCGGCGGAATCACAGGCAGTTCAATCTTTCCTGCATCCTGTAAATCCCGAAATGCCTCATAATAATACTCCCAGGTCTCCATACGGTTTTGAAAAATTTCATCTTTTTTTTGCAACTGTGCCCATAGATACGCGGCATTCAACTCGCTTGGCAAATAGGATGAACCTGCCTCCATCCAGGTATATTTATCAATTTCCCCACGGAAAAACTGACTCCGGTTCGTTCCTTTTTCACGGATGATCTCGGCACGAGCCATGTCATCCGGATGTTTCAAAAGTATGGCTCCACCTTCTCCCATACTGAAATTTTTTGTTTCGTGAAAGCTGTAGCATCCCATATCTCCGATACTTCCAAGTGCTTTTCCCTTATACTTTGCGGTAATTCCCTGCGCCGCATCCTCGATCACATACAAATGATGACGCTTTGCAATGTCCATGATCGTGTCCATCTCACATCCCACACCTGCATAGTGCACCGGAACGATTGCTTTTGTCTTCTCCGTGATCGCATCTTCAATTTTTGTCTCATCAATATTCATTGTATCGGGACGGATATCAACAAAAACAGCTTTTGCCCCGCGCAATACAAATGCATCCGCTGTGGAAACAAATGTATAAGACGGCATGATCACCTCATCCCCTGGCTGAATATCCGCCAAGATTGCTGCCAACTCTGTGGCATGCGTACAGGATGTCGTCAAAAGAACTCCTGCCGCCCCACTTTCTTTGCGCAGCCAGTCATTACATAAATGCGTATATTTTCCATCCCCACAGATTTTGTGACTTTTCATCGCATCTGCAATATATGTCAGTTCTTCGCCTACAATGGGCGGTACATTAAAATGAATCATACTTTTTTCCTTATCTCTACTCAGTTTTGCCGTTTATCAATTATAAACCGCAACAAAAATTATACCGCGTAACAGAGTGCATTTCAAGCGATTTTCACTCTTAATCTTCCCTGTTTTACTGCTGCGTATAGATCATACATCCATAAATCAGTAAAACAATTACAGCAAACAAAATCACAAGCCCTTCCAGTGCCGTTATCAATACTTTTGAGACGGTCCCCGCTTTTGTTTCCCGTTTTTGGATCCATACACCTGTCCCATACGCTGCAATGAGCATACACGGCACGATATAGCGAAAATTCATCGTACAGGTGTACGGAAAATTGATGCAGAATGTATAAAAGTTTCCTAAAATGGTCAGATACCCAAGAGCCAGAAATCCTTTTTCTACCCGAAACGATTTTTTCTCAAAAACAGCGATCAAAAAACAGACAAAAAATACCACTGCAAGCACTGCACCGACCCATAAAACGATTTTACACAACTGTTCGATCATTTTTCCGGAAAATGCACATTCTCCGAACAGCGCTGATTTAAGCATCCCGATCGTTGGATTATATTCCAGGTAGGAGTTATCCCCCCACTGCATAAACGGGCTTTCTATCTGAGCCAGATTGAAATCGCAAAACCGCTTCAAAAGCGGAATATCACCGATATACTGCCAAGCCATCCCCTCCGGATTACGTGCTATATAGTTGAATGGAACACCGAATTTGAAATAATTTCGAATCCCCCACCACAGACCAAGTGGACAACAGATCAACCCAAAGACCACATACTGCCGGATCACCAAAATCCATTCGTTTCTTCGTTTGATCAGCACGTACAAAAATACCACTGCAACCGCTGGTGCGATCAAACCGACGGAAAGCTTTGTCATCATGCCGAGTCCGATACATAATGCTGTCTTTATAATATTCCACACGGTCTGATTTCGGTACCAAACCATCGTGCAATAGATGGCACCCATGATAAAACAGATGGATAACGCATCATTATTCAATGCCCCTGCTAAAATGATCAGATACGGAAAAAAACTGATCAATGCAAACGGGATTACCCGCGCCTTTCCCTTTAACTTCAGATGGCACAAAATTTTGTACGATAAGATCATGATCACGCAGGAATAAAATAACGGCAGCGCCTGTAATGCCTCGTATGGCACATAATCCTCCAAGCCAAATGACATACAAAATTTCATCCAGATCGCGCCGATACTATGATGCAGCGGCGGGTGATAGAACTGCCATCGGCTCGTTGGGTCAAAATCCGGCAGATGATGATTTTGTAACAGGTACATGATGTAACCAAGGTGTCCTTCCTCATCTCCGAGATACCCGACATCATTCTGGCGCACGGAAATATCTGTCTCCAGGACATAGGCAAACCGCAGGACAAATCCAATCGCAAAAAGACTCGCAATCAAAATCTCCTGTCTGCGATTCGGCATCTTCTGCACCATCCATGCATAGAGAAGTCCCACGGATAGTACTCCGATGACCAACACGACAAATGCTTTTTTCTCATACTGCATGAATCTTTCAGAAAACACCTGCTCCATCCAAAAGACGGCTGCCAAAACTGCGATTGCCACCCAGCTTTTTATTTTTTTCTGTCGCACACTCTGATAAAGGATCCAGCCAATGACACCCATACTGATCACGCAAAGACCATATACCATAAAACCATCGATAAATTTCTCATTGCAATAGCCGAACCAATTGCATGCAAAGCATAAAAAAGCAGCAATCATATACGGATGTCTCTTGATCTGTTCCAGGATTCCATCGAATTTTTTTTCCATTTTTGTGTTAGTTTCCATCCGAAGATTCCTCCTCGTGATATTCCTGATCGGTATTGACCGCCCAGATATTGCTCTTGTCGCGTGTTCCGTTTAAAATATTCTTTACCGCTTCAAACGATGTCTCCATCGAATGATCCATGTTATTGTACCGGTGCTGTCCGTTTCGTCCCACGCAGTATAAATTCTCAAATGTATTCAGATAAGCGATCAGTTTATCCATTTCATCGTAGGTATCAAAATAGGCCGGATACGCTTTTTTTACCTTTTCCATATGGGTGTCTAACACTTCACCTGCGTCATCGATCAAGCCCATTTTCACCATCTCGTCCACACCGAATTTTGAGAATTCTTCCTCCGACATCTTCCAAAAAGAATCCCCTTCATTTACAAAATACTCCAGACCGACCCAGACCGTATGCTCCAAGTCTTTGACCATGTACGGGGACCAGTTGTTGTAAATCTGAATTCTTCCCATCTTGACATTTCGGTCCTGCACATAGATCCAGTCATCCGGAACAATGTTTCCGACCGTCTGAAACTTTGTCAGATTTTTCAATTTTAATTTCGGAACAAGCACACCTAACGTCATATAATCCCGATATGGCAGTCCGGCTGCGATTCTGGCCGGTTCTTTTGGCACATCATTTAACCCTGCCACCAGATCTTTGACCGGCATCGAAGATATCACAATGTCACTCTCCAATTCCGTCTGCGTACCATCTTTTTCATAGATGACGTTTGTAATGTGTCCGTTTCCGTCCTGATGCAGCTTTACGACCCTGGCATTTTTTAAGATCGTACCGCCCAGTTTTTCCACTTCCGCTGCGGTCACTTCCCATAACTCACCTGGACCAAACTTCGGATATTTGAATTCTTCGATCAAAGAAGTTTCCACTTTTCGGTTTTTCTTATGAAATAGTTTGCCGAACATATCTTTTAAAATCGCTGTGATGGAAATGCCCTTCACACGCTGCGCGCCCCAGGATGCATCGATCTCACGCGGATGTCTGCCCCAGAGATTTTCTGTGTAATATTCAAAAAACATGGAATACAACTTTTTCCCGAATCGATTGATATAGAAATTCTCTAGGTTATCCTCCGGTCGTTTATGGATCATCGCAGCCAGATAGCTGAAGCCAACCCGCATCGTATTTGCAAATCCCATATTTTTAAATGTCTCCGGTTTCATGGAAATCGGATAATCGTAAAATTTTCCGTCGAAATAAATCCGCGACACCCGATGGCGTGTCAGCATCACACGGTCCTCTTTTTCCGGATCCGGTCCTTCGTTTGCCAATGGAATGGAGCGGTTCAACTTCCGATCATCCCACGCCGGTTCTGCCTGCATCGGCAGCATCTGATTCCACCATTCGTTCACATGCGGACTTTTGCTAAAAAAGCGATGGCCTCCCATATCCATCCGGTTTCCTTTATAATTGACCGTCCGACAGATTCCGCCGATATAATCCGTCTCTTCTAATACGGTAACCGCGATGTCCTGTTTTTGTTTCAATAATTCCAGAGCTGCCGTCAAACCAGCAGGTCCTGCCCCAATAATTACAATGTTCTGCACGATTTTTCTCCCTTTCTTTTCCCTTTTTTCATTCCAGTTTTTCTTATTTTTCTCGTTGTCGTTTTGCATCTGATCACGATAATTCCCGCAAACAACAGTCAAGCGCTGCCCTTACGACCGCATCCATGTCATAATATTTGTATTCGCCCAGTCGTCCGCCGAATATGACATTTTTTTCCGCATCTGCAAGTGTTTTATACTGCTGATATAACTGTGTATTTTTCTCGTCATTGACCGGATAATACGGTTCATCCCCCGGTTTCCACTCTGAACTGTATTCCCGGCTGATGATCGTCTTTGGAATATCGTTTCCGTCTGCATCTTTTCCGAATTCAAACCATTTATGTTCAATGAT
The DNA here is from genome assembly GCA_051880395.1 of Lachnospiraceae bacterium. Classification (GTDB taxonomy): domain Bacteria; phylum Bacillota; class Clostridia; order Lachnospirales; family Lachnospiraceae; genus JBJENW01. The sequence goes on along the minus strand of JBJENW010000070.1, from coordinate 11,719 downwards.
CCGCGTCCACGGTGTTTCGCGGTCCGTGTAATTGACTGCCGCATTTCCCTGGAAATTTGGCTGATCAAGCGTTTCTGTCTCAAATCGCACCGAACGATACTGCAATGTCCCCAGCCGGTAGTCAAAATAAGCATCAATCGGTCCGGTATAGATCACTTTTTCTGCCATAGAATCAAATTCTTTCTTGTTTTTCAGATAGTCCGTATGTAATCGCACTTCGATGCCGTCTAACATATTTTCAACCATTTTGGTATAGCCGCCAATTGGAATGCCTTGATGCAGGGCATTAAAGTAGTTATTGTCAAAGGTAAAACGAACCGGCAGGCGCTTAATGATAAACGCCGGGAGTTCTTTGCAATCACGCCCCCACTGTTTCTCGGTGTACCCTTTTACCAGCTTTTCAAAAATATCTTTTCCGACAAGCGAAATGGCCTGCTCTTCGAGATTTTTGGGCTCAGTGATGCCTGCCTCTTTTTTCTGCTCTTCTATTTTTTGTTTTGCTTCCTCTGGTGTGATGACACCCCACATTTTGTTAAATGTGTACATATTAAACGGTAAAGAATACAGTTCTCCTTTGTAGTTTGCGACCGGACTGTTCGTAAAACGATTGAATGTCGCAAACTGCTGCAGATAGTTCCACACCTCGGTGTCATTCGTGTGAAAAATGTGTGCGCCATATTTATGTACATGGATGTTTTCCTGTTCTTCGGTATAAACGTTTCCTGCGATGTGCGGGCGTTTATCAAGTACCAATACTTTTTTTCCAGCCTTTTTTGCTTCGTGTGCGAAGGTCGCGCCGTAGAGTCCTGCTCCTACGATCAGATAATCATACATCATTTTGTGTCCTCCCTTATGAAATCGTTCCTCTCTAGCTTACCATAAGAGAGTCGGCTAGGCAAATTTCTATTCGTTTGTTTCCTCTGTCCGTGCAGATTTTTTTGCTGGTATCCAAGACCAGATTCCAAAAGAAAAAATACCTGATCAGAAGCAGGAATCATACTCCCTTTGCATCAGGCACTCTATTGACAACATGTTTGGCCGTTTCGTGTCAACGTGACAGAGAAAATGCGTGAAAAAAGTGTAAATCCTTACATTTTGGGAAAGGTAATGAAAAAAATAGTCTTACAAATTTTTAAAATATCTTTTCGATCCTTATTTTGTATCTGTTTGCAAAACTGTTGTACAATTAGATTATTATATTCATATTGAGGTATTTTCCCATCGTTATTAATAATATTTCGTATAAATTCAAATAATTTTCGAGTTTTATATTCAGGATCATTCAAGCGGAAACGCCTTATATGATTCTCAATAAATGATATTTCTTTTTCAGAATATGTATGAAAACTAGTAGCAGGCTGAAATTCCATCTTTAAAACATCATACTGTAATGTTAACATTTCACCCGTTTCTTCACCTTCTACTCCCATTGGCTGCAGTATAATATTTCCCTCTGGTAGATTATTGTACTGTTTTTGTAATTTTTTTAAAGCTCTACATGGAACTGCGCATTGTTCTCTTTTTTCCAAAGAACATTTACTTTCTGTTTCATATTCTTTTATCGCTACATCTGGCAACCTTCTTTTTGTTTCTCCACTTTTTTTAAATATTTGATTACATACTGAACATGTTAACCCTATATTTGGTATACATTCCACTAATTTTTTAGAATTTTTCTTTTCAATTGCATGTTCTAAATTTGCATAAAGCTTTCCATCAACTCTTATTCTTGTATAACAATACATACAATATCCTTCAGAACTATTTTCTAAAACTTTTTTTAAATTATTTTTTTCTTCGACCTTCTTATACCCATATTTTTCCGATTTCTTGTATTGCGGACGAAATACTGGCATCTCTAAAACAAGCATATTATCCATTCATTCACCATTCCTGTATCTGTTTCAAAATCATTTTCTGTGATGCTGTCAATTTCATTTCCTTTAATTTTTTCAAATTCATTTCGTCATCAGATCCCCATGCATTATTTATTTTATTATTGAGTAAACGTCTCAAAGTACTATCTATCTTTCCCCCTTCTCCTGTTTGTCTTCCAAATAATCGTTGAAAAATTATTTGGACTTCTGATACCGAAGAATAATCATCAATATCCAATACTTCACAAACACTATTATTTAAAACAATTAAATTTGCATTTTGAGTATGTGCTATCAAATCACAAGAATGTGTTGTCACGATCCATTTAGCCCACGAAAACTCTTTTTTTAGAAACTCTAATATTTTAGCGGAATATTTCGGAGACAAAAACTCGTCTATTTCATCTATCACAACCCACGCTCTTTCTATATTTTGCTTTTCAATCCACATATCCTGATAATACAATAATTCTAGCAGCACGTGAATAATCGCCTGATATCCACTTGATAAAAGTCCTCGTCCATTCCCAAAATCGACTTCCTGCACTTTCTCGCCATAGAACACATCAAATCTATCACCAGTAAGTTTTTCAAACAAATCCTGCACTTCTTTTTCATAAAAACTATATATCCTCTCAATACGTTCTGTATACGTTCCAGCATAGTTAAACGAATCTTTTAAATTAAAGTATTCTTCATCCAATCTCGTATCAAGGATTTTGGTTTTATATTCTGGTTTTTTTCCTTCTCTAGATAATTTCGAAGGGTCAAAGCCACGATTCACTGCATCTATAAAATATAAATGACATTTATTTTTATTTTTTTCCATGATTTTTTTTAATAACATAGACTTTCCACTAGAGTTATCTCCAACGATCACACTATTCTGGTAAGTCAGCTTTTCTACTGTTATTTTATCAACAATTTCATTTATCTGCTCCAGCCCAAATTTCATAAACAGCTTTCCACCTTTCATTGACCCGATTCCACTTCGTTGTTCCTTGACTTGTAGTTGAAGTATATTTCGAATTTTTTAAGACTTTCTCATAAATTTCATCCGTAATCGGTTTTCGTATTTCTAATTTTTCAAATACTATATAAAAACTCTCTAACAATGTTACTTTTGATGATTGTGTTCTTTTCACCTGAAACAGTTCAAAAAATTCAGTCAGACTATCTTCATATCTCTCAATTTCAGTATCACTAAATTTCATCGCTTCTTCTGAAAAACGGTCCAACATTTCCCTATAATTCGCCTTATAATCATCTATATAAAACTCATAATCAACCAGATTCTTTTTCACACTTACAAATCGTCTCCACGCGCAGAATCGAAGTAGGATTTCCAAATCCCTTTCTGCCGCATCTTCTCGTCCCCATATTCTTCGCCAACGTTCATTTTTTCTATTAACTTTTTGAAGCATATCATAAAATGGGCAAACATAAATTCCGTTTCTCAATTCTTGTTCTGATAATATAGAAGCTTTTTTATTCAAATTTTCAAAAATCTTTCTTAAGACCTCTGATTTTTTTTCTTCTTCATCAACTTTTATCTCTATTATAGTTATCGTCGTATAATCAATTTTTCTTTTAATCTCAACTGGCAATGATGCATAGTCTACATTCATCTGTTCTCCATTCTGTCCGGCTATATTAATATGCAATTCCTCTAGCTCAAACTGCTCTAGCAATGCATCTTTAAATGAATCATGATCAATTTCTAATTCTGAAAAGTCGATACAACTATTTATTTTCGTATTCATATAATACCCAATATAATAAAAAAACAAACTCATAATCCGCTGTTGACCATCTAAAATTTCCAATTGATTTTCTTTATTTCTACACGTATAAATAGGTGGGATTGGAAAACCATAAATCAAAGACTCCACCAATGCAACAACCTGCTCTTTTTTCCAGCGATACTTTCTTTGATATTTCGGTATAATATATAAATTTTCATTTACACTCTCAACCAACGTTCGAAAACCTACGTCAGTCTTATATTGTTGAATACTTACATTCTTCCAATTATCTATAATATCACATTTTTGTTTCATGCGTTAGCTTCTCCTTCCTACCTTTCGTCCTTCCTGTCCTCTGTCCGTTCACTGATAATATAACGCGGCCGCTGTTTCGTCTCCAAATATATTTTTCCAATATATTCTCCGATCACCCCCAGCGCCAACAGTTGAATACCACCAAGGAAACACAAAATACAGATCATCGAGCTCCATCCCGGAACCGTTTTTCCCATCAAAAATGCGATCACCGACCAGATCACACCGATAAAGCTGATAATTGCAACTACCAGTCCAAATCCGGTAATCAATCGAATTGGTTTTACAGACAAACTTGTAATCCCATCAAACGCTAATGCCAGCATCTTTTTCAACGGATAATGGCTTTCTCCTGCAATTCTTTCGTGTCGTTCATAATAAACGCTTGTACTCTTAAATCCAACTAAAGGTACCATCCCTCGCAAAAAAATATTTACCTCTTTGAAATTAGCAAATTCCTGCAATACTTTCGAACTGATCAAACGATAATCTGCATGATTGTAAACGGTTTCCACTCCCATCCAGTTCATCAGCTTGTAAAAGCTCTCTGCTGTAAATCGCTTGAAAAACGTATCGGTATCCCGCTTGCTGCGCACACCATAAACAATTTCACATCCATCTAAGTACGCATCCACCATCTCATCCATTGCATTGATATCATCCTGACCATCACAATCAATGGAAATGGTTATATCACATTGATCTTTTGCTTCCATCAGACCGGCCAAAACTGCATTCTGATGTCCGCGATTTCTGCTCTGGGCGATTCCTTTAAAATGGGAATCCTGCTTTGCCAGATCACAAATAATCTCCCAGGTACGATCTTTTGATCCATCATTTACAAACAGCACGCAACTGTCTTTTGCTATTTTCTCTTTCTGCACCAGCTCTTCTATTTTTTTTCGGAACATTCCGCTGGTTGTGGGTAACACTTCCTGCTCATTATAACACGGCACTATAATCATTAACTTTGGTTTTTTCATCAGAATCTCTCTTTCTTATAAAATATATACCGTATGTAAGTAAGACAAATATAAGATCTCCTGCCTGCTCTAACATAGTAAACAGTTCCTTTTTTTATACTCTTAGTGTAGCACAAACAAAAATATATGACCAGTAAAAAATATCCTGTTACTGTTCACACGTTTTTCTAAACCGGACGCTCAGAAAGTTTGTCTGCAGGTATTTCGTTTTTTTCGTGTTATACTGAGTCTAAGTGAATTTTTTTCGGAAAAAACGGGCGGAGGTGAGACATGTGGTCTTAACTGAATTTGATGAGGAAGATTTTGCAAAGACGATGCGGGAAGAAGGCATCATAGAAGGAATTGTTTTATCCGGTATCGGGGACAATTTTAAAAAATTTCGTTTACTCAAAAAAGTACAAAAAACTGTCTGAGCAGGGGCCGGAGAATTCCAGCCTCTGCTCAATAGTAGCCTTAATAAATGAAAGCTTACCTAAGATAATTCTTATTATTTGCATATTCATAAATCAATCTTGTCACTCCCGACAATATTTCGGAAACTTTAGATTCCCAATTGGAAAATTCCTTTTCTGATACACCTGATTTGAAACTCCCATGCGCTATTGAATTTCTACGATTTACCAGCGCATCAATATCCCTTTGATACTCATCAAACAAATTTACTGGAAGTCCTACCTTATACAGATTCTTCTGTAACACAATGTACCATAAATTTGACTCTGTATCGATTATCTGATCATCAATATATAATTCTTTTTCTTTAAAATCATCCACCTTTTCCATGAAATCAACACTAGTGCTTTTCTATACTTATCTCTATTTTCTTCTGCAATTTCATTCAACTGATTCTTGAAAAAGGCAATCTCTTGCTGTCGCCACGCTAACTCCGCTTCAAGCGCAGCCCTTAATTCATCTGCCGTCAAGAACCCTTGTCACTCCTTCCACAAATAACTTTATTCTTGTTTTCACTCCATTAACACTTCCTGTCTTATATGACTGAAGTTCTCTTCCATCCTTAATTCTATTAATACAGTCTACAATTTCACCCGTGCATTCGCACTTCATTATTTTCGAAATCACTGAAGCAATCGAAATAGAAATACCATCAAAGAGGTAGAGTACAAATTCATTTCTCACAGTTCCGCCATTCGTTTTTCCTGAAAAAGCCTCATCCCCCCATTTTGTATTTATAAAACGAAATGTCTCTTCAAAAACTTTTTTTTCACTCTCATAATCAAACCGAACTTCTCCTGTTGTAATTTTTTCAAGATATCTTGTTAAATACTCTGTTACTGGATATTTATAATTATCGATATCATTTTTTATGGCAAAAAATCTTAAAACAAGTTCCTGATCATATTTTGTCTTCTTTTTCTCATTCGGTATTCTGCCAATAACTGACATAAAATCATTATTCTTACTACATTCTTCCAAAAAACTTATTCCCTGGTCTCCCAGCAATCTAATTGTACAATTTCGTATTTCCTGAGCAGACAAAAGTTCTCCTCCCGTATTTAATCTTTTAAACATATGATATTTTAAAGAACTCTCGCTTTCCTTCTTAATAACTTCCATACGAACAAAACTTCTTTTTATTTTTATCTGTAATGCCTTTGGTAATTTATCAAATGTTAGTCCATTTAAATCTTCAACTATATCACACCCCTGTAAAACTAAAAAGTCATCCTCTGTCTCGCCTAAGCGTTCTCCTCTAAAATGAAGATAACTTGATATTCTCTGTAATCCGTCAATCAATTCATAAACTCCATCATCCGTTTCTATAACAAAAATCGGTGGAACTGGCATCTCCAGAATCAATGACTCAACAAACCGTGATTGTTTTTCTTCTTCCCATCTAAAAAGTCTCTGATAATCCGGAGAAATCGTCAATTCATTATTCTGATACATATCGTATAATTCATTAAATGATACATCCAAGCTTTTCGTTCTAATTTTAATTATTTGATTATCTACATTTTCAATCAAATTTTCTATTGCCATGTTTTCACTCCTTAATAAATTGTCTCCATTTTTCAAATCTTACACAACTCATAAATAAACCTTTTATTATATTACCACAAGCCTTTTCTTGTTTCAATGTGAACCTCCCATAAAATTAATTCTCGTTTCCCCCCCATTTTTACTCTTTATCAGACTTTCCAGAAAGAATTTTTCAGAAGAAACTAGTGTAAACGAAACGGTTTATTTTATTGTATAGCAGTGGAAACAGTTGCAATCCAGCCGTTTCATGAGAATCCCATATCCCGAACCATCCCATTGGAGGCTCTTTATGGATGTGCGTCTGCGATTGCAGAATACGAACATGCAGCTAGAAAGCAGATGTTTTTAGTGATTTTGCTCTCTTGCCAAATCAAAACTTTTCCTGTACAATAAACTCGTTTGAATCATTTCTTGATCAATCAAAAATACCTCATGGTATTTCCCGGAGCAGTTCGCTCCATTTATTCAACTATTTTTTTAATTTGGCATTTCGTTTTTTTCGTGTTATACTGAATTTAGCAATCTGACAACGACTTTGTTTCCGACACGAAAAACGTGCCAAAAGGAAGGAGTTTTTTATGTCTAAGGAAACAATTGTCACAGCAAATCGAAAACACAAGGACAGACTGTTCTGCTACATTTTCGGTCAGGAGGAAAACAAGGTCCACCTGCTTTCTCTGTATAATGCGCTCAATCATTCGCATTATGAGAATCCGGACGACCTGGAATTTACCACTCTGGAGGATGCCATCTATATGAGCATGAAAAATGATGTGTCGTTTCTCATCTCGGATTATATGAATCTGTTTGAGCATCAGAGTACCATCAATCCGAACATGCCGCTGCGCGGATTCCTATATTTTGCAAGACTGTATGAAGCCTATCTTTCCAAACATCGCTTCAATGTGTACAGCTATAAGCGGATTCCGCTTCCGACGCCGCAGTACTTCGTATTTTACAACGGTACAGAAGATGCACCGGAAAGACAGGAATACCGGCTTTCGGATTCTTTTCTGAAAAAAGATGACTCCCACCAGTTTGAATGGACCGCAACCATGTTAAACATCAATGCCGAGCATAACCAGGAGCTTATGGAACACTGCCAGGCATTGAGTGAATATGCGGCATTCATCCAGGATGTACGTGAGTTTCAGAACCTGTATCACGATCTGGATCAGGCAATCGATGAAGCGGTAAAATTAGCGGAAACCAGACCCTGTCTAAGTGATTTTTTTCGAAAAAACCGGGCGGAGGTGAGTCATGTGGTCTTAACTGAATTTGATGAGGAAGCTTTTGCGAAGACAATGCGGGAAGAAGGCCGGGAAGAAGGCATCGTAGAAGGAATTGTTTTATCCGGTATCGAAGACCAGATTCCGAAAGAAAAAATCATACAGCGTATCATGAAACGGACCGGTGTGGATGAAGCGCAGGCTCTGGAATATTATGAACTGTATCGTGGACGGATGTAGAATGATTTGTTCGATCGCTTCATAACAAGCAAATGTAAAGTCGAAAAAAGAAGTTGCTATTTGGCAAATTCAAATTTGTCAAGTAACAACTTCTATTTGGTTAATTCTTTTACTTATTTAAATGATTTGTTTGTTAAATCATTTTACTTATTTAATATAATGATTATAACATCACCCACACCATTTGTCAACATTATATATGCAGCCAATCGCTATCTGGTTTTGCAATTAATCTCGCATTATTGTATGCCATCTCCAATGTAAGGCATGTATGACCTTGATAAAAATTTCCTGCTGAATTTTTCGTAACAACTAATGCCATGTCTGGAACATCTGGATCAACTAAACATAAGGGTAAAAGCAATTGTATCTTGCCATTGAAATATTGTGGTACGGCTATCTTATAATTGGCAGACACCTTTTTTTTCATCATATCAATCGCTCCATTAAGAATGTTTTGTAAATTTTTTTCATTCTTTATTTTATCAGGAATTCTTTGAACATTATTCACATCAGATAAAATGTGTTTGTATTGAACATTTATTTTGCATTTTGCGTCAAAAACCAATAATTCAGGATTCTCAAAGTAATTAGCTCTATCTGGTAAGTTGCAAATTCCCATTTCTCCTAACTCATAAGGCGTACAAAAATTTCGTAAATATAATGGTTGAGGGCCTCCTGCTTCATTTTTTTCCATATAAGCAAATATTGGTTCATAATATTCTGTAAAAAGTCCGGTATTAAACAAACTATATTCTTTTTCTGTTACAATTTTATTTTCTTCTTCTAATTTTTTATATGTATACTTTAAATAATTTTTTAAAATTCCGTTATCCGATTTTCCCTTCGCATTCCAGTTTTCTGGTGATAGTTCTGCTAATTCCGAATAACGTTTGTTTATATCTCCAAAATAAACATCATCATGTAATTCGCCCATATTTTATCTCCTTAAAAAATAGTATTATCTCTTATTATACACTATATATTTGATTTTTACCACCCATTATTTAAATGAGATCTTAGCAGAATTGATATAACCAGTAAAAAATATCTTCTTTACCCCAGTCAGATAAAAAGCAAATTATCTCTTGCCAAATCACAGTTTTTCCTGTACAATAAACTCGTTTGAATCATTTCTTGATCAATCAAAAATACCTCATGGTATTTCTCGGAGCAGTTCGCTCCATTTATTCCACTATCATTTTTTAATTTGGCATTTCGTTTTTTTCGTGTTATACTGAATTTAGCAATCTGACAACGACTTTGTTTCCGACACGAAAAACGTGCCAAAAGGAAGGAGTTTTTTATGTCTAAGGAAACAATTGTCACAGCAAATCGAAAACACAAGGACAGACTGTTCTGCTACATTTTCGGTCAGGAGGAAAACAAGGTCCACCTGCTTTCTCTGTATAATGCGCTCAATCATTCGCATTATGAGAATCCGGACGACCTGGAATTTACCACTCTGGAGGATGCCATCTATATGAGCATGAAAAATGATGTGTCGTTTCTCATCTCGGATTATATGAATCTGTTTGAGCATCAGAGTACCATCAATCCGAACATGCCGCTGCGCGGATTCCTATATTTTGCAAGGCTGTATGAAGCCTATCTTTCCAAACATCGCTTCAATGTGTACAGCCATAAGCGGATTCCGCTTCCAACACCGCAGTATTTTGTGTTTTACAACGGCACAGCGGATGCACCGGAAAAACAGGAGTACCGGCTTTCGGATTCTTTTCTGAAAAAAGATGACTCCCACCAGTTTGAATGGACCGCAACCATGTTAAACATCAATGCCGAGCATAACCAGGAGCTTATGGAACACTGCCAGGCATTGAGTGAATATGCGGCATTCATCCAGGATGTACGTGAGTTTCAGAACCTGTATCACGATCTGGATCAGGCAATCGATGAAGCGGTAAAATTAGCGGAAACCAGACCCTGTCTAAGTGATTTTTTTCGAAAAAACCGGGCGGAGGTGAGTCATGTGGTCTTAACTGAATTTGATGAGGAAGCTTTTGCGAAGACGCTGCGCGAGGAAGGCATCATAGAAGGAATTGTTTTATCCGGTATCGAAAACCAGATTCCCAAAGAGAAAATCCTCCAGCAGATCATAAAACAAACCGGGATCAATGAAAAAACAGCATTGGAATATTATGAACTGTATCGGGGACGGATGTAAATTGATATCTTCCACCCATTAAAAAAATTTTTGTTCACTCAAAAACAATTACCAAAAAATACCTGAGCAGAGGCCGGTATCATCCTGCCTTTGCATCAGGCATCTTATTGACTGTTTGAATCATTTCTTGATCAATCAAAAATACCTCATGGTATTTCCCGGAGCAGTTCGCTCCATTTATTCAACTATTTTTTTAATTTGGCATTTCGTTTTTTTCGTGTTATACTGAATTTAGCAATCTGACAACGACTTTGTTTCCGACACGAAAAACGTGCCAAAAGGAAGGAGTTTTTTATGTCTAAGGAAACAATTGTCACAGCAAATCGAAAACACAAGGACAGACTGTTCTGCTACATTTTCGGTCAGGAGGAAAACAAGGTCCACCTGCTTTCTCTGTATAATGCGCTCAATCATTCGCATTATGAGAATCCGGACGACCTGGAATTTACCACTCTGGAGGATGCCATCTATATGAGCATGAAAAATGATGTGTCGTTTCTCATCTCGGATTATATGAATCTGTTTGAGCATCAGAGTACCATCAATCCGAACATGCCGCTGCGCGGATTCCTATATTTTGCAAGGCTGTATGAAGCCTATCTTTCCAAACATCGCTTCAATGTGTACAGCCATAAGCGGATTCCGCTTCCAACACCGCAGTATTTTGTGTTTTACAACGGCACAGCGGATGCACCGGAAAAACAGGAGTACCGGCTTTCGGATTCTTTTCTGAAAAAAGATGACTCTCATCAGTTTGAATGGACCGCAACCATGTTAAACATCAATGCCGGACATAACCAGGAGCTCATGCAGCACTGTCAGGCACTAAATGAATATGCGGCATTCATCCAGGATGTACGTGAGTTTCAGAACCTGTATCACGATCTGGATCAGGCAATCGATGAAGCGGTAAAATTAGCGGAAACCAGACCCTGTCTAAGTGATTTTTTTCGAAAAAACCGGGCGGAGGTGAGTCATGTGGTCTTAACTGAATTTGATGAGGAAGCTTTTGCGAAGGCAATGCGGGAAGAAGGCATCATAGAAGAAATTGTTTTTGCCGGTATCGAAGACCAGATTCCAAAAGAAAAAATCATACAGCGGATTATGAAACGCACAGATGTGGATGAAGCGCAGGCTCTGGAAT
>JBJENW010000069.1:0-20854 GCA_051880395.1 Lachnospiraceae bacterium | reverse complement strand
TTTTTTTTCTGAGAATCCGCTAAAAACTCCTGTTCTTCTACCTGCACCACATACCCCCACATCTGCCATTCTACATGTGAGAAAATATGTTTCGCATCCCGAATACGTTTTACACGAATCGGCATACCACCCAGTCGTTTTGTCTCTTCTATGACTTCTTCTTGTGTCAGATGTCCCATCATATTCGGAAATTCATATAATCCTGCTAAAAGTCCTTTCGCCGGACGTTTTCGGACTGCCACGCGTTCTCCTTGTCGCAGAAGCAGGACCGTCCTCTGCTCCACACGCCTGGCCTTTGCTTTGCTTTTTACCGGAAGTTCTGAAATTTTATCCTGCTTTCTCGCCTCACAGACTTCCTGCCAGGGACATTTTTCGCAAAACGGTGCTCCATTCGGTACACACACCGTTGCTCCAAGCTCCATTAATGCCTGATTAAATGCGCCACAACGCCCTTCTGGCATGACTTCTTTTAAGATCGTCTCCATCTTTTTCTTTGTCGCCTGTTTCGCAATATCCGAAAAATCTGCACTGACACGCGTAAGAACCCGAAGCACATTTCCGTCCACGGCTGGTACTGGAAGTCCAAACGAAATCGATGCGATTGCCCCAGCTGTATAGGTTCCGATTCCTTTTAATTCTAATATTTCTTCATAGGAATGCGGCATTTCTCCGTGATGCTTCTCCACCATTGTCTGCGCCGCTGTCTGCATATTTCTCACACGGCTGTAATAACCTAATCCTTCCCAGAGTTTCAGCAGTTTTTCCTCCTCACACGCTGCCAGCGCCGGAATCGACGGCAATTCTTTCATAAAACGTAAAAAATAAGGTTTCACTGCTTCCACCCTTGTCTGCTGCAACATGATCTCCGATACCCACACCCGATACGGTGTCACATTCTCCCGCCACGGAAGAGTTCTTGCATTCTTTTCAAACCATGCCAAAAGCGGCTCGATCAATGATTCTATTGGAAATTTTTCTATCATCTTTTTACTCTCTCTTACAACTACTTTGAATTTCAAAACATCCTTTCTCATTCTAACGTATTTTCTCCTATTCGTCTAGTAAATTATTTGTATGTTACTTTTGGTGTGATATTTATTCTTTAATATAGGTATAAGTGGCAGCAGCGAAAACATTTCTGTCGAAAATATTCGTTTTTTATTGACAAATCTTTGACAAAGATATAAATTTATTAGTAGGTGTTACGATAACAATTTATTTTTAGGAGGTTGAATCATGAGTGATTTTACGAATTTAACATTAGCAGTAGAAAACGAGATTGCTGTATTATCTATTGCTCGTCCAAACGCATTAAATGCATTAAACAGTGAGACTTTAGATGAGTTAAATACAGCTCTGACCGAAATCGAAGCTAGAGACGATATCAAAGTACTCATCCTGACAGGTGGTCCGGATAAGAAAGGAAACGAATTCAAATCTTTCGTTGCAGGCGCTGATATCGCTGAAATGTCTAAATTAACACCAGCAGAAGCAAGAGATTTTGGTATGCGTGCTTCTGTTCCATTCTTCAAATTAATGAATATGCGTCAGGTAACCATCGCAGCTGTCAATGGTTTCGCTCTTGGCGGTGGATGTGAAATTGCTATGGCATGTGATATCCGTATCGCATCCGATAACGCTGTTTTTGCTCAGCCAGAAACTGGTCTTGGAATCATCCCGGGATTCGGTGGTACACAGAGATTAGCTCGTCTGGTAGGTATGGGAAGAGCAAAAGAACTTATCTTTACCTGTGATCAGATTGATGCTGCTGAAGCTTACCGCATCGGCTTAGTAAACAAAGTTGTCGCAAAAGAAGAATTAATGGATACTGCGAAAAAGATGGCTTCTAAGATCATTGCAAACGGCAGCTATGCAATTTCTATTGCAAAAGCAGCAATCAACAATGGTTATGACATGGACATCAAAAACGGCGTAGAATTAGAAGCAAATATGTTCAGCATTCTCTTCTCTACTCACGATCAGAAAGAAGGAATGGCTGCATTCTTAGAGCGTAGAGATAAAACTTTAACTGATTTCTAATTCGTTTTATTATTTTTATACATAGAGACCAGTGGATTTCTTCCACTGGTCTTTGTTCGCTTTTGAAAAGGAGAAAATATGTTAGAGAAAAAAATTGGATTTATAGGCGGCGGAAATATGGGAAACGCAATGATCGGTGGCATTGTAGGCTCCAATCTTGTTCCTGCCTCCTCTGTAATTGCCAGTGCGAAAACACAGGCTACCCTAGATCGCTTAAAAAATGATTATAACATCAAAACCTCTCTGGATAATAAAGAGGTCGCAAAAGAATCGGATATTCTATTTTTAGCTGTCAAACCATATTTATATCAGACCGTCATCGAAGAAATCAAAGACGTCGTCACAGATTCCACAATTATTGTGGCCATTGCAGCCGGTCAGTCCATTCAGACAGTGGAACACCTGTTTGGAAAACCGATCAAGCTCGTCCGCGCCATGCCAAACACACCAGCAATGGTGCTAGAGGCGATGTCCGCATTGACTCCAAATGCTTCCATGACAGAGGAAGAAACAGCTTGTGTTGTTTCCATTTTTGAAAGCTTCGGAAAAGCCGAGATTGTTCCGGAATCTTTAATGGACGCAGTTGTCGGTGTAAGTGGTTCTTCTCCGGCTTATGTGTATATGTTTATCGAAGCTATGGCAGATGCTGCCGTAGCAGACGGTATGCCGCGTGCGCAAGCCTATAAATTCGCTGCACAGTCCGTTTACGGCAGTGCAAAAATGGTTTTAGAAACCGGTAAACATCCGGGAGAATTAAAGGACGCTGTCTGCTCACCGGGTGGTACTACCATCGATGCGGTTGCCTGCTTAGAACGTGAAGGTTTCCGCAGCGCAGTAATTACTGCACAACAAACTTGCAGTGCAAAATCAAAAAAAATGAGTGAAAACTAAGTTTTCTTTTCGAACAAAAACACCTGCTCTGTCCAAACCCCGGACAGGCAGGTGTCTTTTCATATAATTTTTTACAGATGACGCTCTACACCATATTTTTTCTCTAACTCATCCACTTTCGCAGCATACACTTCCTGCTGCTTATCATGCAAAAGTGTATCATGGATCTGCTGTTTCACCATTTCAAACGGTGTAACACTTTCTTCTTTTTTATCTTCTACCAAAATCAAGTGATAACCAAACTGTGTCTGAACCGGTCCGACAATTTTATTTAACTCTGCTTCAAATGCAGCTTTTTCAAACTCCGGAACCATCTGACCTTTCTGGAAAAATCCGAGATCTCCTCCCTGTTCCTTTGATGGGCAGGTAGAATACTCTTTTGCCGCTTCCGAAAAACTCTTTCCATTTGCGATTTCTTCCGCGATTTTTTTCGCCTCTGCCTCTTCTGCTACCAGAATGTGTCTTGCACGTACAGATGCCCCCTGTTTAAATTCATTTTGATGTTCTCTGTAATAAATGCTTTCCTCATCCTGTGTCACTTGTAACTCTTTCAAGATACTGCTAACTGCCATATGGCTGGCAAGCTCTCTTTTCATGCGCTCTAATGTCTCTTTGAATTCCTCTGTCTCATCAATCTTTTCTTCTTCAGCCATTTTTGCAAACAACTCAAAAGAGATCAACTGTTCCACTAATTCCGGACGTGCACTTGGGCTTGTCACATAGATCCGCTGCTCCGGCGGATAATTTGCGATCAAATTCTCTACATCTTTGTCTGTAATTTCTTTTCCTGCCACTGTGGCTAATACTTCCTGACTCATTTTTTGTTTCCTTCCTTTTTCTTATTGCAATTTTCTACCATACAAATATGTCGCAAAATACACAACCGAGGCCAGTATCACGATCATCGGTCCCGTAGCAACATTTGTGTAATATGACACCAGTAATCCCAGTATACCAGAAAACAAGGAAAATAGCACGGAAAAAAAATGATATTCCCGCATATTTGCCGAAATATTTCGTGCAGAAGCCGCTGGAAGGATCAAAAGCGCATTGATGATCAAAATTCCCACCCAGCGAATGGACAACATCACCACACATGCGATAAACACAGCAAACATGTTTTTCAAAATCTTTACCCTGATTCCACGGCTGTGCGCCAGCGTCGCGTGCATACTGACAGCCACCAGATGATTAAAGCAACACAACCAGAAACACATTGTCGCAAAAAACAGTAAGAGTAAAAAGAAAATTTCCTGCGGTGTAATACTCAAAATATCTCCAACCAGCAGGCTGGAATATTTGCTGAAATTTCCGCCCTTCGACAAAATCGCTAGACCGATTGCCATACTTGCCGAAGAAAATACCGATATGATCGTATCCGTAGATGCTGTATTATAACTGCTGATCTTATTTAACAAAAGTGCAAAGGCAATCGCAAATACCATCATGGAAAGATTTGTATTTGTTACACCGAGTACCACACCAATCGCTATACCGGTCAATGCAGAATGTCCCAGTGCATCGGAAAAAAACGCCATTTTGTTGTTGACGATCATCGTGCCAAGTACACCAAACAGTGGTGTGATGATTAGAATTGCCAAGAATGCATTTCGCATAAAATCATACTGCAGCCACTCTCGAATCAGACTCATTTCGACACCTCCTCTTTCCAGGGAAACGCGGCATCTTTAAATACACTTTGGAATTCTTCACTCTGATAAACTTCCCGCACACTTCCCTGCTTTAAAACTGTCTCGTCCAGTAACACCACTTTATCCGCATAACGTGCCACATAATCCAGATCATGAGAAACTAAAAGGATCGCAAGATCAAAATTTTTTCTCAAATAATCCATCGTCTCATAAAACAGATCCATACCGTTTTGATCAATTCCGGAAACCGGCTCGTCTAACAAAAGTAAATTCGGTTCGTCCATCACTGCCATAGAAAGCAGTACACGCTGCAACTGTCCTCCAGAGAGGTTGCACACCTGCTGATCAATCAGATCTTCTACTTGAAAATATTGCAGTGCCTCTTGGATTTCTGCATAAAGTTTCTTCTTTTTTCGAAGAAACACAGGCGAACACGAGCGAAACGCCGCCATCATATCATACACACTGATTGGCGTATATTTTTCTATATTCAACGTCTGCGGTACATATCCCACGTTCAATTTCTGTATATGTCCATTTTCTGAATCCCGAAAATCTATCGAACCAGTATGTGGAATCTCTCCTAAAATGGTTTTTACCAGAGTCGATTTTCCTGCACCGTTTCGTCCGACCAAAGCTGTCAGCGTCCCACAGTGAATATGCAAATTGATATCTCTTAGCACCACCTGATTTCCGAAAGAAACACCCAGATTACGCACTTTGATACAATGCAGGCCACACGGCTGTATCATTTTTTTCATTGTGCAAACGCCTCCTTTACCAGTTCGATGTTACGCGCCATCCCTTTCAGATAGCTGTCCGCATCTGTTTCGCCTCGTACCAGGGAATCCAGATAACAGACATGAACATTCGATTCTTTTTCCACCGTATCCCCCATTGTTTTCCCATACAATTCTTCCGCAAAAATGACAGATACATGATTCTCCTTAATCTGCGACAGGACATCGGCCACCTCACCGGCACTCACCTGACGTTCTTCGTCTAAATCCAACACATAAGATGTCGTAAACCCATACTCTTTCGCGACATATTCAAACGCTTCGTGAAACAGTATCACTTTTTCTCCCTGCGGGACCATATTTTTCAACTGGTTTGCTTCTTTCTGGAGCTCCTTGACCTTTGCTGTATACGCATCTGCATTTTCCTGATAGCAATCCGCATTTTTCGGATCAGCTTTTTTCATCCCTTCTGCGATTTTCTGCACCTGCTGCTGATAAAGTTCCAATTCCATCCATACATGCGCATTGTCTTCCAAAATTTCCACGCCATCTGTAGTATCCACCACAGAAAGTTTTGGATATTGTTCGACGGTGTCCGCTAGAAAACTTTCCATTCCACCACCATTTACGACAAACACATCCGCTTTTGCCAAAAGTTTTACATCCTGAGGAGTAAGCTGATAATCATGAAGACAGCCGGTCTTCGGTTCACTCAGACTTTCCAGATGTACTCCTTTGCAGTCACCAATTACATTCATTGTCGCAATATACATCGGATAAAAAGATGTCACCACTGTCAAATCCTTTGTCTGCTGCTCATTTTCCTGCTGTACATACACAACTGTCAGCCCGGTACTCACCAACGTAATGGTCAGCAACAGCACCACCACAAACAAATATTTATTTTTTTTCATGTCTGTTCCTCTCTCTTCTTCCCTTTTTCTAGGTGATATGATATACTAAATAATGATACTAAGATTCTATTTTTAAGAAGGTGACTGGTATGAATACAACTCATACGCGAAGTTCATTTGGTGCACATTTTTGTCCTGTTTGTGGATCTGAATTGATTTCAAAAGGGAACGGCTATTATCTATGTCCGAAATGCAACGAACTAAGTCAATCAGATTTAAGCAAAATTCGACAATTTTTAATTGAATACCCGGATGCAACTGTAGAAAAAATTGCTTTACAATTTTCCTTTGATGTCGACTATGTCCAACAATTTCTCGATTCAGGAGAGCTCTCTTCTGAAGCCTTAAAAAAAGCGGATTTACACTGCAAACGCTGTCGTAAACGCATTCCATTTGGACATTACTGTAACGACTGCAAACACCTGGTTGCCTTAGAGCTGAATAAAGCTTTTCACTGATGGAATCTTTAGATTCCATCAGTCTTTTTTTCCTGCGCATCAAGAAGAATCTGATCCATCACATCCCAAATCTCTTCTCTTCCCTGTTTCGTTAACGCAGAAAACGGCAAAACCAGATCCTGACTACTCATTCCCAGCCCCTGCCGAACAACCTTAACTGCCTTTTGTACCTGACTACGTTTCAATTTATCCAGCTTCGTTGCGATAATGATCGGCTGATACCCATGATAATTGATCCAGTCATACATCTGTTTGTCATTTGCAGACGGTTCATGGCGAATATCAACCAGCAAAAATACTGCCTGCAGCTGTTTTGAGGTATACAGATAATTTTCTATCATCTTTCCCCATTTTTTCTTCTCGGAATCCGGTACTTTCGCATACCCATACCCTGGAAGGTCCGTCAAATACATCTCATCATTAATGTTGTAAAAATTGATCGTCTGCGTTTTTCCCGGCTGCGCAGATGTACGCGCAAGCGCTTTACGATTCATCAGCGCATTAATTAAAGAGGATTTTCCCACATTTGATTTTCCAGCAAACGCGATCTCCGGTTTTGTATTCTCTGGCAGCTTACTTGTAATTCCACACACAGTTTCTAAATTTACAGATTTAATAATCATGTTCTTCCTCTATTCTTTCCAAAATGCTGTTTTCACAACTTCATCCATTTGCTTCACATACACGATCTCCATGCCGCGCGTGATCTCATCTGAAATTTCTTCTACATCTTTTTGATTCTGTGCCGGCACACAGACTGTTTTCATTCCTGCATTCTTCGCTGCAAGCAATTTTTCCTTTAATCCACCGATTGGCAGTACACGGCCACGCAGTGTGATTTCCCCTGTCATTGCCACATCTGCACATACTTTTGTATTTGTCAGTGCAGAAAGAACAGCTGTTGCCATCGTGATTCCGGCAGAAGGTCCATCCTTTGGCACAGCTCCCTCCGGAATATGGATGTGAATATCTTGTTTCTGAAACCACTCGGCATCTACACCGTGTTGTTCCATCACAGAGCGAATATAACTCAAGCCTGTTTCTGCTGATTCTTTCATTACATCTCCCATTTGTCCGGTCAGCTTCATTGTTCCAGACCCAGGCATGACATTTACTTCAATCTCTAATACCACGCCACCCACGCTTGTCCATGCCAGCCCATGCACGATTCCAACCTCATTTGTTTTTCGCATCTCATCTTCACTATATTTCTCTTTTCCCAGATAATCAGACAGATTTTTCTCATTGATACGAACACTTTTCTTTTTGCCGGAATAAATCACACGTGCCGCTTTTCGGCAGACTGAACCAATCTTTCTTTCCAGATTTCGGACACCTGCTTCCTTTGTATAACCAGAAATCATCTTCTGCAATGCCTTCTGACTGATCAACAACTGGCCCTCCTTCAGTCCATTGCGTTCCATCTGACGCGCTAACAAATGTTCCTTTGCAATATGCAGCTTTTCGCTGGATGTATACGAAGAGACTTCAATCACTTCCATACGGTCTAACAGGGGTTTTGGAATATCCTGTGCCGAATTTGCCGTTGCTATGAATAATACATCCGATAAATCTACCGGAATTTCTACATAATTGTCACGAAATTTCCTGTTTTGTTCACCATCTAATACTTCTAACAGTGCAGCCGCCGGATCCCCTTTATAGTCGCTTCCGACTTTGTCGATCTCATCTAACAACATCAACGGGTTTTTCACTCCGGCATTGCGCAATCCCATCACGATTCTTCCTGGCATCGCTCCGACATAAGTACGGCGATGCCCACGAATTTCCGCTTCATCCCGCACACCGCCAAGACTGATACGGACATACTCTTTTTTCAACGCTTTCGCCACAGAACGTGCGATACTGGTCTTTCCGGTTCCTGGTGGGCCAACAAGACAGATCACTGGAGTATCTCCGCATTCTGTCAGACTGCGCACCGCCAAAAATTCCAGAATCCGTTCTTTCACATCTTGCATACCATAATGATCTGCCTGCATAACTGCTTCCGCCTGTTTTAAATCCGGCTGCTCTTTCGATGCTTTCTCCCATGGCAGCTCTAGCAGCGTTTCAATATAGGAGCGACTGACACTGCTCTCTGCAGATGATGAACCGAAATTTTGAAAACGACTGATCTCTTTTTTTATCTTTTCTTTTACTGCTTTTGGCGCTTTCAGCTTTTTTAACTGTTCCTGATATTGTCTGACATCCGCTTCAATCGTATCCTCTCCCAATTCTTTTCGAATCAGTTTCATCTGTTCCCGCAACAGATATTCCTTTTGATTTTTGTCTACCTGATCTTTTAATTTCTTTTGAAATTCGTTCTTAATTGTTAAAATATTAATCTCATTTAAAAGGAACGCCATCAAAGTTTCATAACGTTCTTCTAAATTCTTTGCCTCTAACAACCTCTGTTTCCGGTCATAACGCAGCGAAATATGCGTCGTGATCAAACTCATGAGTTTTTTCAGATCTGTTTCTTTTTCTGCATCGGAAACAAATTCCTTCCCTGTTTTTGGCACCAGCCTGACATAGCGCTGCAGTGTCTCCTGCAAGCTGCGCAGCATAGCTTCCTGCACTTCATCCGGTAAAAATTCTGCTTCTTCCTCTATAACATCCACTTCTGCCTGCAAAAACTCATCCGCCTCCAGAAGTTGCAGCAGCCGGGCGCGCTTTGTTCCTTCTACAATGACCCGTACAATGTTCCCCGGCATCTTGACCGCCTGTTTCACTTCTGCCAGAATTCCGATTTCATAGAGTACGCTCTGATTTGTTTTCTCTGCCTCCAAATCGTTCTGCGCAATCAAAAAAATTTCTTTTTTCTCACTCAGTGCAGTTTCCACAGCACGAATCGAGTCCGCCTGGCTGATATCGAAATGTGTAACAATATCCGGCAATAGCACAATTCCGCGCAAGATCACTACAGGTACTGTTTCTTTTCTTTCTTCCACGTATCTTTCTTTCTCCTTACACCATAGTAAGAAAGCGGATACTCAAACATATCCGCTTTCTTTACCGTTTTGTTCAATTTCTAAAGCCTTTTAAGCGCTTTCCCGCTCCAATAAAGGCTCTCCTTCTTCAATCACTGCATCCTTTGTGATCGTACACTTCTTGATCGTATCGTCCGAAGGAACGCGATACATCAAATCCATCATGATATTTTCCATAATTGCACGCAATCCACGGGCTCCTGTTTTTCGTGCCAAAGACTTCTTCGCAATTTCGCGAATGGCATCTTTATCAAACTCTAAATCTACACCATCCAGTTTAAATAAGCCTTTGTACTGTTTTACCAATGAATTTTTTGGTTCCTCTAAAATCCGCACTAATGCATCTTCATCCAATGCATCCAGAGACACGGTGATTGGCACACGTCCGATAAATTCCGGAATCAGACCATATTTTACAAAATCCTGCGGAAGCGCTTCTTTGAAGTATTCGCTAACCGTCTTTTCATCGTGAACGGAGACATCGGAATTAAATCCGATTGATTTCTGATCCATACGATTTTCAATGATCTTTTCTAATCCGTCAAATGCACCGCCGCAGATAAAAAGAATATTGGTCGTATCGATCTGGATCAGTTCCTGCTGCGGATGTTTTCTTCCTCCCTGCGGTGGAACAGATGCAACCGTACCTTCCAAAATCTTCAATAATGCCTGCTGTACACCTTCACCGGAAACGTCTCTCGTAATAGACACATTCTCTGATTTCTTTGTGATCTTATCAATTTCATCGATATAAATGATACCACACTGAGCTTTTTCTATATTGTAATCTGCTGCCTGAATCAGTTTCAGCAAAATATTCTCAACATCTTCACCTACGTATCCGGCTTCTGTCAAAGTTGTCGCATCCGCAATCGCAAACGGAACATTCAATACACGTGCTAATGTCTGTGCCAGAAGCGTTTTTCCGGAACCGGTCGGTCCCAGCATCAGGATATTACTTTTCTGTAATTCTACATCTACATCTTTTCCAGCTGTAATTCGCTTATAGTGATTATATACTGCAACAGAGAGAACTTTTTTTGCTGCTTCCTGTCCGATGACATACTCATCAAGGAATTCTTTTAATTCTTCCGGTTTCAGAAGATTAATATCACCGATTCCATTTGTTTCATTCTGATCGTCTTCAAATTCTTCTTCGATAATATCTGCACAAATATCTACGCACTCATCACAGATATATGCACCATTTGGTCCGGCAATCAGTTTACGGACCTGCTCCTGTGTCTTTCCGCAAAAGGAGCATCTGATTCTGTCGTCGCCATTTCTTCCTGCCATTTTTTCACCCCGCTATTTCCATCATGCTGATAAAGGGACAGTGCTTTTTCGAATGTACTGTCCCTCACTGTTTCCTGTTACGTAACCGGTACACTGTTTCACCGGTATATCTGAACCGCTGCTTATCGGCTTACAATTACCTCATCAATCAGTCCATATTCTTTTGCTTCCTGTGCATCAAGATAATGATCTCTTTCACAGTCTGCAACAATCTGCTCGTATGGTTTTCCTGTGTTCTTTGCTAAAATCTCATTTAAGCGTTTCTTTGTCTTTAAGATATTCTCTGCTGCAATTTCAATTTCTGTAGCCTGACCCTTGGCACCACCAGACGGCTGATGAATCATGATCTCAGAGTTTGGCAGAGCATATCGTTTTCCTTTTGCACCGCTGGAAAGTAAAAATGCTCCCATGCTGGCTGCCATTCCCATACAAATCGTAGATACATCACATTTAATATAATTCATTGTGTCATAAATTGCAAGTCCTGCTGTTACCATTCCGCCAGGAGAATTGATATATAACTGAATATCCTTGCTCGGATCCTCGGATTCCAGAAAAAGGAGCTGAGCAATGGTAAGGCTTGCCGTTGTCTCGTTTACCTCTTCTCCTAAGAAAATAATTCTGTCTTTTAATAATCTTGAATAAATGTCAAAGCTGCGTTCGCCTCTGCTGGTCTGTTCAATGACGTAAGGTACTAAACTCATACTCATCCTCCAATCTGCCTGCCTGCCACAGGTCATTTTCTATATTTATTGAAACAGACCGGTCACGCTTATGACCAGCCCGCCTCCTGCTTTTCCGATTTATGCTTCGGTTTCTTCTTCATCGTCTTTTTTGGTTTTTGCTTTTGCACGCTCTTTAATGCTGCCCATAACAAGATCCACTGCTTTCTGAATTTTCAGATCTTCACGGATTGCATCTTTCTGCTCATCTCCAAGCATCGTTTTTACCTGATCTAATTCCATCTTGTAAGCATCTGCCATTTTCTGCATTTCTGCATCTAAATCTTCATCTGTCACTTCGATGTTCTCATCTTTCACAATCTGCTCTAAAACAAGACTGTTCTCAATACGTGTCACTGCTTCCGGTCTTACCTGCTCTTCTAATTTATCGATCGTAAGGCCAGTAAACTGCATATACTGCTGCATATTCAATCCCTGCTGTGCAAGCTGATTTGCAAAGTTATTGATGATATTCTGAATCTGTGTCTCGACCATCGCTTCCGGAATATCCATTTTTGATTTCTCTACAATCTTTCTGATTGCTTCTTCTTCTTTTTTCTGCTTTGCGTCATTTTCTTTCTGCTCTGTCAGATTTTTCTTTACATCCTCTTTGTATGCATCTAATGTATCAAACTCAGATACATCCTGAGCAAACTCGTCGTTTAACTCCGGAAGTTCTTTTGTTGTGATATCGTTGATCTTTACTTTAAATACAGCTGGTTTTCCTGCTAAATCTGCTGCATGATAGTTCTCTGGGAAAGTCACGTTTACTTCTACATCATCTCCGATATTCTTTCCTACCAACTGCTCTTCAAATCCTTCGATAAAGCTATGGGAACCGATCGTAAGTGGCTGTGCGTCTGCTTTTCCGCCTTCAAACGGCTCTCCGTCGATAAAGCCTTCGAAATCAATGTTTGCGGTATCGCCTTCTGCGATCGCTCTGTCTTCTACTTTGACAGTTCTTGCATTATTGTTTCTCTGTTTTTCGATTTCTTCGTCTACTTCTTCATCAGATACGCTTGTATCAATTTTCGTAACGGTAACACCAATATATTTGCCTAATTCGACTTCCGGTTTTACAGCTACATCTGCAGTAAAGATAAAGTTTTCTCCTTTCTTTAACTGAGAAACCTCGATCTTTGGCTGAGAAACGATGTCCAGACCACTTTCGTCTAATGCTTTCGGATATTCCTGCGGAATCAGAATATTAGCAGCGTCTTCATAGAAAACTTCCGGTCCATACATTTTTTCGATCATCTGTCTCGGTACCTTGCCTTTACGGAAGCCCGGGATACTAATGTTCTTTTTCTGTTTGTTGTAAGCTGCCTGTAAAGCTTTCTCTAATTCTTCAGCTGGTACCTCGATTGTAAGCTGCACCATATTTTTTTCGTCTAAATTTGCTACCTGTACGCTCATTGTTACTATTTTCCTCCTTAAAATATATCTATAAGCTAGATGTATGTTTCTTTTCGCTCGTCCGCGCTTACGCCGTCAAGGCGTAGTTGAGCCTCTAACAGTCATTTACTGATTATATCACATGCTTTTTAAAAAAGCAATTGAAAATACAAAAAAGGCCAAACCCTTGAAACAACAACGGGTTTTGGCCTTTTTCTTTCGACTTTCTTACTCTGTATCACGGATTTTCTTTCGAAGAGGAAGCACCATTCCCGGTGAAACAGACAATTCATCGATTCCCATCTTCAAAAATGTCTCGGTCAGTGTCAGATCCGCACCAAGTTCTCCACAGATTCCTACCCAACAGTCATGAGCATGTCCATTTTTAACGGTCATTTCGATCAGACGCAAAATCGCCGGGTGATGAGAGTCATAAAAATCCCCTAAATTTGCATTCTGCCGGTCAATCGCCAGCGTATACTGTGTCAGATCGTTTGTTCCGATACTAAAGAAATCGACTTCTTTTGCCAGCTCATCACTTATGACTGCTGCAGCCGGCGTCTCGATCATGATGCCCTGTTCGATTTCTCCAAACGGAATCTGCTCTTTTGTCAGTTCTTCCTGCACTTCTTTTACGATCTCTTTGATTCGTTTCACTTCTTTCACGGAAATGATCATCGGATACATCACAGAGATCGTTCCGTAGTTTGCGGCTCGAAGCAATGCGCGCAGCTGGGTTTTAAAGATATCCGTCTGTGTCAGGCAGATGCGAATCGCGCGGTATCCCATCGCCGGATTCTCCTCGTGGGCAAAATGAAAATAATCCGCCTGTTTATCGGCACCGATATCCATCGTCCGGATCACCACTTTCTTTCCACCCATTTTTTCTGCAACGGCTTTGTATGCGGCAAACTGCTCTTCTTCCGTCGGCAGATGATCCTGCTCTAAATATAAAAATTCACTTCGAAACAGGCCGATTCCCGCCGCATCGTTTTTCAACACGGTTTCGACATCCGAAACGTTTCCGATATTGGCATATAACTTCACTTTCCGGCCGCTCTTTGTCTCATCCGGTTTTCCTTTGAGCGATTCTAAAAGTTTTTGTTCTTCCTGGTCTTTTTCATATTTTTTCTGCAATTCTGCCATTGTATCTGCATCCGGGTCTACATAAAGTGTCCCGGTATAGCCGTCTACCACAGCTGTTTTTCCATTCCACGCCGGATTGATCTCTATGCCGATCAATGCCGGGATACTCATCGTTCTGGCAAGAATTGCCGTATGCGAGTTTTCGGAGCCAAGTTCTGTGACAAATGCCAGCAGTTTTTCTTTATCCATCTGTACGGTCTCACTCGGTGCGAGATCTTTTGCCACAAGAATCACCGGTTCCGTTAGCATCTGTGTACTCTGTACGCCGCAGAGAATATTGACTACCCGCTCCGAGATATCCCGCATATCCGCTGAACGCGCCTGAAAATACTCGTCATCCATTGCTAAAAACATCTGTGCAAATTTTTCTCCTGTCTGTGTCACGGCATTTTCTGCAAAAAGATGTTCCTCCTCAATGAGTTCTTTTACTGAATCATTATAATCGTCATCATCTAACAGCATCGCATGTACGTCAAACACTTCTGCGCTTTCCTCACCGACATCTTCACAGGCTTTCTTGTACAATTCCTGCAGCTGTGCAATGGCTTTTTCTTTCGCCTGCTGATACCGCTGCATTTCCAGCTCTGGATTTTCGCTTTTTCCTTCATTGATGACCGCCTGCTGTTTTTCATAAAATAAGATCTTTCCAATGGCGATACGCTTAAAAATACTTTTTCCTTCTAATTTTTCCATACGCGGCTCCCATTCTGAAGGACGTTTCCTTCTACTTACAAATTCTCTTTGAAAAACTGCTCCATCGCATCTGCGGTCGCATCTTCGCCTGCGCCTTCTACCGTCACTGTCACTGTGTCACCCTGTTTCACACCCAGTCCCATCAATGCCATGAGTTTTGTTGCCTCTGCGCTTTTCCCGGCGCTTGTCGTAATGGTGATCTTATCGCCAAATTCTTTCGCCTTTTTTGCAAGAAGTCCTGCCGGTCTTGCGTGAATGCCTACCTCATCTGTGATTGTGTACTGAAATTCTTTCATAGTCATTCTCCTTTCTCTATTTTCTCTTTTTTATTTGTTCCTGTTTCATCCTGTTCATATACACGCGCAATGTGAATCGCGAGATATCCGATCTCATTTTCATGCAGCGGCATGCCGAGTTGTTTTTCCAGATATTCCCAGACTGTTTTGGCAGTCTGAAAGGCTTTCGGCATATTTTGCTGTATAAAATGATTCATGTCGAATTTCAAGTCCTCGTGATTCAATGCACGCGCAACCATATATTTGATATGGTTCATCAATAAATTATACGAGACCGTCAGCGTGTCGATCTGACGATTCGTATCCTGCTCGATCAATGTGATACATGTGCGTACCGTTCGAGCGATCTCCATGACTTTGGTGTCTGTTCCATTTTCAATGGCAGAGTGCACATGCAGCGCAATGAAGCCGATCTCATCCTCGCTGATTGTGACCTGTTTCGCCTTTTGAAGCAGCTCTGCCGCCACAGATGCCACCTTGAATTCTTTATATAGAAGCAGGCGGATATCCTGTGTCAGAGGATTTTGAATCTCCTCCCCATTTTTTATCCGCTTTGTCGCATAAGCCATATGCTCTGCAAGTGGAAACAACACACTCCGGTCGATCGGTCCAAATTCTTCGCTCGCACGGTCAAGAATCCGATCCGAAATTTCAAAATACACCGGATCAATGGCCTCTACCATCTCACTGGCACCCTCCGTAGAATCCATCTGTTCTTTCGTAAGCGCATAACTATTCCAGTCTTTTTGTTTTTCGATCTGGTCATCTTTTTTTCTTCCAAAGCCTACCCCTTTTCCCATGATCAGCCGTTCTTTTCTGCTCCTGTCCGAGACTGCAAGAACCGCATTGTGATTCAATACTTTCGTAATCTGATACATCTGGTCTTCCCCCCGTCAAACCGTATTTTTCATCTTGTCTTTATTGTAACCCATTTGACGGAGAAAATCCACTAGACTTTCGAAAAAGCCGCATGCATTCTTTTTTTGATCACCTGAACCAGTGTGAGAGAGCGTACCAGATGATCCGACGGTACATATCCATTCTTTCGGATCTCTGCTAAAAGTTTTTTCGGCTCTCTTGCAGAAAAGGAATACGTTCCATTTTTCTTCGTCTGAACTGCAAAACGCGGAATCTTTTTTCCATGTCCGACTACCGATGCAATGATGTAATCCACCTCTGTCCACGGAATCTGAATGTAATCCTCTACATTATTATCATTATAAAATTCAAAACCCGCGTCTCCCACCATGATCTTTCCATAGTTGTCAAGCCCATGAAAAGAAACACCATTCATCACAAGATCTACTTCCCGATTGATTGATTGAGCCATATCCATTCTCCATTCTATCTATTCTGCTTATAACAATCCGATGACATGTCCTAAAATACCGACAATGAACAATCCGATGATGATCACGATCGGAGATACATTTTTCTTTAACAACCACATACACAGCAGTGTTAAAAGTAACGGCATCAGTCCCGGAATCAAGGAATCCAAATTGCCCTGCAGCGTCGTCACTTTCACATCGGAAAGTGCAAGGCCGTTGCTATACTGTGTCAGTGCCTCTTTGATTCCTTCGGCACCTGACGGAAGAGAAGCCCAGTCGATGTAGGCACCTTTATCCAGCTTGACACTCGATACAACTGGTGTAAATGTAATATTTACCCACCTCTGTATCAAGGCTCCCAAAATGAACATACCAAGAATCGATGCACCTTTTGTGATTTTTTGAAGCAGACCGCCGGAAAGGTCATCCGTAATCTTTACACCGGCACGGTAGCCGAGTTCCTGTGTATACCACATGAATGCCCAACGTGCAACGTTCCACAAAACAAAAAATAAAATCGGTCCGAGGATATTTCCCGTCATGGCAAGGGATGCTCCCAATGCGCCTAAGATCGGACGGAGGGTAAACCAGAATACCGGGTCACCGACTCCTGCGAGTGGTCCCATCATACCGATCTTTACACCCTGAATAGCCGCATCGTCCACATTCGAACCATTGGCACGTTCTTCCTCCAACGCAAGGGTAACACCTACGATCGGAGATGCCACATACGGATGGGTATTGAAAAACTCCAAATGCCGTTTTAATGCCGCTTTGCGGTCTTCATCTGTGTGATATAATTTTTTGATCGCCGGGATCATCGCATAGACCCAGCCTCCGTTTTGCATACGTTCATAGTTCCAGGATCCTTGAAGGAAAGTTGAACGCCATGCGACGGATAATCGATCTTTTTTACTTAACTGTACTTTTTCAGCCATACTTCCTTCCCCCTTATTCATAATCATTTAGAATATCATCGAGCGGATCTCCGATATTATTATTTCCGCCTCCGGAAGATTTTCCACTATCCGAAAGTTTCAAATAGATCAATGCGAACGAAACGCCGATAACACCAAGTGCGATCAAGGTCAGGTTTGAAACGGCAGCCACACAGAAACCGATGGCAAAAAACGGCCATACTTCTTTGGTTGCCATCATATTGATGACCATCGCATATCCAACAGCTACTACCATGCCTCCACCGATTGCCATACCGTCTGTCAGCCATGCCGGCATAGACGCCAGTGCATCCTGTACGGTTTTTGCCGGAATAAATAACAGGGCGCCTGCCGGAATTGCCACGCGCAGTCCCTGTAATAAAATAGCGATCATCTGCCAAGCCTGCACACCTTTAAAGTTTACCTTTTCTGCTGCTGCATCCATCTGATGTACGCAGATTACAGAAAGAGTACGAACGATCATAGTCAGGAATAATCCTGCGATTGCCAGTGGAATCGCAATGGCAATCGCAGAAGTTACACCATCGGTTCCTTTTCCGCTCAATACCAGAATAATGGCTGATGCAACTGATGCGAGTGCCGCATCTGGTGCGATTGCAGCTCCAATGTTCGCCCAGCCCATGGCGATCATCTGCAAAGTACCTCCCAAAACAATCCCGGCTTCTAACTGTCCGGTAACAAGACCGATCAATGTGCAGGCCACAAGCGGCTGATGAAACTGGAATTCATCAAGCACACTTCCCATGCCTGCTAACATCGCGATCACAAGGATCAAAATAATCGATACGATGTTTAAATCCATACTGACTCCTCCTTTTATTTTTTCGCATTCTTAAGTTCTTCTCTCGCCTTTTTCAAAAGATTGTCAATGTGCTCTTTCGAATCAGCCGGAACTTTTCGAATATCAAATTTGATTCCTTTTGCTTTTAATTTTTCAAATGTTTCGACATCCTTTTCATCCATGGCAATGGCTTTGTTGACCACTACTTTTCCAACGGAATGTGCCATCGAACCGATGTTTAATTCTTCGATTTCCACGCCGCCTTCCACTGCCTTTAGGACATCCTGCGGTGTTTCAAATAATAAAAGCGCTTTTGTATTTCCAAAACGTGGATCTTTTGCCACTTCGATCATTTTTTGAATCGGAATGACATTTGCTTTGACACCCGGAGGTGCCGCTTCGGTGATCAGTTTCTTTCTAAGATCATCGTGTGCAACGGCATCCGATACGACAATGATTCGATTCGGATTCGTCTTTTTCGTCCAGGAAGTTGCCACCTGTCCATGTAATAAACGAGAATCCACACGAGCTAACACGTATTTGATCTTTCCGTCTCCGACAACGGTTCCCGGTGGTAATGCCTGTCCACCTTTTGCCTGTACTGGTTCCGCTTTTTCCTCTTTTTTCGGTTCTAAGCTTTCCGGATAGATCCGGACCCCCTCTTTTGCTTCTTCCACGATCTGTCTTGCGACCTCGTGTGCTGTCTCTTCTGTGGTACGGACATCGAATGCCTGTAATAACATCGGCAGATTCATGCCTGCCACGATCGCCCACTTTTCATGGGTGGAAACGAGATTGTTTGCCTGATTGAACGGCGTTCCTCCCCAGAGGTCTGCCAAAAAAAGCACTTCATCCGGACTTTCAAATCCCGCGATCGCGTCTTCCATCTGTTTTCTGATATCATCCGGACCCTGATCCGGCTGAAGTGTCACGGCGGCAACATCCGGCTGTTCCCCAAAGATCATCTGTGAGGATTGTAAAATGCCTTTTGCAAATCCGCCATGCGATGCGATTACGATACCTACCATAGTTCTCCCTCCTCTTTTTTTCTAACGGAATAAAAAACGACAGACATCCCCTATATAAAAAACTATTTCGTTTCTATATAGGTGAATGCCTGCCGAACAGTTACATACCGTTTACTTTTTCATCATAACACTATTTGTATATTTTGTCTAGTATTTTTTTATTATATTCTTTTTATTCGTCATTTTCCCATATTTTTCATGTGTGATCCGTTTGTTTCGTCGTGTTTTTGCACTCATTTTTGCAGATTTTTCCACTTCTTATATATGATCGGCCGGGAAACAAATTCCACTCTGTCTGCGAATCTCATCTGTGATCTTCAAGCTTTCACCTGTAATCCAATTATAAGATTCTACCAAATTAGAATCAAAGAGCAGGTTCATATATTTTTCAATCTCATATTCCATATTCATCCGTTCTTCTTGTTCATAAAGAAGTTCTTCTTCTCCCTTCCTCGGGCAGAAACGCACCTGTTTCGGTGCTCCCATATCCTTCCAGTAAATAGTTCCTTCTTCTCCTTGAATCTCTCCGTAAGTTTTAGAATCTGCAATCTTTGAATACGACAGGATCACCTGCATATCCGCATACTGCGCGATCGCACTTCCTTCCCCGTCAATACTGTCTGGCAACATCACAGAAGATGCCAGAATTTTTTCCGGTGTTCCAAACAGCGCCACCATCACTTCAACACAATAGATTCCGATATCCATCAAAGATCCGTTTGACAATTCCGGGCGAAACGCATTTTCAATGATTCCATTTTTAAATCTATCATAACGGGACGAATATTGACAATACTGCAAAAAACATTTCCGAACTCTTCCCACTTTTTGCATATTTTCCTGAATCACATGAAATCCCGGTGTAAAAAGCGGGCGCATCGCCTCCATCAAAACCTTTCCTGCTTTTTTAGCCTCTTTTTGCATCTGATCCCATTCTGCATAATTTGAAGCCGCCGGCTTTTCACAAAACACATGTTTTCCCGCCCGCAGCATCTCTATTGACTGACTGGCATGTAAAAACGTGGGGCTCGCCACATATACCGCATCCACATCCTCATTCTCTTTCAACCCCTCTAACGAATCGCAGGCTTTTGCCTGCGCAAATCCGCTCAAAACCGCCAGCTCCTCTGCACGGTATTTTTCCCTGGAATAGATTGCGCCCACTTCAAATCCATCGCATCCTTTTCCTGCCTGTAAAAAATTTTTCGTAATCACATTTGTTCCAATTGTTGCAAATCTCGTTGCCATCTGCTCCCTCCTACCATATGCTATTTCCTCATCTATTTTATTTTTCGTCATTTCTACAATTTTATTTAAGCCAATTCTGATTTGTCGAGCAAACCCCTATGTTACTGACTCCACTACTTTTTGGGGAGTTTGACGAAAAATATCTCAACCGGGAGATTTCCTATGCGGACGTTTCCGGCATTTGGCGGGGGTACACAAGGGGCGGGGCTGCTGGCAGGGAAGTGGCTAGACAGAAATGAAGTCGAGTTCGGGTGGGAAAACTTGCGATGCTTGA
>JBJENW010000068.1:0-20893 GCA_051880395.1 Lachnospiraceae bacterium | reverse complement strand
GCAATCTCAGGTCATCCGGAGTTCATCTTTGGATAAGGGGTACTGAATAGTTACATTTTTTTTAGGTTTGACATAAATTACAGTTTCTGACATGATTAAAGGATTTTCTTCGGATAAAATGAAAAAAAGTTAATAGGAAAATGGTATGGAAATAATTGACATAAGAGGGAAAAATAGTATACTTAACCATAAGGTAACTTTTAAGTGGAGGATGATAGGAGGGCAGAAAAAGATTTTAAATCCACGAAAGTAGTAACTTTATATGATGAAATAGGAGGATTGTAATGAAAAAGAAAGGAAGTCGCATAGGCGCGTTTTTATTAGCTTTCTTGCTTGCCGTTACATCTGTGTTTGCCGGAACACCACAGCTCGCGTTCGCAGCAGAAACAGATCAGTGGGTGGCAGTAGAAGGTGAACAGTATGGAAACGGTAGCGCAGATGTAACAAATGCGAAACCAACAGTAACAGAAAAAGATGGAACTGTAGAAGTAGGATTAGACTATTCTGCAAACAGTAATGACATCAGTACAGCAAATATCCGAAAGGATACAAAGCTGGATACTACAGAAAAAAATTATATTGGATATAATCTGACTTATCCAAAAGAATTAAACGGAAAATTAAAATCTACGATTACAGGAATTGTAAAAGAGAAAAAACCAGAAGAAAAACCGAAGCCGGTAGAAAATGCAGGGCTTCATGTGCAGGGAAATAAGCTTTTGGATGGAGATGATAATGAATTCATTTTCAGAGGTGTCAACCTGCCACATGCATGGTATACAGATAAAACAGAGTTATCGATCAATGATGTTGCAGATTTAGGTGCAAACTCTGTACGTGTTGTGTTAGGTTCAGGAGAATATAGAGATGCTACAGATGGAAAAAAACATGGTTATACAAAAACACCGGCATCTGAAGTAGAAAATATTATTAAACTTTGTAAAAAAAGAGGTTTGGTCTGCGTTTTAGAATTGCATGACTTTACAGGTACTGACACACCAGAAAATATTACGACCCGTGCCTGCAACTATTGGCTGGAAATGAAAGATCTGTTGAATGCCAACAAGGATTATGTCATTGTAAATATTGCAAATGAATGGCAGGGCACATGGGGAAAAGGAAATCTGTGGAAAAATACATATGTCACAGCTGTAAAGAAGCTGAGAGACGCTGGATTGGAAAATACCTTGATGATCGATGCAACCGGATGGGGACAGGAAACAGGCCCGATTATTTCTGGATGTAAAGACGTACTCGCAGCGGATACAACTGGTAACACCATGTTTTCCTATCATGTATATTCTGTTTTAGGAAAAGACAGCGCATCGATTGACGAAGGATTAGACGGACTGAAAGCAAAAGGCGTATGTATGTGCGTTGGTGAGTTCGGTTATTGGCAGAGTAAAAAAGATGTCGATGAACGTTATCTGGTTGATTATTGTGCAAAAAACAACATTGGATGGTTAGCTTGGTCATGGGCAGGTAACGGTGGTGACGATGCCGTTCTTGATATGACAAGTGCTGTAACTTTCTCAAAAAATGATCTGACAGAATGGGGTAAATTCGTATTCTGGGGTAAAAACGGAATTGAACAGACTTCAAAACTGGCATATAACAAGGGCTCCTATTCAGGTTCTTCTCATTTAGGTGAAGCACCGGAGTCAGTAAAGAATCCGGAACACGTAGTTCCACCAACACCACCTGTGATCGAAGACAAAGACAGTGTGACGGTAGATGCAGGGGATCTGAAAAGCTATGAGTGGAAACTGTGTAAAAACGGTGATATGAATACGGCAAGTACGGTCGGAAGTATATCAAGCTTATCAAATGGCGGATATCGTGTAGAGGATCTGAAATTAGACAGTGCAGATGAGGCTGATCAGCCATATCCTACATTGTATACAGCAAATTCGGATGGAATGAATCTAAGCGGACATTCATCCTTAGACCTGATTGTCAGAAACACAAACTCAGAACCGGTTCAGATCGATTTGATCTTAAAAACCGGAAGCGGTTGGGATTGGATCGAGCCGAATGATCCACATTACATTGATGTGGCAGGTCGTATGACCGAGCTCATCAGCTTTGATATCAGCAAAGTTCCGAATTTAAATGATGTAAAACAGATCAGTTTCCGTATTCAGAGCGGTACAGGAGAAATTGCTTATCCAGTCGATTTCTGCAGCATGGGATTTGACCTGGAGGACAATGCATATCGTGATGATCTGATCGAGATGAATCGTCCGAAAACAGTAGAAGCCTTTACATGGGTATATCCGGATGCAGATGCAAAAAGCGATACAACAACCACTTTGAAAGATGGAAAATTAACAGCTTCCTTTACAGATCTTACAGATCAGAAAAAAGAATATGGTTCTGTTCAGACAGAAACAAAACCAGGACTTGGTGAAGGTATGGATGTAAGACCATACGCTGGAATCAATGCAACATTGACAAATAACAGTAATGCAGATATTCACTGCAACATTGTTGTTCGTACAGGAGCAAACTGGACTTGGAGTGAAAATTCTGGCGTAGGTGCAGGAGAATGTATCATACCTGCGGGTGGAAGCAAACAGGTTTCTTATTCCTTTACAAGCAGTGATTGGAAAAATGCATCAACTGGATGGCAGTTTACCGGTTCATTAGAGGATTTGGATGACGTTCGCGCGATCGCGTTTAAATTCTATCCAGGTAATGGGGAAAAAGCAACCGGAAGCTTTACAATCTCAAATTTCTCTTTCCAGACATCTGCTTCTAACTTGACAAGAGCAGCTGGTGCATCAAATGTTTCTTTGATGGATGTGGAAACAGAAGAAAATACACAGGCAGCGAAAGAGGTACAAGACCCGATTGCAACTGCAGATGACACAGAAGAATATGTAGAAAAAGAAGTATTTAACAAAAATACAGTATTCTACAATAAAAAATACGATCCGATCACAAAAACATATTCTGCATTTGTTTATGCACCGTTGACTGGTGTTACAGAGACAAGCTGGGATGCGATCAAAGTCGGATTTATTGGTGTTGATACAGCGTTTAAAGGTAAAATCGAAATGAAAGATTTTGGAGTATTTGAAAATATTCCGGATCCGGATGTTCAGAAATTACCGCAGAAACTGGCATTCGATAAGAAAACCTATGAGTTAAAGAAAGAAGAGACCGTAGAAACAGAATTAAAAGTGGAGCCGGCAGGTGCAGATCTGACAGGTTTGACTTATACATCTGAAGATGAAACCGTTGCAACAATCGATGCAGATGGAAAGATTACCGCTGTGAAGTCAGGTGAAACAACCGTGACAGCATCTTGGGATGATGGAACAGTAGTTGCAACAGCTGCTGTAAAAGTTACGACACCTGTAAAAGATGTGACAATTTCACCAGACGGTCTGAAAATAAAATCAAACAGCACAGGTCAGTTGAAAGCAACCATCACTCCGAGTGACGCAGATAATCAGAATGTGATCTGGAGTGTAGAAGATGAAACAGTGGCAACCGTTGATCAGACAGGTCTTGTAACTGGAAAAGAACTGAAAGGCGGCGAGACAAAAGAAACAAAAGTTACAGTCACAACAGAAGATGGAAATATTTCAAAATCTGTCATTGTAACAGTTTCAAAAGATATTGTAGAACCGGAAACAATTAAAGTGGATCAGACATCCGTGGCACTTACGGAGGGAGATGCACCTGTAACATTGACAGCGACTGTGGAGCCAGAAAATGTAACAGATCCAACTGTTACCTGGACGGCGTCTAGTGAAGCTTTAGATCTTGTAAATAATAAGGATGGTACTTGTACGATCACTGCAAAAGCAGTAAAACAAGCAGAAGCAGTAACCGTTGTTGCAACAGCATCAAACGGAAAAACGGCATTCTGTACGGTAGCTGTAAAGCCAAAACAAGTCATCCAGACACCGGATCAGATCGAAGTCAGTGTATGGCCGGAAGAAAAGACGATGGTTGCAGGTGATACAACCGATATTATTTGCAATATCAAACATGAACGCGAGAAAGCTGAAAAAACAGTAGAAAGCTCTGATGAGAATGTTGCAGTTGCAAAATTAAATGAAACAGACGGACAGACAACGATTTCTATCTCCGCATTAAAAGAAGGAAAAGCAGATATTACAGTAAAAGTAAAGAATGTGGAAGATGAGGAATATCAGACCGCAGTCTGCCATGTAACAGTATCCGCAAAGGAGATTCCGGTAGAAAGTGTTTCTGTTCAGAAAGAATTAGAATTGCTGGTAGGAAAAGAAGCAGACCTTATTGCAACTGTATTACCAAGTGATGCAACAAATAAGAACTTGAAATGGTCTACAGATAACAAGTCGGTAGCAACTGTTTCTGAAAATGGTCATGTAACTGCCATTGCGAAAGGTGAGGCAAACATTACCGTAGAAACAGAAGATGGAAAGAAAGCGGCAACCTGTAAGGTGACTGTAAAAGAACCGGATCCAACGATCACATATGTAGATGGTTTGAAATTCAGTAAATCCGAGATGGAACTGGAGCCTGGAAAAACAGCATCCCTTGCTTCTGAATTGACACTGTCTCCTGCAGATGCAACCGATAAGACAATTTACTGGGCAGTGACCGATGAGACAGTCATCAGTGTAAAAGACGGAGAAGTGACAGCAAAAAAACCTGGCTATGCATGGGTAACAGCCGTTTCAAAAGATGGCGGATACATGGCAATCTGTCGTGTTGATGTCAATGTCAAAGGCGAAGAAACACCGGTAGAAGATGTGCTAGTAGAAAAAGTCGAACTGAAAACAACCGAAGGAGAACTTCATGTCGGTGAAGTAGCAAAATTGGCTTCTTATGTAGTGATCAGTCCGTCTAACGCAAAGAATCCGGTTGTAAGCTGGGTAAGCGATCATCCGGAAATTGCAAATGTAAAAGATGGAACTGTAACAGCAGTTGCAGAAGGAACCGCAAACATTACAGTATCTGTAAAAACAGGTGATGTAGAAAAGACTGCTGTATATAAAGTAAAGGTTCTTCCAAAAGCAGAAGGAGAAGGACCGATCGGAATCGATATTCCGGCACAGAAAGTAACGGTTGATGGTGTGAAGTCGTCATTGACACTGGATTACAGTAAATCGGTAAAAACATTGAATGTTTCCATTATACCGACAACTACGACAAATAAAAAACTTTCCGTCAAATCTGACAATACAAAGATCTTAAAAGTATCTGTCAGCGGTACGAAACTGAAGCTGACTACAGTCAGACCGGGTGTGGCAAACGTTACAGTGAAATCACAGTCATCTGCGAAAGCATATGCGAAATTCAAAGTAACTGTCAGACCAGCAAAGGTTAGTGGATTAAGAGTTGCAGCTGCAAGCAAAAACAGCATGAAGCTGGCTTGGAAGAAAGCCGCAAACGTATCTGGCTATAAAGTTTATATGTATTCTTCCAGCAGCAAGAAGTGGAAATGCTTAAAGACCATTAAGTCTGCAAGCACAACGACGTACACGGTTAAGAAATTGAAAAAGAAAACCACCTATCAGTATAAAGTAACTGCTTTGGTAAAGAGCGGAAGTAAATATATTGAAGGAAATACCGCAAATGCTGCAACGGTAAAGAAAGCGACAAAAGCAAAATAACGAAGGCAGTAAATCGGTAAATAGCAGCAAAACATGTTTGGGGAATGCGTATCAGCATTCCCTAAATAGAAAGTGGAGGAGAAAATGCAAAAAAAAGAAAATGTTTTTAGACCATTTTTAAAACGGGCATTTGCAGTGACATTGAGTGCCAGTTTGATCTTCGGTATGGAGCAGATTCCTTCGTTTGCCCTTGCGACCGCTCATGCAGAAAATGTAACGGCAAATCAGACGGCTGGAAATTTCCAGATCAAAGCAAATCAGTCTGTAGATCAGTCAGAAGATCAGACGCTTATCCCGGTGGAAAAAGTAGAATTTGTGAAAGGATCCTATACCATAACAGAAGGAACTACAGCAAAGTTAGAATATAAACTGACACCGGCAAACGCGACCGCAAAAAATGTTACATGGACGAGCAGTGATGATTCTGTCGTACATGTGGACAAAGAGGGAACCATAACAGGATTAAAAGCAGGAAAAACAGCAAGCATTACAGTTGTTATTTCCGGAAAACCTGCAATCTGTCTTGTAACGGTAGAGAAACGAAAAATTGCAGTAGAAAGCATTGAAGTGACACCGGAAGAAAAACAAACGGTCAATGTAGGGGAAACCTTACAGCTTTCTGCAAGAGTTTCGCCGGAAAATGCAACCGACAAGTCTTTCACATGGGAAGTTACAAAAGGAGCAGATATCGTTTCTGTTGATGCAAACGGTCTGGTAACAGCGAAAAATGCAGGAGATGCAACCGTTACAGCTAAGGCAACAGACGGTGGTCTGACAGCATCCTGTGAGATTAAAGTGGAAAACAAAGAAACTGTAATTCCGCTTGAGGATGTAGCATTTGATGAGACAGAGAAAGTTCTGCTCACAAATCAGAAATACACGTTAATTCCGCGTTTTACTCCGGTAAATGCGACAAATCAGGAAGTGACATGGAAGAGTGAAGATGAAAGTATCGCAACAGTAGACGAAACAGGTGTTGTCACGACATTGAAAGCAGGTACCACAAAAATCACTGCTTCAAGCACCGATGGAGTTCATCAGGCAATCTTAAAACTGACCGTGGAGGCACCAGTAATCAAAACGGAAGGGGTAAAACTGGTAAGTTCTTCTGTTGTTGTATTATCCAAAGGTAAGACCGCTTCTTTGACCTATGCGATCACACCAGAAGATGCAACAAATAAATCAGTAACTGTAAAATCATCCAAATCCAGTATCGCAAAAGTTTCAAAAGTGGATGAGAAAAAAGGAACAGTAACTTTTAAGGCAGTTACTGGTGGCTACGCAACCATCACAATTACATCAAAAGCAAACAGTAAGCTGAAACAGACAGTAAAAGTGATCGTAAAACCGGATAAAGTTTCAAGCCTCAAAATGAGTGGCTTAAAAAAGACATCCGCAAAAGCGACGTGGAAAAAAACAACAGGTGCTTCTGGTTATGAAATCAATGTTTATAACAAGAAAACAAATAAGTTGGTATTAAAGAAAACAACCTCTAAAACAGGTTATGCAATCGGTCATTTGAAAAAAGCAAGCTCCTATAAAGTCAGAGTCAGAGCTTACATTAAAGTATCTGGTCAAACAGAATATGGCAGCTGGACTTCTTTCAAGACATTTACAACCAAGAAGAAATAAAACAGTAGTAAGCGAAAAATAGGAAAAGCGGGCATTGTCCCGCTTTTTCTGTGCAAAAGAGAAAGAAAATTTCTTGAAATCTTTTTAGAAAAACGGTAAGATAAAAAGGAGATTATAGATAAAGGTGAGCAAAATGGAAAAGAAAGAACTTACCGTAAAGCTGCCGGTCTTTGAAGGACCGCTGGATTTACTGTTACATCTTTTGGAAAAAAACAAAGTGAGTGTTTACGATATTCCGATCGTTGAAATCACAAATCAGTATTTGGAATATATGGAGGAAATGAAACGGCAGGATCTGGATATTATGAGTGAGTTCCTTGTCATGGCAGCGACTTTGATCGATATTAAAAGCCGGATGCTTTTACCAAGACAAAAAAAAGAAGAGGATGGCGAATCCGAGGATCCGAGAGCGGAACTTGTGCAGCAGCTTCTGGAATATAAAATGTATAAATGTATGTCCTATGAATTAAAGGATAGACAGGTAGATGCGCAGAAAGTAATGTTTCATAAGCCGGATATTCCGCCAGAGGTAAAAAGCTATGAAGAGCCGGTGGACTTAAACGAACTTTTATCGGGGCTTACGATTACAAAATTAAATGAAATTTTCAAATCGGTCATTCGGCGACAGGAAAATAAGATAGATCCGATTCGCTCGAAATTTGGCCGTATCGAAAAAGAAG
The DNA here is from genome assembly GCA_051880395.1 of Lachnospiraceae bacterium. Lineage (GTDB taxonomy): Bacteria > Bacillota > Clostridia > Lachnospirales > Lachnospiraceae > JBJENW01. Next base: position 12,966 of record JBJENW010000068.1, on the reverse strand, counting down.
AGGTTTCCTTAACAGATAAAATGCGTGAGGTAGAAGATTATGCTCGTGCGCACCAAAAATTCAGTTTCCGAAACCTGCTACAAGAGCAGCACAGTAAGATACAGGTGATCGTGACATTTTTGGCTATTCTGGAAATGATGAAAACAGGAAAAATTTATATTTCGCAGGAGTCCATTTATGAAGATATATCAATCGAATCAAAAATCGCAGATGTGGAAAGTGCGTAAAGACGACAGGAGAGAGAAACATGGAAAAAGAGAAACAAAAAAACTATGAGGCGATCATTGAGGCGATTTTGTTTACAATGGGAGAGGCGGTTGAAGTGGAAAAAATTTCGGCTGCCCTAAATCTGACAGAAAAACAGACGGTTGAAATTCTGCAACAGATGCAGAAAGCATATCAGAAAGAAAATCGTGGGATTCAGTTGATCGAGTTGGAACATTCCTGGCAGCTTTGCACAAAAAAAGAAATGTACGAATATCTGATTCGCATTGCGAAACAGCCGAAAAAACATGTGATGACGGATGTTTTGCTGGAAACACTTTCCATTATCGCCTATAAACAGCCTGTAACAAAAGCGGAAATTGAGAAAATTCGAGGTGTGTCCAGCGATCATGCTGTGAATCGGCTGGTGGAATATTCCCTTGTAAAAGAACTCGGCCGTTTGGACGCACCCGGAAAGCCGATGCTATTTGGAACGACAGAAGAATTTTTGCGCAGTTTTGGTGTACAGTCGCTAGATGAACTTCCGATGGCGGATGAAGATCAGATGGAGGAATTTCGATTGGAAGCCGAGCAGGAAGCACAAGAAGAAGTGCATACGTCAGAAGAAAATCACATATAATCCAAATGAGGAATTTTGTTCAACAAAAATCACATGAGGGATGCTATGAAAACTTTTTATAAAAAAACAGGCGTATGTCTTTTAACAGTTATGATCACCGCTTTTTCCTTACAAATTCCGATTTTTGCTGCCGATACAGAGGAACCGCCGAATACGTTATATGCAAATTCTGCGGTTTTAATGGATGCAAAAACCGGTCGTGTTTTATTTGAAAAAGAGGGAAATACTGTTCGACCGATGGCGAGTACAACAAAGATTATGACCTGTATCCTGGCTTTAGAAATTGCAGATTCAAATGCAGTTGCAACTGCCAGTGAACGGGCTGCGTCCATGCCGCAGGTAAAACTTGGAATGCAAAAAGGTGAACAGTTTGCCCTAAAAGATCTGTATTATTCTTTAATGTTAGAGTCGCATAACGATACTGCAGTTGCAATTGCAGAAACAGTCAGCGGAAGCGTGGAAAAATTTACCGCTGCAATGACGAAAAAAGCACGTGAACTTGGATGTGCGCATACCACATTTCTAACACCAAACGGTTTAGATGCCACAAAAAAAGCGGCAGACGGAACCGAATTGGTGCATTCTACAACGGCCCAGGATCTGGCCAGAATTCTATCATATAGCGTCACACGTTCTCCTAAAAAAGAGGAATTTTTAAAAATCACACAGACAAGAACGTATTCTTTTCAAGATAAAAGTGGATCACATTCTTATTCCTGCACAAACCATAATGCATTTTTAGATCAGATGGAAGGTGCTATCAGTGGAAAAACCGGTTTTACAGCGAAGGCAGGGTATTGCTATGCAGGAGCACTTGAACGGGATGGACGGGTCTACGTTGTCGCATTATTGGCTTGTGGATGGCCAAATCATAAGCAATACAAATGGAGCGATACAAAAAAACTAATGGAATATGGGCTGAAAAATTACCGTCTGGGGTCTTTTTCGGATGTTGAGGTACAGACAGACGACCTTGCGACCTTGCAGGTAACGGACGCAAAGAGCAATTCTTTGAATCGAATGGTTCGTGTGCCAGTGATGGTAAAGAAAAATCGGGATATGACGTCCGACGGAACAATTCTTTTGCGCAGTGATGAGAAAATCGGCATTGTGATTCATCAAAAGAAGAAATTGTCTGCACCCGTAAAAAAAGGAAAATCCGTTGGAACAATTTCGTATATTGTTGATGGTCGTGTGTATCGGACCGAGCAGATACAGATTGCAAAATCAGTGGAAAAAGTGGACTTTATCTGGTGTTTCAGACAGGTTCAAAAGCGTTTTTTACCGGAATAACTATCTGTATATTGTCGAGAAAAGACGAAATACATTTAAAAATACAAGAAAAAGGAAAAATGGATGGAAAAATAGTACAAATCTATTGAAAAGAGGCTTGATTTCGTTATATAATACAATAGGTGTGAGAAGTATTCACAATAGGAAATCAGTTTCGTTCCTATGAGAAAATAATCTAAAATAGATGGAGGGCTGAAGAATGAGTAATAGGGAAGAAGGCTTAGCAAGAACAAGACTCACCCGCTTATTAGATGAGAACAGCTTTATGGAAGTGGGAGCACTTGTGACAGCACGAAGTACAGATTTCAATCTGAACGCAGCAGAGACACCGTCAGATGGTGTTATTACCGGACATGGATTGATTGACGGGAATCTGGTATTTGTGTACAGCCAGGATGTATCGGTGTTAAATGGTACGATCGGGGAGATGCACAGTAAAAAAATCGCAGAAGTGTATGACAGTGCCATGAAAATGGGCGCGCCGGTAATTGGCTTTTTAGACTGTGGAGGAGTACGCTTGCAGGAATCGGTTGATGCATTGGAAGGACTAGGGAAATTGTTCCTCAAACAGACACAGGCATCCGGTGTAGTACCACAGATTACAGCTGTATTTGGTACTTGCGGAGGTGGACTTGCTTTCGTTCCGGCAATGAGTGATTTCTCGTTTCTGGAAAAGGAGAAGGCAAAATTATTCGTTAATGCACCAAATACGCTTGATGGAAATCATGTGGAAAAATGTGATACCGCATCCGCAGAGTATCAGAGCAAGGAAACAGGGATTGTTGACGGAATCGGAAGTGAAGAAGAAATTTTCACGAAAATTCGTGAATTGATCTGCCTTTTACCGTCGAATAACCGTGATACCGGTCTGACAGAAGACTGCAGCGACAGTCTGAACCGTGTTTGCCAGAATCTGGAAGGATTAAAAGGCGATACACGATATATTTTAAGTGAAATTTCTGATGAACATATCTTTTTTGAAACAAAAGCAGAGTATGCAAGAGAAATGGTGACAGGTTTTATCCGTTTAAACGGCATGACCGTCGGAGCGATAGCCAACAGCACAGAAATCAACGACATGGACGGCAATAAACTAGAGGAGTTTGCACCAGTATTATCTGCCAGAGGCTGCAAAAAAGCAGCAGAATTTGTTTGTTTCTGTGATGCGTTTGAGATTCCAGTTTTATCATTGACAAATGTAGAAGGATTTAAGGCGACTGTATGTGCAGAGCGAAATCTGGCAAAAGATGCCGGTGCGCTGGTGTATGCACTTTCCATGGCGACTGTTCCGAAAGTGAATTTGATTGTTGGAAATGCATACGGAAGTGCAGGCATTGTCATGAATTCCAAATCCATCGGTGCAGATTTTGTCTATGCGTGGCCGGATGCAAAAATCAGTGCTATGGATGCACAGATGGCAGCTAAGATCATGTACCCGGATGCGAAAGCGGAGGAACTTGCACAAAAAGCAGCTGAGTACGAGAAAAAGCAATCGGGTGTCGATGGCGCAGCCAGACGCGGGTATGTGGATCGGATCATTGAGCCGGCCGAGACACGGAAATATATGATCGCGGCCTTTGAAGTACTCTACAGCAAGCGGGAAACAGGACCGTACAAAAAGCATGGAACAAAATAGGAGAAAGGTGAGTCTATGAAGAAGAAAATAATTCTGATCCTCAGTGTCTGCCTTGTACTCTTTAACCTGGCTGCATGTGGTCAGGATCCCAAAAAAGCAGATTATAACGGAACCAGCTATGACGATCTGAATCAGATGTGTTCTTCTCTGTTTGAGGCACTGGGGTCTCTTTCTGATGAAGATATAAAAAGTTACGAGCAGGCTGCGGACGAGCTGCAGCGGGATATGGTACAGACGTATGAAAACAGTATCGAGGAAGCAGGCGCTTTCAAGAGTGCAGAGAAAGAGTGTACCATCACAAGATCCGGAAAAACGCTGACTGTAGAAAAACTGGCATCCTGTGAAAAACGAAACATCAAGATGATCGTTGTCTATAACTATAACGATATGTCGCAGCCGACCGCTGTGACGGTGGAGTGTGTTTACACTTTAGGTGAAAAAATGGCAAAGGCTGCAAAAAATACATTGATCGGTATCACGATCGTATTTTGTATTTTGGTTTTGATCAGCCTGATCATCAGCTGTTTTAAAGTAATTCCGTATTTGCAGGAAAAATTTGCAAAAAAACCAAAAACAGCAGAAATTGAGACACCTGTTGCAGCAAAACCACCTGTGGAAGAGCCGGTTGAGGAGCTGAGTGATGATCTGGAACTGGTAGCGGTCATCGCAGCAGCGATCGCAGCAGCGACCGATACCCCGATCGACGGATTTGTGGTCCGCTCGATCAAACGCAGAAAATAAAGAGACAAATTTTATTAGGAGGAAATCAAGATGAAAAGTTATACAATTACCGTAAATGGCGTTGCATATGACGTAACCGTGGAAGAAACGGATGGAAGCACACAGACAGGCACACCGAGAGCAGCAGCACCGAGAGCTGCAGCACCAAAAGCGGCAGCGCCAAAAGCAGCTGCAGGGGCAGGAAACATCAAAGTAGAAGCCGGCGCATCCGGAAAAGTAGTATCCGTCGACAAAAAAGTTGGAGACAGTGTCGGTGCAGGAGATACGATCTTAGTATTGGAAGTCATGAAAATGGAAACACCGGTCGTTGCACCGAAAGCCGGTACAATTGCAAGCATTGATACCGAAGTTGGAAAACATGTGGAAGCAGGGGAATTACTCGCTACGATGAATGAATAAAAGATGAGGGGGTCTCAGCTATGAGCTATGTTGCAGATACATTATCGAACCTCCTGCACCAGACGGCGTTCTTTAATCTGACCTGGGGCAATTTTGTCATGATTTTTGTCGCCTTTGTATTCCTTTATCTCGCGATCAGAAAAGGATATGAACCATTACTGCTGTTGCCGATCGCGTTCGGTATGCTGTTGGTAAATATATATCCGGACATTATCGCAAGCCCGGAAGAAACAAGCAATGGTGTGGGTGGATTATTACATTATTTTTATATCTTGGATGAATGGTCTGTACTGCCATCCTTGATCTTTTTAGGAGTTGGTGCACTGACAGACTTTGGACCGTTGATCGCAAACCCGATCAGTTTTTTGATGGGTGCAGCGGCACAGTTTGGTATTTTTACCGCATATCTTTTGGCAATCCTAATGGGATTCAGTGACAAAGCAGCTGCAGCGGTATCCATCATCGGTGGCGCGGACGGACCGACCTCCATTTTCTTGGCCGGAAAACTTGGTCAGACAGCGTTGATGGGACCGATTGCAGTGGCGGCGTACTCGTACATGGCGCTGGTACCGATCATACAGCCGCCGATCATGAAGGCATTGACGACGAAAAAGGAACGTCAGATCAAAATGCAGAATCTGCGCCCGGTCTCTAAATTGGAAAAGATTCTATTTCCGATCATCGTAACAACCGTTGTCTGCCTGCTTTTGCCGACGACAGCACCATTGGTCGGTATGCTGATGCTCGGAAACCTGTTCCGGGAATCCGGCGTGGTGAAACAGTTGTCGGAAACAGCGTCCAATGCATTGATGTACATCGTTGTCATTTTGCTTGGTACTTCTGTCGGCGCATCGACAAGTGCCGAGGCATTCTTAAACTGGAGTACGATAAAGATCGTCATTCTTGGCCTTGTGGCATTCTGCGTCGGAACCGCATCCGGTGTGTTGTTCGGAAAATTATTGTGTAAGATTACACACGGAAAGATCAATCCGTTGATCGGTTCAGCCGGTGTATCGGCCGTTCCGATGGCAGCGCGTGTCTCACAGAAAGTGGGAGCGGAAGAAGATCCGACAAACTTCCTGCTGATGCATGCAATGGGACCAAATGTAGCCGGTGTCATCGGTACTGCAGTTGCGGCCGGTGTGTTTATGGCAATCTTTGGAATATAAGGAGGAGAGAGCATGTCAGAACAAACAAAAAAACCGTTAAAAATCACGGAGACTGTCCTGCGTGATGCACACCAGTCGCTGATCGCGACACGTATGACCACAGAACAGATGCTTCCGATCGTTGATAAAATGGATAAAGTTGGATTTCACGCAGTAGAGTGCTGGGGCGGTGCCACATTTGATGCCTGCCTGCGTTTCTTAAAAGAAGACCCGTGGGATCGTTTGAGAAAACTTCGCGATGGATTTAAAAATACGAAATTACAGATGCTGTTTCGTGGACAGAACATCCTTGGATATCGCCCATATGCAGATGATGTGGTCGAGTATTTTGTGCAAAAATCCATTGCAAACGGCATCGATATCATTCGTATTTTCGACTGTCTGAATGATGTCCGAAATCTGCAGACCGCAGTGACAGCCTGCAATAAAGAAAAAGGACATGCACAGGTGGCATTGTCCTACACATTAGGGGATGCGTATACCCTGGATTATTGGACGGATATGGCAAAACGAGTAGAGGACATGGGAGCGGATTCTCTCTGCATCAAAGATATGGCAGGTCTTCTGGTGCCAAAGAAAGCAGAAGAACTGATCGCTGCACTGAAATCAGCAACCAAACTTCCGATTGAACTGCATACCCATTACACCAGTGGTGTGGCGTCCATGACGTATATGAAAGCGGTAGAAGCGGGCTGTGACATCATCGATACGGCAATGTCACCGTTTGCACTTGGAACCAGTCAGCCGGCAACCGAAGTGATGGTCGAAGCATTCAAAGATACAGAATACGACACCGGACTCGATCAGAATCTGTTGGCAGAGATTGCCGATTATTTCCGCCCGATGCGCGAAGAGTGCTTAGAGAGCGGTCTGATGAATCCAAAAGTACTCGGTGTCAACATCAAAACGCTGTTATACCAGGTACCGGGTGGAATGTTATCCAATCTGCTTTCCCAGTTGAAAGAGCAAGGCAAAGAGGATAAATTTGAAGAAGTGCTTGCCGAAGTGCCGCGTGTGCGAAAAGACCTCGGTGAGCCGCCACTTGTCACCCCGTCTTCTCAGATCGTTGGTACGCAGTCCGTCTTTAACGTATTGATGGGCGAACGATATAAAGTAGCGACAAAAGAGACAAAAGACGTGCTGATGGGAAAATATGGACAGACTGTCAAACCGTTTAACCAGGAAGTGGTGGATAAAGTTCTGACGCCGGAAGAAAAAGCACAGACGATTACCTGCCGTCCGGCCGATCTGTTAGAGCCGGAGCTGGATAAATTGGAGGCGGAGATGAAACAGTACAAGCAGCAGGACGAGGACGTTCTCTCTTACGCACTGTTTCCGCAGGTAGCAACCGAATTTTTCAAGTACCGTGAGGCACAGCAGAAGAAGGTAGATACGACCGTTGCGGATACAGAAAATGGAGCTTATCCGGTTTAAAATGATTACAGGGATAAAATGATAAAATAAGTCGCTTGTTTTCGGAAAATAAATCAAAACAAGCGGCTTTTTTTGACAGCATAGGACTTTTTTCCATCTATATTTTTGGGGAACAAACAGTTACAATAAATAATAAAGATGTAAACCAAAATGTGAACGGCAGAAAAAACAGATTAATTAAGGAAGAAAAGGAGAAAATGTATGAACAGAAAGAAGCTACTTAGCTTGGGCTTGGCATGTGCTGTACTATTTGGCGAGACAGCATTGCAGCCAGTTGCAGTGCAGGCAGCACCGCAGGCAATCATGAAAGAAGAAAGTCAGGTTGTTTCCGTACAGGGAGATGCCGAAACTGACACAGAAAATGAAACACAGATTTTTGATCTTGAGGATGCAGTCAAACAGCTTCAGCAGAATGAAGATGTTGAGACAGAAGATGCAACAGGTACTACACAGGTACTTGGATTGCAGCAGGTTTATGATTCTGAATCAAACCCGGCTACAAGCATTGCATTTACATACACAAAGGCAACAGAATATCCTTATACACAAATCGAGATTGTTGGAGGAGGAAAGACAATTTCACATATTTCTCAGATGAGTGGATGTGTATGCGGATCTTTAACACCTGCAACGGTATATAAAGTAAGAGTGCGCGGCGTCAATGCATTGACCGAAGCTGCTGTGACAAAAGCAGGAGAGTGGACGGCACAGGTTGACATGGTAACCGCTCCAAATAAAGATGTAACTGGTCTGAAACAGACAAAGACAACAACCACAAAAGCAACTGTTTCCTGGAGCAAAGTGAGCGGTGCAGATGGATATATGGTATACTACGGTGACAGCAAAGAAACGATCAAAGCAAAACCGACAAAATCAACCAGCTTTACGATTACCATCAAAAATCACAAGGCGAATGCAGTAATGGTACTTCCGTACAAAAAAGCAGGAGATTATTACGCAGAAGCCAGCGGCGATAACGCAAAAGTGATTTCTGTATATACGAAACCGGCAAAAGCAACAGGCGTATCCTGCCCATTTTTTGATACAAGAAACGGTGCTGCGATCAAATGTAAAGAACTGACAGGTGTAGTCGGCTATCAGTATGAAGCATATGCGCCATCCGGAAAGAAATGGAAAAAAGTAGACAGCGGTTCCGGTACGAACAATGTATTGCGTGCAAACAAGAAAAAAGTAAAAGATGGTATGTTCTACAAAGTACGTATGCGTGGTTATGTAAAAGTAAATGGTAAGAAAGTATATGGCGCATGGTCCGCATACTCCTATATTGCCGGAAAACCAACAAAAGTAACCTTAAAGGGCAGCGATGGTGGAAAAGTTAATACCTTGACATGGTCAAAAGTGACTGGAGCTACCAGCTATACGATCTATCGTTCTGAGAATGGAAAAACAAAAGGCAAAAAGCTTGCGACAACAACGGCAAGAACTTACACAACCCGCGGAAATTCGATTTCCAAACGTTATTATTACACTGTTGTAGCAAACAAAAAAGTCGGGACAAAGACATATAGTGCAGAACCGGATACTTCCGTATATTTGACCTATCACTAAAAATGAAGAAATAGATAGAAATAACAAAAGAGTCATCCAATGGTGACTCTTTTTGTTTTAAAATTTAACCGACAATCTTCGACAAATTTTAACCAATTCTTTCCTATATGATAAGTATAGTACATTTGTTAAAGCGATAAAACTACAAAATGTATCATTCTTCGAAGAGAAGAGCGCGTGTATTGTCAAAATTCGTAGAACGGATATTGTTGAAGAATCACAAAAGGAAACGTATAATAAGGATAACTGTTCGGAAGGTGCGAAACAGTTAAAAAAGACAGCGTTTGCGTAGAGAGTAGGAGGAGTTTTATGAGTAAATTAAAAGTAGCAATTGCAGATGATAATGAAAGGATGGTGCAATTACTGGCAAATATCATCCGCAGTGACAGTGAATTAGAAGTGGTTGGTACAGCGAAAAATGGAGAGGAAGCATGTCAGATGATTGACGAAAAAGAACCGGATGTGGTTCTGCTTGACATTGTGATGCCAAAATTAGACGGTCTCGGGGTATTAGACCGCATCAACCACGATTCGAAGATAAAAAAACGTCCGACGTTTATTATGATCAGTGCGATCGGACAGGAAAAGATCACAGAAGATGCCTTTCAGCTTGGCGCGGATTATTATATTATGAAACCATTTGACAATGATATGGTGATCAATCGGATCAAAAATATTCAGAAACGCCCGGCGCGCACCACAGGCAGCGAACTGCGAAAGGTAAATGCTTATGAAAAACAGGAAACATTCATGGAGCGAAATTTAGAAACAGAAGTGACGGATATCATACATGAGATTGGTGTACCGGCCCACATCAAAGGGTATCAGTACTTGCGGGAGGCAATCATCATGTCGGTCAATGATATGGATATGTTAAACTCGATTACAAAGATTTTGTATCCGACCATTGCCAAACGGTATCAAACGACTTCAAGCCGTGTAGAGCGTGCAATACGTCACGCCATCGAAGTGGCATGGAGCCGCGGAAAAATGGATACGATCGATGAATTATTTGGCTATACCATTAATAACGGAAAAGGGAAACCGACAAATTCAGAATTTATTGCGTTAATTGCCGACAAAATTCGGTTGGAGTACAAATTACATGCATAAAAAATGCAGAAAAAACCGCTGAATGTCTAGACTTTTTTTCAATATCCTGTATAATGAAAAAAATAGTAATTTTATGCAATTTTCAGATATGGGGGTACAGAACAAACATGATCAAAGTATTATTTGCCGCATCCGAGGCATTTCCGTTTATCAAAACAGGCGGATTAGCAGATGTAGTGGGTGCGCTTCCAAAAATGTTTGACAAGAAAAAGTATGACGTGCGGGTGATGTTACCGAAATATGCCTGTATGGATAAAAAATGGGAGAAGAAACTGAAGTATCGGACACATTTTTATACACATTTAGGCTGGCGCGAACAATATGCCGGTATTTTAGAAATGGAATATGAAGGAATTCCCTGTTATTTTGTAGACAGTGAATACTATTTTAACGGGGATGCACCTTATCATATGCTTCATGAGGATTTAGAAAAATTTGCTTTTTTTGACAAGGCGGTATTACAATCCTTAAAAGCACTGGATTTTCAAGCGGACATTATTCATTGTCACGATTGGCAGGCTGCGTTGATTCCGGCATATTTACAGACAGAATTTAAAAAAGATCCATTTTATGCGAATATAAAGACCATCTTCACCATTCATAATATCCGCTATCAGGGACGCTGGGAGCTTGGTGCAGTCAAAAATATCACAGGGCTTCCGGATTCCTGCTTCGGAGCGGACGGGTTAGAATGTTACGGGGATGGCGATTATCTCAAAGGCGGAATCGCATATGCAGATAAAGTCACAACCGTCAGTATGAATTATGTGAATGAAATCTGCACACAGGAAGGCGGCGAAGGCTTAGACGGCATTCTTCGAAAAAGAGGCAGGGATTTATCTGGAATTTTAAACGGGATCGATCAAGAGGTCTTTAATCCAAAGACAGATGATGCTTTAAAACGAAAATTTGACGTTCACACTTACAAAGTGGGAAAACGCGCGAACAAAGCCGCCTTGCAAAAAAAATTTCAGCTGCCGAAACATAACGATGCATTTCTGATCGGTATGGTGTCTCGTATGACGGAACAAAAAGGAATCGATCTTCTGATGCCGGTGATGGATGAGATTTTATCTAATAAAAAAATCCAGCTTGTGATATCTGGCAGCGGAGAGGACAAGTATCTCAATTATTTTAAAGATCTTGCCTGGCGGCATCCGGATCAGGTTGGTCTGACACAGGGGTATTCGGAAGCGGAAGCACATCGAATTTATGCCGGTTGTGATGCCTTTTTGATGCCGTCTTTGTTTGAGCCGTGTGGACTGAGCCAGTTGATCGCCATGCGTTATGGCGCAGTGCCGATGGTTCGAGAGACAGGCGGTCTCAAAGATACCGTGGAACCATACAATGAATTTGAAGGAACCGGAACCGGATTCGGATTTCGTAATTACAATGCGCATGAGATGATGCATATGATTCGCTATGCTGCAAATGTGTTTCGGTTTCACAGAACAGAGTGGGATGCCATGTCCAGACGTTGTATGCGAGCTGATTTTTCGTGGAAAAAATCAGCAAGGGAATATGAAAAATTATATGATTCGTTAGTCAGATAAAAAAACAGGAACTGAAAGGTCAGTTCCTGTTTTCCTTTTCTTTTCTTTTATTTTGAAAGACGTTCCTTCATTTTTTCCAATAGACTGTATGGTACAAACAGCGAACCACGACCACTGCCCAACTGAATATACGGCTTATTAGAACCGTGAAAATCGGAGCCGCCGCTGACAAGCAGATTGTTTTCCCTTGCCAGTTCTTTCATATTTTTCATATCATTCGGAGAAAACGTGGAGTAAACCGCTTCCATGCCGTCGAGTCCGCTTTCGGTTAAATCTTTCACCAGCTTTTTCAGACGGTCTGTGTTTAAATGATATAAAAGAGGGTGTGCCAGAATCGCGAGTCCGCCTGCATCATGAATCAAAGAGATTGCATCAAATGGAGTGATCTTTTCGCGCGCTACATAGCAACGACATCCATCTCCAATATACGTAGAAAAGACGGTTTCCATATCTTTTACAAGTTGATGATTCACCAGGTAGCGTGCAATGTGGGCACGTGTCAGAACGCAGTCCGGGAATTCAGCTGCGATTGCATCAAGTTCGATTGGAAATCCTTCGTTTTTTAGATTTTCGATCATTTTTACATTTCGATTATCGCGGTTGTCACGAAAATCGGCAAGCACAGTGTTCAATTTTTCGTCATTTGGATCAATGAAAAGACCGACCATATGGATTTCAGTTCCTTCAAAATCACAGGACAATTCTACACCCGGGATCAATTCGATTCCGGTGCCTTCTGCAGCTTTCGAAGCGGCATTGATTCCAGCGGTTGTATCATGGTCTGTCAGCGCAAAAGCGGCTAAATCTTTGATCTTTGCCAGTTCCACTAATTCTTCCGGAGTATAAGTCCCGTCTGAAGCAGTAGAATGAACGTGCAAATCAATTTTTTTCATAAAATAATTCCTCCTAGTTCACTTTTTACTTTGTATCATAACACAGATAAGTCGAAAAAGACAAGCCTGATTACACGAAACATCTGTTACTTTTTATACAATCTTTGCGCTTTATATGGGCGTAAGTCTTTGCGGGTTCTGCTTTATTGACCTCCCTCTGCATTTTCGTAGCCACCACTTTTTGGGGATTTTGACGAAAAATATCTCAACTGAGGGGGATTTCCTACGCGGACGTTTCCAGTATCCGGCGGACACAGCGACAGGGGTGGAGGGTACAGATCTGGCTAGACAGAAATGAAGTCGAGTTTGGAGGGGAGCGTTT
>JBJENW010000067.1:0-20918 GCA_051880395.1 Lachnospiraceae bacterium | reverse complement strand
ATTTTCTGGAACTGTAAGAAAATATCTCAACCTTCCGTCTCCAATACACAGTTTCGCAACACGCCGGGCATCTCTGCGAAAAAACGTTTCGGCGGGTGCAGGTAAGATCCACTCTTTAGATTCTCTTAGGCACGAAGGCGATCCTGAGGGTCTTAGAGAATCTTAAGAGTTAGCTTACCTGCACAGGAGCCGAGTTTTTTCGCAGAGATGCCCGGCGTGTTGCGAAACGTCCGAGTAGGGATACCCCCATGGTTGAGATATTTTTCGTCAAAATGCCCAAAAAGTGGTGGCCGCGAAAATGCAGTGGGAGACCAATAAAGTAGAACCTGCAAAGACTTACACTCATATAAAACGTAATGTATAAACCGCAATCTTAAAAATAGATTTGGAAACATATAGTAAAAAGATAGTGAATATTGTGAAAAAGAATGGTATGATAGAAAAGACAACGTAAGAGTAAACAAAAATGGAGGAGTAGTTATGTTAAAAATTGAACATTTAACAAAAAGTTTTGGAGAAAAGAAAGCGGTGGCTGACCTTTCTTTGCATATTCGTCCGGGAGAAATTTATGGATTTATCGGACATAACGGAGCCGGAAAGACAACGACCATCAAGGCATGCTGCGGTCTTCAGATGCAGGATAGCGGAGAAGTTTATGTGGATGGCATTTCGATGAAAGACAAACCACTAGAATGCAAGGCAAAGATTGCCTATATTCCGGATAATCCGGATTTGTATGAATTTATGACTGGCATTCAGTTTTTGAATTTTGTGGCAGATATTTTCGGCGTGAGTGCAAAGGACAGAGAGGAGCGGATTCATAAATATGCAGATGCATTTGAATTGACGGCAGATTTGGCACAACCGGTATCTTCTTATTCCCATGGAATGAAACAGAAATTAGCAATCATTTCCGCATGGATTCATGAGCCAAAACTTATTATTATGGATGAGCCGTTTGTTGGTTTGGATCCGAAAGCATCACATTTGCTCAAAGAGATGATGCGCGAAATCTGTGATAAGGGCGGAGCAATCTTTTTTTCTACACACGTTTTGGAAGTGGCAGAAAAACTTTGTGATAAAGTGGCGATTATTAAAAAAGGTGTTTTAATGAAAGACGGAACGATGGAGGAAGTCAAAGGAGATGATTCCTTAGAGGATGTATTCCTGGAACTGGAGGCGGATCATGACTAGAATACTGATAAAAAAACAGTTGATGGAATTGTTTTCGTTCTTTTGGATGGATAAGAAAAAGAATACAAAACGGAAAGCAGGAAATCTGGCGTGTGCAGTATTGCTGTATCTGCTCATGTTTGGAGTAGTGGCATACCTGTTTTTTAATATGGGAAGTGAAATGTGTAAACCGCTGGTAGATGCAGGGATGGCATGGTTGTACTTTGCATTGATGGATCTGATGGCGATTGCGTTAGGAGCGTTTGGAAGTGTTTTTAATACGTATGCGAGTTTATATCAGGCAAAGGATAATGCCATGCTTCTTTCCATGCCGATTCGACCGAGAAGTATTTTATTTGTGCGTTTGATCGGTGTCTACGCCATGGGACTTCTGTATGAACTTCTGGTGATGATTCCGGCATTACTGGTTTATTTTATAGCGGCGAAACCAAGCGTATTGGCGATTGTGCTGTCGCTTTTGATGACGTTGGTTTTGTCTGTATTTGTGTTGTCACTTTCCACTGTTCTCGGAGGTGTAGTCGCATGGATTGCCTCTATCTCGAAAAATAAAAATATGATCACGGTTGTTTTTTCAATCGTATTTTTGGTTGCGTATTATTATTTTTACATGAAAGGATTCAATCTTTTACAGGAAGTGATCGTAAATCCGCAGATTGCAGGAGACTTTTTCAAAGGAAAGGTGTATCCGATCTATCAGATGGGGCAGGCAAGTGCTGGAAATGGGCAGGCATTTTTGATCATAACGGCAGCAGTTTTGGTATTGTTTGCTGTTATTTATGTGGTGTTGTCGTCTAGCTATATCAAGATCATTACGAAAAATAAAGGAATTGCAAAAAAAGAATATAAGCAGCAGACAATGAAAGTGGGAAGTATGCAAAAGGCGTTGTTTCAAAAAGAGATGCATCGTTTCCTGGGAAGTTCTACATATATGCTGAATTGTGGTTTGGGTATTCTAATGATGGTGGTCGCTGGAATTGCCTGTCTCATCAAGGGAGACGGAATGGTACAGTTTGTTTCAAAAACAGAGATGTTTTCGCTGGATCTGATTCCGTTGGTTGCCTGCGCCGGCATTTGCATGATGGCAAGTATGAATGACATTACGGCGCCGTCTGTTTCACTGGAGGGAAAGAATCTGTGGTTGTTACATTCTTTTCCGGTGCCGGCATGGAAGGCACTTTTGGGAAAATTGCAGGTGCATTTGACGTTGACACTGGTTCCGGTTACATTTTTGGAAATCTGTGTGTTGATTGTGATCAAACCGGATTTTATCAATGGTATGATGCTGGTTTTCGTGACGGATCTGTTTGTGTTTGTGATGGCAGAGTTTGGATTGATGTTAAATCTTCTGGTACCGAATCTCAAGTGGACAAATGAGGTTGTGCCAATCAAGCAGAGCATGAGTGTCATGATTTCTTTGTTTGGCGGATGGGTACTTGTGACCGCTTGTTTTGCATTGCATATGGCAGTGGGAAAAATGGTGACACCGATAGGATTTTTCGGTATGGTAGCTGCAATTTTGTTCGCTGCATTTGTAGGAATGTACGTTTGGCTGAAAAAGAAAGGAACAAGGATTTTCGAGACATTGGCGTAAAAGAATTGTCGCAAGTTTAAGAACTTGCGGCAGTTTTTTTAGAGTATTTTCTGAAAATAGTGGGAAAATTATAAAAAAGTAAGGAAGATATAAAAAAATATGGAAAAATAAGTTGGAGTAGAGTATAATAGATGAAAATAGGAAACAAGTACTACAAAAAGAAAAGATATTAGAAAAGAACGATGATTAGGGGGAGAAATTATGCTTGGAAAAACACATACGGCAGTGGGGATAGCAGCGGCACTTTGCATCGTGCAGCCACATACAATACCAGAGATTGTCATTGGTACAGTCGCAGCATCTGTGGGAGCAGTGATCAGTGATATTGATGTGGATTCGTCCCGTTCACATAAAAAGATTGGTGCAGCCTGCAGTGTGGCAATGGGAATCGCCGTTCTTGTGGCAGGGGCTGATCTGATTTTTCATTTGGGGATTCTTTCGAAATTAAAACAGAATACAGGAGCATTTCGGATGATTCTGGGGCTTTTAGTATTTGCGGGGATCTGTATTTATGGAAAAAGGCAGCCGCATCGGACATTTATGCATTCGATCCTTGCATTGGCATTGTTGTCGACCGCACTTCAGACCGCAATTCCAATGGCGGCACCTTATTTTTCAGCTGCTTTTGTGTCGCACATACTGTTAGATCTTCTAAATAAGAAAAAAGTTTGTCTGTTGTATCCGCTAAAAGAAGGATTTTGTCTAAAATTATGCGCTTCAAATGGAATTACAAATCAAGTATTGGGATGGCTTGGTACTTGTGTGGCAGTTGTAGAAATTGTGTGGTTTGTGTTATAATCTTTTAGAATAATAGGTTCTCTCAGAGTCTCTTTGTGCCTGATATTGAGAGAACAATAAAGCTGGGAGGGTGAGAGAATGAGGAAAAATGAGCGGCAGTTGATGGAAGAAGAGGCGAATCAATTTTCATTAAAGTGTATCGTATTTATTGAACTGCTGCATTCGGTCGTCTGGATCTTAAATCTTCTCGATATATTTATTGTGGATTGGAAACTGATGGCGCAGAGTTTTTTCTTAAGTCTTTTGGTTGTCTGCGTGGCAGTGATCGTATGCCTTACGGCGGGGATTCAAAAAGCGTGGATGAAATATTTCCTATTATTTACAGTTGTGCTGCAGGTCACGATCGTGGGAATTTTTCTTACGTATCATGCCATCGTATTTTATATACTGCCTCTGTTATTTTCTGTGCAGTATCGGGATCGGAAAATGCTATACATTTCGTATGCATTGTCGGTACTAAGTATCTTTGCTACAGTTATGTGTGGGTATTATTTTGGACTCTGCGATGCAAATATGGCGGCAGTCACGACACAGAAAGTAGAATTTTATCGCAGCCAGTCGACAGGAAAATTAATGTTTGATCAGTTAAATGATAATCCTTGGATGGTACTTCCGTTATTTTTTGTACTTCCGAGGAGCATGGCGTTGCTGGCGATGATTCCTTTGGTACAAAGAATCTCAAATAGTATTGCCAGGCAGGCACTTCATGAACAGTATCTGCTCAAATTAAGTGAAACAGACCAAATGACATCTCTATATAATCGGAATAAGTATATGAGAATGATACAAAGTGAATATAGAAGAGTGAAGATGATCGGAGTGATTTTTTGGGATATAAATGAATTGAAGGAGACAAATGATGGTCTGGGGCATGAGTATGGGGACTATCTGATCACAAGCATTGCCGAATCCATCCGAGAAATATCAGATGAGACAAAAAAGGCATACCGAATCGGCGGAGATGAATTTGCGATGATTCTTGAAAATCCGACAGAAGAAGAGATACAGGAGCTCTTGCTCAGATGGAAAACGATTCTAAAAATGAAAAACAATCTTTCAAAAATCGAATTGTCAGCATCTGTCGGGTATGCGATTGGAAAAGGAAGTGAGATTGCAACGGTTATTTCCGAAGCGGATGCTGCGATGTATGAGGAAAAGCGAATCTATCATATGGAAGAGTAGAAACGGGAAAAAGGGTTGACAACTCCCCAAAAGTGCTTTAGACTAAGAGAAGTTGCAGATAATTGGCGTAGAAGAGGACTAGTACGTTGGAAAGAAACGCAGAGAGGGAATCCGGTGAAAGCCGTGCTGAAAGATTCCTGTTTTGGAACAGCCGAACCTGCCTCGGAGCTTTATACGAAAGTATGACGTACTCCGGCGTTAACGGAATAGAGTGAATGGATAACATTAAACAGGGTGGTACCGCCGGTTTCCGGTCCCTATGGGATTGGAGAACCGGCGTTTTTTCATTGGAGAATACACACTGCGAATTAGAAAAGTAAAGGAGAAAGAAAATGGCAAAGGAAAAAAAATTAGTAGAAGAGATCACATCCATGGAAACCGATTTTGCCCAGTGGTATACGGATGTTGTAAAGAAAGCGGAGTTGATCGATTATTCTTCCGTAAAAGGATGTATGATCATTAAACCAGCAGGATATGCAATCTGGGAAAATATTCAAAAAGAGCTGGATCGTCGTTTTAAAGAGACCGGTGTAGAAAACGTCTACATGCCGTTGTTTATTCCGGAGAGTCTGTTAGAAAAAGAAAAGGACATGATCGAGGGATTTGCACCAGAGTGTGCCTGGGTAACCAAAGGCGGATTAAATGAGTTGCAGGAACCGCTTTGTGTTCGTCCGACATCGGAGACACTGTTCTGTGATTTTTATAAAAATGATATCCAGTCTTATCGGGATTTGCCAAAAGTATATAACCAGTGGTGCTCCGTTGTTCGATGGGAAAAAGAAACCAGACCGTTTTTGCGTTCCCGTGAATTTTTGTGGCAGGAGGGACATACTGCACATGCGACAGAAGAAGAAGCGGAGGCACGTACCGTTCAGATGTTAAATCTGTATGCGGACTTTTGTGAGGAAGTGCTGGCAATGCCGGTTGTACGCGGACAGAAAACAGAAAAAGAAAAATTTTCAGGAGCAGAAGCAACGTATACGATCGAAGCATTGATGCATGATGGAAAAGCGCTTCAGTCCGGAACCAGCCATAACTTCGGTGATGGATTTGCGAAAGCATTTGGCATTCAGTATACAGATAAAGATAATAAATTGCAGTATGTACATCAGACATCCTGGGGAATGACAACCCGTCTGATCGGAGCCATTATCATGGTACATGGAGACAATTCCGGATTGGTTCTGCCACCGAGAATTGCACCGACACAGGTGATGGTGATTCCGATTCGTCAGGATGCAGACGGCGTACTTGCAAAAGCACAAGAAGTAAAAGAGACTTTGATCAAAGCAGGAATTACAACAAAATTAGACGATTCCGATAAGACACCGGGCTGGAAATTCTCCGAAGCAGAAATGCGTGGATATCCGCTTCGAATCGAACTTGGACCGAAAGACATCGCTGCAAATCAGTGTGTACTGGTGCGTCGTGATACAAGAGAAAAAACAGTGGTATCGTTAGATGAGGTTTCTGCAAAAGTAGGTGAATTATTGGAGACGATTCAGAAAGATATGTTTGAGCGTGCAAAAGCACATCGGGATTCACACATCAGCGATGCACACAATTATTCGGAATTTAAATATGCAGTAGAAAACAAACCGGGCTTTATCCGTGGTATGTGGTGTGAAAGCCAGGAATGTGAGGATAAGATCAAAGAGGAGACAGGTGCGACAAGCCGTTGTATGCCGTTTGATGATCAGGAGCAGATCTCCGATGTCTGTGTCTGCTGCGGAAAACCGGCACACAAATTAGTGTATTGGGGAAAAGCATACTAAAATATATGGAGGTGAAAAATGCGGATACAATTACCAGAAAAAGTGCAGCAGATCATACAGACATTACAGTCCAACGGGTTTGAGGCATATGCGGTAGGCGGCTGCATTCGAGATACGCTGTTGGGACGGACTCCGGGAGACTGGGATATTACGACATCCGCAAGTCCACAGCAGGTCAAAGCGTTGTTTCACCGTACGATTGATACAGGAATCCAGCATGGTACGGTCACAGTCATGCTCGGAAAAGATGGATTTGAAGTGACGACCTATCGAATTGATGGGGAATATGAGGACGGACGTCATCCGAAAGAGGTGATGTTTACGTCTGATTTATTGGAAGATTTAAAACGCCGTGATTTTACGATCAATGCAATGGCGTACAATGACACAGATGGTCTGATCGATGCGTTTGACGGTGCAGAGGATTTAAAACGAAACTGTATCCGATGTGTCGGAGATGCAAAGCAGCGTTTTACGGAGGATGCACTGCGCATGATGCGCGCGGTGCGTTTTTCGGCACAGCTGGATTTTGAAATTGAAAAGCAGACATTGCAGGCGATTTGTGAACTGGCAGAGACGCTTGCAAAAGTCAGTGCGGAGCGGATTCAGGTGGAGCTGGTAAAACTTCTTGTGTCAGATCATCCCGAGCGTATGCGCATAGTGTATGAGACCGGGCTTACCAAGGTATTTCTGCCCGAATTTGATGTCATGATGCAGTGTGAGCAGAATAATCCACATCACTGTCATAGTGTAGGCGAGCATACGATCCACGCACTAGAGAATATTGCACCGGACAAGGTGCTTCGTCTTACCATGTTATTGCACGATGTCGCAAAACCGAAGTGCAAAAAGAAAGACCCCGAAAAAGGAATCGACCATTATTATGGGCATCCGCTGGAAGGAAGCAAAATGGCAAAGGAGATTTTAAAGCGGTTGAAATTTGACAATGCCACGATCGATCATGTCTGCGCATTGGTGCAGTGGCATGATCACAATCCGAAACTGTCACAAGCATCGGTGCGGAAGGCAATCTATAAGGTGGGACGTGAGCAGTATCCGGCTCTTTTTGCGGTAAAGAAAGCGGACATTCTGGCGCAGAGTACGTATCAGCGTGAAGAAAAACTGGCATATGTGGAAAATTACCGGCGTGCATATGAGGCGTGCATAGAGCGTGAAGACTGCCTTTCTCTGAAGGAACTTGCCGTGAAAGGATCGGACCTGATCGCGGCGGGCATGAAACCGGGAAAAGAACTTGGCGAAACATTAGAACGGTTATTGCAGATGGTGTTAGAACACCCGGAATGGAACACGAAAGAAATACTTTTAAGCAAGTTATAAAAAAATAGCATACCCTCTCTTTTGGGCTCATAGGATAGAAAGAAACACGAATGGAGACCAGAAAGGGAGGGGTTTTTTATGTATAAATGGGAAATGCAGATACTCGAACAATATCCGGTGGAGATTGTTGAGATGAAAAAAGGGAGGGGGAATATGTATTGTTTTGGTACGAAAGAAATTTACACTCTGCAAAAATATGAGGGGCAGGAGCAGAGAGCGGAGTTTTTGCGGGATGTACTTCGGCAGCTGCGTGCCGGAGGGATTTTGGTGGATGAGCTTTTAAAAAATAAAGAGGGAAACTGTATCACAACGGATCGGAGTGGACAACGGTACATATTAATGACTTGTATCGCAGGAAAAGAATGTGATCCGAAAAACCGCGATGAGGTCTGTCGCAGTGTGCAGACACTTGCAAAAATTCATCGAATTCTTCGCCTTTATCCGGGAGAGATACCTGCGTTTATTCAGAAGACGGATTCGTTAGCGACTCAATTGAAAAAACAGAACCAGGAGCTGAAACGAGGGAGAAACTATATATTAAAACGAAAAGAAAAGCAGGAATTTGAACAACTGTTTTTACAATTATATTCGCAATTTTATGAGCAGGCGGATAAGATGCAGAGGCAGGCACAACAGTTAGAGGAAAAGGAAGTGCAAAAGCAGGAGTTGTGTCACGGCAGTTTTAGTCATCACACCATTCTTTTTACGCCGAAAGGCATTCGTGTTACAGGTTTTACTTCTTTAAAATATGGGGAGCAGATGACAGATCTTGCTTTTTTTCTGAGAAAAATTTTGGAAAAACAGAATTGGGGAGTGGATATGGGCAAGGAGCTTTTGGCAGCATACAGTAGTGTGACACCGCTTACGCCGCTTCAGATGCAGCAGCTGCAGATTATTCTGGGGTATCCACAAAAATACTGGAAAGTATTGAATCGCTATCTCAACAGTCGAAAATCCTGGGTGAATGGACGCTATCTCGAAAAACTGCAAAAAATCCAAAAACAAGAAGAAATCCGAAAAGAATGCTGTAGAAAAATATTTCAATCTTGAGGGGGTTCCTATACGGACGTTTCCGGTATCCGGCGGTATGGAAGATGGAACTATTTTTCGTTTGTTAAAATATAGAAAACGGTTCCATGTATAATATATAGAAACACTTTTTGTGTGATCAATGTGATCTCAACTGCTCGTTTCCGATACACAGTGTTACAATACGACAGGCATTTCTGCAAAAAACGTTTCGGCGGGCACAGGTGAGATCCTGTTCTTAGAGTGCCTTGCGCTCGAAGGCGATCCTGAGAGTGCTAGGCACTCTTAGAACATAGCTCACCTGTGCAGGAGCCGTGTTTTTCGCAGAAATGCCTGTCGTATTGTAACACGTCCGTATAGGAAACCCCCCGCAGTTGAGATCATTTCGATCATACAAAAAGTGTGGCTTGCACTTTTTTGGGGGGATAGGTATACTAAGAGAAGAAACGGCGTGAAGGAAGGACATGCTTGAAATGGAGGGAAAAGATTTTATGAGGGAGAGAAAAAAGAGGGGACTGCTGCTTGGGCTGACCGCGATCGCATTGCTGTGTGGCTGTGGAGGTGCAAGAGCAGAGAAGGAGCCTGCAGCGATGCAGGAGACAGAGATGATGGAAGCAAAGGAGAAAAGTCCGCAGGACGAGATATCGGAACGTGAGGAAGCAAAAGATACGCTGTCGGATTTGTATGTGTTGACAAAAGTAGATACGAAAAACCGTGTTTTGGAAGCGAAACGTGCATCTGACGGAAAATGGCGGACTTGCAGTTATACAGGGGCGACTTACTTTTATGATAAGTTCGGGCAGAGTGTGACGGTGGCGGATGCCTATTGTGGAAAAGTCGTAACGCTGAAAGAAAACTCGGGCACAGGAAATTTGGAAGAAGTACATTTTACGGATGCAGTGTGGGAATATTCTGATGTAAAAGATGTAAAAATAGATACCGAAAGTCGAATCGTTACGATCAACGGGGAAAATTATTTTTATGGCTCTCATTACTGGGTCTATTCGAATGATGCGGAAGTAAACATTTCGGATATTACCGAACAGGATACCTTGACAGTGACGGGGGTGGATAAAAAGATTTTGTCGATCTGCATTACGACCGGACATGGAACGGTCAAATTGAAAAATACGAAGTTGTTTGAGGGGGGCTGGATCAAACTCGGAGACGTCGTGTGCAAAATTAAAAAAAATATGACATTTACGGCACCGGAAGGAACGTTTGAGTTATCGGTGGCAAACGATGGATATGGGGATACAAAGACCGTTACAGTAGAGCGTAACAAAACATTGGAGATCGATTTAGATGAATACAAAGGAAGCGGACCGAAACAGTGTACGATTACATTTCGGTGTGATGTGCAGGGAGCAGTGCTGCGGATCAATGGAGATCAGATTGATTATTCGCAGCCAGTGCAGTTAAAATACGGCACATATGCGATCAGTTTGAGTGCAGACGGGTATGATACGATCTCAGAATATCTGATCGTCAATTCTCCGGCAGCGGAAATTACACTGACGATGACGAGCAATGAGGGAAAAGACAGCAGTACAGAGGCGGATGGAAAGACGGCTGCATCCGATACAAATAATACAAACAATATGCAAACTTCCCAACCGCAGCAGGTGGTTACTCCGGGAGAATTGGCCGGTGGTCTGGCCGGAACGAAAACAGGAGGTGATGTGGGAGAAAATACACAAAGCAGTCAGTCCGGTGTGACAGATCCTTTTGCGGATACCGGAAAAACAGCCGAGGATACGTTGAATTCTACCAATAATGCAGAAGGAAAAACGGATACACAGGATAGTCTGACACAGCAGGCGGTCTCCACATTGTTAGATGAGTTGACAAACTAAAAACAGCGACACAAACTGAAAAGAAATTGCTATACAACAAAAAAATCAGAAAATTCAGAAAAATAATTTCGTCATATTGCATAAAAACGCTGAAAATCCCAAGAAATGGGGGATTTTCCTTGACAAACAAATGGAAAACAAGTATAAATATGTTTGTAGGTAAGTGAGATTTTTAGCCTAAAATGTAACGAATAACGAAAATTTTCAGAGGAGGAAATTTGGGCATGAACAAAGCAGAATTAGTTGCAGCAATCGCTGACAAAACAGAATTATCAAAGAAAGACGCT
Organism: Lachnospiraceae bacterium; assembly: GCA_051880395.1. Lineage (GTDB taxonomy): Bacteria > Bacillota > Clostridia > Lachnospirales > Lachnospiraceae > JBJENW01. The sequence continues at coordinate 9,868 of JBJENW010000067.1, read as the reverse complement.
GAAAAAGCATTAGTTGCTTTTACAGAGGTTGTCGAAGAGGAATTAAAGAAGGGGGAAAAAATTCAGTTAGTAGGATTTGGTACATTTGAAGTATCTGAGCGTGCAGCCAGAACAGGAAGAAATCCTCAGACAGGAAAAGAAATGACCATTCCGGCATCAAAAGCACCGAAATTCAAACCAGGTAAGGCTTTAAAAGACAGCCTGAACGCATAAATTCTGGTAGAAAAATAGCAGAAGCTGCCATACAATTCCGGTTCTCGGTAGTTGTATGGCAGTTTTTCTTCATTTATGTACTTTCAAAGTCTCTTTGTGCTTGATTTTGTGAGATTTCGAGCGTACATATTTTTAGGAAAGGAGACGCAAAATGCGCTTAGATAAATTTTTAAAAGTTTCCCGTTTGATCAAACGTCGTACCGTTGCAAATGAGGCATGTGACGCTGGACGCGTGCTGGTAAACGGAAAAGTAGCAAAAGCTTCGTCCCAAGTGAAAGTGGGCGATATCATAGAAATCGGATTCGGAACAAAAACGGTGAAAGTGGAAGTATTGGATTTACAGGATACGACAAAAAAAGACGAGGCAAAAGATCTGTTTCGATATGTATAAATCAAAAATTCCCTGCATATATATTTAGAAAGGCATATGGAATCTAAACAAAAGAGCCTATTTTTACGATAAATAAAGCAGGAGGTTTTCTTATGGAGGAAAACAGAAATCCAGGAACGCACAGAGTGCAGATGACGAATCGTACAAACGGTCTGTTCACCGGAATCTTAGATGTATTATCCTTTGATGTGGCGGAAATTTTGTTGGAGACATCGGACGGGATGCTTTTGGTAAAAGGAAAAGATCTCCACGTCAATCGCCTTACGTTAGAAAAAGGCGAGGTGGATATTGAGGGCAGAATTGACAGTCTGGTGTATTCGGATGTCACACCACAGAGCAAAAAAGGATCCTTTTTCGGTAGGCTGTTTCAATGATCGAGATCAGTAAAACCATTTATCGGGAAGCAGATTTTTTTCTGCTATCTCTTGTCTGTGGTGCAGCATTGGTGTTTGCGTATGATCTGCTTCGTATCGTTCGCGAATTATTGATACATAGTGTGGCAGCACTTGCAGCGGAGGACCTTTTTTACTGGCTGTTTGCGTTCAGTGTCATTTTTTATTTGTTAAATGAAAAGAATGACGGGATGGTTCGGTTGTTTTTTCTTTTAGGAGTGTGCGCAGGAATGCTCTTGTATAATCGCTTCATTAGTCCGAAATTTGTGGGCGGAATTGTGTGGCTTGTAAAAAAAATTTTTTTTATCCTTGCACGGCCAATTCGTTTTTTTGTAAAAAAGCTGGGTCAAGTACAGAAATTTCTACAAAAAATGCGAAAAAAACATGCGATCATATGGAAAAAGCAATTGAAAAAAGTGTGCAAAGTCGTTAAAATAGGAATAGGTAAATAGTAAGGCAGGGAAGCATATGATGAAACAAAGAAAACAAATCAGAAATAGAAGAAAAGATCGCATGGTGATCTTTGCAATCGTCGTGTTAGTAGTAGGTGTGATGACAATACAGATCGTAAACCTGCAGGAAAAGAAAGCAGAGTATACCGCGCGTCAAGAGGCGCTGACTCAGCAGCTTGAAGAAGAGACGCAGCGTCAAGAGGATCTGAAAGAGTATGCATCCTATACACAGACACAGCAGTATGTTGAGGAAATTGCAAAGAGCAGGCTTGGGCTTGTCTATCCGAATGAAATTATTTTCCGTGAAAAAAAATAGAGTAGAAAAAGCGGCAGACAATCAACTGTCGCTTTTTCTTTTTAAAATTTTTTGAAATCCCTACGGTCATTTGACAAAGATTTCAACCGAACTTTCGTATAATGAGAAAAAAATAGATTCTCATAAACTGAGAATAGAAATGAGGAGGAGATCGTGTTGAAAGAGTCGATCAAACGGATCGGGATTTTTTGTTTGTTGTATTTGATCAGCATTCCAGTCTGCACCCTGTCATTCGGAGGCTGTCATCCGCTGATACCAGTTTATGCAACTGTTATGTACGAAAATGAGAAAAGTCGTAAATTTGTGCTTCAGATGATGCTTTTAGAATTATTTTTATTATTGCCGGTGACAGAAATGGTAAAATACGGTATGATTTTAGTGTGTATTTTATGTGGCACAGTATTGTTGGAAAAAGTGTTAAAAAAATGCAATCGTTTTATGATCTCGCTATTCGCAGCCGTATCGACAGCTTTGATCGGCTGGAGTGGGCAGGCAATGCAAATACAGCCGCAGAAGGGACAGGCATACCTGGTGATCCTTCTTGAGAGTGTATTTGTAGGAACGGCTGGTTTTTGCGGTCTGCAGATGCCGCTTGCAGTATTCAGACAAAAGCAGGATGCGATCAAATTTGAGCTACCGGCTGCAAATGAGAGTAAGCAGCGAAAATTGGGGGAGTATGCACAGTCTTTTCAGAAATTGTCTGGAGTTTTTTCACGCATGGAAGAACCGAAACAGAATTTTACCGCAGAAGACTTTCAACAGATGCAGGAGGAAGTGACGGGAAAAATCTGCTATGGCTGCAGCCAGTGCGCACTCTGCTGGGAGAGCCAGAAGGAGTCGGGGATGACAGCCTTGTTTCAGGCGTTGTTTGCATCCATGAAAAAGGCCCCGAAAGCCAGACAGGGATTGGAACAGCAGTTACAGGAATTTTGTATCCGTACACCGGTTGTTTTAGAGGAAATGATGCAGGTGTTTGAGCGTGCAAGCCTGAATCTTGCATGGTATAATCGTCTTCTGGAAAATCGAGAGGCGATCGCGCAGCAGTTGAATGCAATGGTGGATATCATGCAAGACTGTATGGAGCAGGAGAAAGATATTAGTAAAGAACAGAAAAATCGCTTGTGGAATGTATATACGGCTTTCAAACAGGAAGGAGTCCTGGCACAGGACCTGTCTCTGGTGGAAAAAGAAAATGGGCGCTGGCAGCTGAAAATGTATGCGCGGACAAAAGCGGGGAATTTTCGCTCGGTAAAGGAGCTTGCACAGCTGGCGGGAAAAGCATTGAAGCGGGAGATGGTAGCACAGCGGGATACAAAAACGCTTCTTGGAAAAGAAAAAAGTGAGCTTATTTTTGAGGAAGCTGCCTGCTTTCAGGAACTGCACGGTGTTGCGCGGGTGACAAAAGAGGGGGCAGCAGTCAGCGGGGATACCTTTTCTGTTCTGCAGTTAGAAGACGGCAAAGTGGTCTATGGTCTGTCGGATGGCATGGGAAGCGGAGCGCGTGCCTGCAGGGAAAGCGAACTGGTCATTGAGCTGACAGAGCGGTTTTTAGAAGCCGGATTTTCCATTGAAACAGCACTTCGTATGATGAACAGTACGATGGTCCTGCATGGCGAAAATGATCAGTTTTCGACTGTGGATCTAGCGGAGGTTAACTTGTATGACGGGAGTCTGAACCTGTATAAGATCGGTGCAGCAGCGACGTTTATCGGACACAAAAAGCAGTATTCTTTTGTGGAATCCGACACACTTCCGACAGGCGTGACCTGCCACTTGCAGATCAAACCGAAGGAATGTAAATTGAGAAACGGGGATAAACTGGTTATGGTGACGGATGGGGTGTTGGAATGTTTAGAGAGTGATCAGCCGGAGGAGACGATGTGTGAACTGCTCTCTACGCTGGAATCAACGAATCCAAAACAGATCGCACGTCAGATTTTGCAGCGTGTGCTCCTACAGACCGGCGGACATCCAAAAGATGATATGACGGTACTTTGTGTGGGAATTTGGGAAAAATAAGAAAGGAATGACATGTTAGAGAAAATACGAAAGTTTGTAAAAGAACAACAGATGCTTTTGCCGGGGGATCATATTGTGGTCGGCGTATCCGGGGGGGCTGATTCGGTCTGCCTGCTTTTGGTCCTGCAGAAATTACAGGCAGAAATTGCATTTACTATGGAAGTTGTACACGTAGAGCATGGCATTCGTGGAAAAGAATCACTAGAGGATGCAGATTTTGTGGAAACATTATGTGAAAAACTTCAGGTACCGGTACAGATTTTTTCTGTGGATGTTCCAAAACTGGCAAAGCAGCAGAAATGTTCTGTGGAGGAAATGGGCAGAAAGGTGCGCTATGACCTGTTACAAAAACGCTGTGCGTTGCATACACAGGGAAAAATAGCGGTCGCACATCACAAAAATGACCAGGCAGAGACGGTGCTGTTTCATCTTGTGCGTGGAAGCAATCTGCGTGGCATGGAAGGAATGCACCCGGTGGAGGGCAACTGTATCAGGCCTTTGCTATGCGTGGACCGAAAGGAAATCGAAGATTATCTGGAAAAAAGAGGACAGGCGTATCGGAACGATCAGACAAATCAGGAAAATGCGTATCATAGAAACAAGATCCGAAATCAGGTGCTGCCGCAGTTAGAACAAGTGAATCCGAAAGCAGTGGAGCATATCTGTGATTTAGCACAATGTGTGAAAGAAGCGTCAGAGTATCTTTGCAAACAGGCAGTCATGCTGGAGTCGGAGATGGTGGAGTATACGTCGGATATTGCAGAAATTTCAGCGGAGCATTTTTTACAGGTATCAGAAGTGTTGCAAAAGCAGATACTCTATAATGTTTTAGCATATCTGGCAGGGACAGAAAAAGATCTGACATCGGCGCATATAGAGGCCGTTTTGGGTCTTTTTTTAAAAAAAGCCGGGAAACAGATTTCTTTACCGTATCATCTTTTGGCAAAACGGACGTATACACATGTACGAATTGAAAAACAAAGTGAAAAACAGGTGGAAAAAACGGAAAAAATGCCGATACAACAAATAGAGCTTCCAATACCGGGGGAAATCTGGCTTCCCAATAAAATCGGGAAAATAAAAACATCTGTGCGAAAAAATTCAGAGAAAATTCATCAAATTCCAAGAAATTGGTATACGAAATGGTTTGATTATGATAAAATGAATAGTAATGTGCAGATACGTACCAGACGAGCAGGAGATTATTTGGTGATCGATTCCGAAGGGAGAAAGCAGAGTCTGAAAAAATACTTCATAAATGCGAAAATTCCGGTGGAAAAGCGCGAAAACGTGTTCGTAGTGGCGCAGGGGTCAGAAATCCTCTGGGTGATCGGCTATCGGACAAGCGCAGCATACTGGGTAACAAAAGAGACGAAACAGATTTTAGAGATTTGTTGTGAGATAGAAAAAAAACCGGAATGACGCGGCATCGCAGAAAAGAGGGAAACTATGAGTGAAAAAATTCGTGTTTTGGTTTCAGAAGAAGAAGTAGAAAAAAGAATTCGTGTATTGGGAGAAAAAATCAGTCAGGATTACGAGGGGCAGGCCATTCATTTGATCTGTGTATTAAAAGGAGGCGTCTTTTTTACCTGTGAATTAGCAAAGCGCCTAACTGTACCGGTTTCCGTGGATTTTATGTCCGTGAGCAGTTATGGAAATGACACAAAATCCAGTGGCGTGGTAAAGATCATCAAAGATTTAGATGAGAGTATCGAGGGACAAAATGTATTAGTGGTGGAGGATATCATTGATTCCGGCCGCACGTTGTCCTATCTGCTGCAAAATCTGCAAAGCCGTCATCCAAAGAGTATACGGCTCTGTACATTATTGGATAAGCCTGAAAGGCGTGTAAAACCGGTGAAGGTTGATTATACCGGTTTTCAGATACCAGACGAGTTCGTAGTGGGATATGGTCTGGATTACCAGCAGCGTTACCGCAATCTGCCATATATCGGAGTGGTGGAATTAACAGAGGAGGACGCGTAGAAGACAAAAGGAGGGACAAAAAATTTGAACAAACGATTTCGAGGGTGGGGCTACTATATAGCTCTTGTATTGATTGTGATTCTGGTGTGGGGGATGCTGGATCAGAAACAAAATTTAAGTGATGCATACACGTATGCAGAATTTGAAAAAGCGCTGGAGGACGATGCAGTCGTGTCGGTGGAGATCGATCAGAACAGAGAAGTCCCGACAGGCGTATTGGAGATCGTATTAAACGATGGTTCCAAAAAAGAATTAAATGTCAGTGATGTCAACGATGCGGTAAAGACGATGCAAAAGCAGTCCTTCAAAAATTTTAAAATGGCGGATGTACCGGCAGCGGACTGGCTGACGTCACTGCTTCCGCTGTTAATTGTTATGGCATGTATGTTTATTTTGTTTATCATTATGAGCAATCAGACAAATGCCAACAGCGGTGGAGGAAACAAAATGATGAGCTTTGGAAAAAGCCGGGCAAAGATGAGCATCGATGATGGTAAAAAGGTGACGTTCCAGAATGTGGCAGGTCTGCAGGAGGAGAAAGAAGAACTCGAAGAAATCGTAGATTTTCTTCGTTCTCCGCGAAAATATACCAAACTCGGTGCGCGGATTCCGAAAGGTGTTTTGCTCGTAGGACCGCCGGGAACTGGTAAAACTTTGCTGGCAAAGGCCATTGCAGGAGAAGCAGGCGTACCATTTTTCAGCATTTCCGGTTCTGATTTTGTGGAAATGTTTGTTGGTGTCGGTGCTTCCCGTGTGAGAGATCTGTTCGAAGAGGCAAAGAAAAATGCGCCATGTATTATTTTTATCGACGAGATCGATGCTGTGGCAAGACGTCGTGGAACCGGTATGGGTGGTGGCCATGATGAGCGCGAACAGACATTGAATCAGCTTCTTGTGGAGATGGACGGATTTGGTGTCAATGAGGGGATTATCGTCATGGCGGCGACAAACCGTGTAGATATTCTTGATCCGGCAATCATGCGGCCGGGCCGTTTTGACAGAAAAGTACATGTCGGACGTCCGGATATCGGCGGCAGAGAAGAAATTCTTCGTGTTCATGCAAAAAATAAACCACTTGGTGATAATGTGGATCTGCATCAGATCGCACAGACAACGGCCGGATTTACCGGAGCAGATCTGGAAAATCTGTTAAATGAGTCGGCGATCATTGCGGCGAAGCAGAACCGAAACTATATCGTGCAGGATGATATCAAAAAATCATTTGTCAAAGTCGGAATCGGTGCGGAGAAAAAAAGCCGGATCATTACAGACAAAGAAAAACGGATTACCGCATACCATGAGTCTGGTCATGCGATTTTATTCCATGTACTTCCGGATGTTGGACCGGTCTATTCGGTATCGATCATACCGACCGGTTCCGGTGCTGCGGGATATACGATGCCTCTGCCGGAGCGCGATGAGATGTTTCATACGAAAAATCAGATGTTGGAAAACATCATTGTTTCTTTAGGAGGCCGTGTAGCAGAAGAATTGATCTTTCAAGATGTTACAACAGGAGCTTCTCAGGATATCAAGCAGGCAACATCGACAGCAAAATCGATGGTGACCAAATATGGAATGTCTGATCGTATCGGTTTGATCAATTATGACGCAGATGACGATGAGGTGTTTATCGGACGAGATCTGGCTCATACACGAGGATTCAGTGAGAAGATTCAAAGTGAGATCGATCAGGAAGTGAAAAATATCATTGATGCGTGCTATACGAAAGCCAAAGAGATCATTGTGGAGCATATGGATGTGCTGCATGCTTCGGCAAATCTTCTGCTTGAGAAAGAAAAAATCAGTCGTGAAGAATTTGAGGGACTGTTTTCGGATACGGGATCGACAGTTATGCTGGAAAAACCGTCTGATCAGGTGGAATTGTCCAAAGGGGCAGTCATTGAGCCGGCAGAATATGCGGTCAGTGAGGAAAAGTAGAATAGAACAATGCCGTCAGGGAAAAATCTCTGGTGGCATTGTTTAATTTGCACAAAAAAAGAAAACAAAATTTGTGAAGTTTGTGCACACTTATTTGAACCTCGATGCTATAATAATAACCGTAAAAACCCCCCAATACATTATATAGTTTTTGCTACACCCCATAGTAAAAATACCTTCTCCTAAAAAGGCAGCAGATCGAAATGGCTGCCTTTTTTTAATTTCATAGGAAATTTCTTTCCTAAAGCGGAACTCTTATTCCAGATGTTCATTCATATGTTGAATCAGTTTGGTGATATAGGTAAGATGTTCCGGCGTTACGTTTTTAGCAGCCTCAAAAAGCTCTTGATAATCCGGATGATTGTCAAGAAAATCAGAAAGCTCGTTTGATTCTACATTCAAATCCTGCTTTGCTTTGATTTGAGCATCCGTAATTTCCTCCATATATCCCGCGGTAATAATACTGGCAGGCAGCGCAACAATTGCAATGCCGACGAACGAAGAAATCATTGTAACGACTCGTCCGACCGTACTGATTGGATATATATCACCGTAGCCCATTGTTGTCAGTGAAACCGTAGCCCAGTAAACGGCATCGAAAAAAGTATCAAAAGAGGCCGGCTCTACATTATAAATGACCAATGCAGCCATAAGAACATAGCCGACAGCCAGCCCGCATACGGCAGACAGCGATTCACGCTGATGTGTAAACACGCCTTTAATAATCTGGAAGCTCTTTGAATATCTGAGAAATTTAAAAATGCGGAATACCCGGAGCGCTCTGAAAAATCGGAAAATCTTTAACAGCCTGAATATACCGTTAAGCGGTGTCCGAGACGGAAGGATGGCAAGTAAATCGACAAGCGCCATCGGGGTAAAAGGATATAGGATAAATGCAGAAAAATTGCTCCGTCCTAATTTATAATCAGCCGTAAGCAGTCTCAGAACATAATCAATAATAAATAAGATAACGGAAATTTTATCTATATAATAGAAAAGTAAGTGATTGCTTCGGAATGCGAGGGGCACGATACTCAATAATATAGTAATCAGCATAACGATATCGTATACCTTGCTGACAACGTCATCATTTTTAGATATTTCTATAATTTCAAATATTCTCTTTCGCATAAATCATACCTGCTTTCCAACATTTTATTTGCTTTGAGAATATCATAAAAGAAAAGTAAAATAAACATTTTTATTGCAATCAATCTTTGCATGTGCTATAATTTAAAACTGTCAGAGCGAAAAACTGATGAAAAAGCGTGGATGGATTCCCGAGTGGCCAAAGGGGGCAGACTGTAAATCTGTTGGCACCGCCTTCGAAGGTTCGAATCCTTCTCCATCCATTTATATTATGCCGGCGTGGCGGAACTGGCAGACGCACAGGACTTAAAATCCTGCGGGACTTATACTCCCGTACCGGTTCGATTCCGGTCGCCGGCATTTTATATTCTAAGAAGTATCTTTATGGATGCTTCTTTTTTTGCGTGTGTGTCCGACAAAGCGGAAACACATTCTGTAACGGATTGGTATCTGTATGGTGAGAATGGCATGAATAATTTGAAGAGGGATAGAATGAATGGGAATGGGCATACTATGGATGCATGCCGTATGGCTATGGCATGACATTCATAGAAACGAGGCTGAGACAGGATGAACGAGAGAGAACAGAAACAGCAGGCGGCAGACTATCCGATGAATCTGGCGGAGGAAGATTTTATGATGAATTGCGCGTCAACGACGGACTGCACAGGATTGATTCAGCGTCCGTTACAGTCAGAAGATGAGCGGGAGTCATATGAAGAGATGTATCCATATCTTGCTCCGGCAATGAAGGTCTGGGGAGATGATTAGCTTTTTGCAGTATGGAATGAATAGTAATTGAAAAAATTGCAAAATGTATGCCAGAAAAACACAAATGTATTTGCACTAAAGAGAAAAAGGTGGTATGATACTTTAAGTGTGGCTAAGGAGATGTATTTGCCACAAGAAAAATACAAAAGGAAAGGTTAGATATGAAAGAGTTATTTAAGAAATGGGACAGCATTAGTCTGATCCTTCGAATCTTTGTAGGAATCGTTATTGGTGTGATTCTTGCACTCGTAGTTCCGGGAGCTACATGGATTGCTGTTCTCGGAGATGTTTTTGTAGG
>JBJENW010000066.1:1283-3654 GCA_051880395.1 Lachnospiraceae bacterium | reverse complement strand
CCATCTTCTACCGGATTGGAAAATAACAGATCAATTTTTGTAATTTTCATAATTATTTGTCTCCTCCACTTTTATTATTCTTTTTTAACTTTGATAAGATATTTCCAAATTGAATACTAACAGCACTAAAAATCATAATCAACAAAGGATAAAACTGATACTTTAGCACCTCGATATAAGTACAGCCTACTGCCTCTTGCGCCATCATAGCACCTGTTCCATGGGGTACAATCATAACGGCAACACATGCACCTATATCCAGAAGATAAGCGAGTTTACTGGGATTAATGTTATAACGTTCCCCTACTTCTTTTGCAATTGGTGCAAGAATCATAATTGTCATAACATTATTTACAATGGTTGCACATAGCACAAGTGACAAAAGACATAATATGTACTCACAACTTTTTCTTCCTGTAATCTTCTTCGTCACATTGTTGACCATCCAGTCAATTCCTCCGTAGTATCGGATCAATCCAATCAGTCCTGAAATCATCATAGCAAACACTGCCAGCCAAAACATACTTTCCATTCCGGAAGATACTGCTTTTGCCCATCCAAAAAAGGTAATATTTCCAACAACAATTCCTATGATACCAGCAAGAGCAATTCCTATGGCAAGAACAAGAATTACATCTATTCCCATCAGGGCAAAAACGAGAGTCGATATGTATGGAACAATCGTCAACAGATTGTAACTTCCCGTTTCAATAGCAGTTGTCCCACTTCCCATACTTAAGACTGCATAACCAACCATAGTTAAAATAGCCGACGGAAAAGCCAAAGAAAAGTTTATTTTGAATTTTTCTTTCATATCACCGCCCACACCACGGACTGCACAAATCGTTGTGCCGGCAATCATTGAAAGATTATCTCCAAAATAAGAACCCGTAATAACGGCTGCCCCTGCCATTGCCGGATTTAATCCCGCTCCCTGGGTCAGAGCAGCTGCAACTGGAATCATCGTTGCCAAGGTTCCCATAGATGTACCAATACAAGTTGAAATAATTGCACAGATAGCAAAGATACCCGGTACAAGAAAATAACTTGGAATCAGCGAAACTCCCAAATTAACCAATGATTCTTCTGCTCCCATTTCAGAACACACACTGGCAAAGCCTCCTGCCATAAGAACCATAAGTCCCAGCTGCATTACTCCTGGCTTTCCAGCATTTTCACAATATATATCAACCTTTTCCGTAATTGATTTTTCTCGATCGAAACACACAATCGCAACAAGGATGGCAATCAATATCGCAACATATCTTGGCATCTGCCAAAATGGTTCTTCCTTTCCCAATATAGTAAATACAATACCGCATCCCACATACAAAGCCAAAAATACCAGCAATGGCAATAATGCCTTCGCACCATAGTTTTTTACTATTTTTTTCTGATCCATATTATTATTTTTCCTCCTGTTTCTTTTTGGACAACCAAATCATAACTATTGTAAAAATCATTAAAAAAAGCGGGTAATATTGATACTTCATAATTTCCAGATAGCTGCATCCTGTTGCTTCCTGAACCATCATGACACCACTTCCATGAGGAACCAGCATAACAGCCAGACATGCTCCGATATCTAGAATGCTTGCCATTACTTTAGGTTCTATCTTATATTTTTTTCCCATTTCTTTTGCCACCGGTGATGTAATAATAATTGCCAAAGTATTATTGACAATCACACCCGAAACAACCAGAGACAGCAACCCAATAATGGTTTCGCATCCTTTCTTGCTCCTGACTTTACTGGAAACTGCTCCAATCAACCAGGAAATACCTCCGTAGTATTCAACCAGTCCAATCAACCCAGATACCAATGTTGCAAATACCGCCAGCCAGAACATTCCTTCCATCCCAGATGATACCGCCCTTGCCCACTCAAAAAGGCTAACTCTTTGGCTGACCATTCCTATCATCCCGCAGAGCAAAATTCCCAGTGCCAATACCATGACCACATCAAATCCCTTTATAGCAAGTAAAAGTACAAACAAATAAGGAAAAACGGTTATAATTTCATAACTGCCTAAATTTACCGGCTGAACAGCTGTTTGAAAACTGATAATGATATAAACGATAACCGTAATTACTGCTGCTGGTAACGCAAGCGTTATATTTACCTGAAATTTATCTTTCATTTCTGCGCCAACACCTTTTGTAGCGCAAATAGTTGTATCCGAAATCATAGAAAGATTATCTCCAAAAAATGATCCTGCAATAGCTGCCGCCCCGGTCATCCCTTCATTCAACCCTGCACCTGCTGCTAATGAACATGCAATAGGAACCATCGTTACCAATGTACCCATCGAGCTTCCAATACAGGTTGAGATAATTGCACACATCACAAAAATACCAGGCACCAGGAAAT
>JBJENW010000066.1:0-1183 GCA_051880395.1 Lachnospiraceae bacterium | reverse complement strand
CCGGAATCACTGCAAAAGAGATATGTAAGCTTACTTATCGAACAAAGGGAACCATCTCCAGTATGCTATCCCGACTCGAAAAAGAAGGTTGTATAAAACAACAGAAGAATCCAATAAACCGACGGGAACGTCAGCTTTTTCTAACCGAAAAAGGAGAATATATTTATCAGCAGCATAAATCCTATGATCGCAAGGTAACCTGTGATTATCTCATGGAAGTGGCCAAATATTGTACTCCTGAAGAAATCAACGGTTTTTTCAAAGTAACCCACTATCGCAGTGAATATTTTGAAAAGAAAATTAAAGCGGAAAAACAGGCTTATAAAACTTCACAGGAATAAAGTTCCGACTCATATTTCGTAAACGGTAGATAGTGCGTACCTCCTGGAAAAATCCCCAGATGAAGCCCTGCCTGTACCAGCTTCTGCTCTTCAAGATAATACAGGAACAGACGGATATGGGCTGTCAAGTCCATTTTCCATCAGAAACGCAGACTGCTGAATTTACAGTCTCTTGCCGTAGTGGGACTTCGGAATTTCCCGATCAGCCTGTCCACAAACCCTTTTACAATCGATGCCGACACGGTAACACGGTTTCCCTTGATTCGCCTGCTCAAAATAGATACCAGGAAAATATTCAATCCGGAGATGCAGCTTGTGAAGTCCTTCAGTCCGGCAATTGCGCTTTCTGATTGAGGAGTGCAGCGGGCAACAGATGCTACTCAAATTGAATAAGCTACATAAAACAAAAAGAGCCTGCATCCTATCATCAGTAGGGAGCAGGCTCTGTGATTTATGCATCCGGCTTATCACTTGGCACCATTTTCAGTTGTACTACATTTATACTTCTCTTTCACCATCTTGATCATGCTGCCGGCGATCCCGCGGCCGTGATATACGGGATCGACCAGAACATCGTGTATATAGGCCACCAGCTCGCTGTCATCGATCAGCCCACCAGGCCCACAAGGCGACTTCCATCCCACCGACAAAAACAGACTTTGGACCTCGTCCTGTGTGAACTATTTGGCAATGATGTTGCCGCAGTGCTCACAAATATAAAATTTCTGTTCCATTTCAAGTTACCTCCTTATTGTGTAATGAACTGGGTCATCTGATCCAACCAGTTACCTGTAAATGCCTCAATGCTGCCCTGATCGCACAAGGCCGCTAATGCCGGGTCA
>JBJENW010000065.1:0-21104 GCA_051880395.1 Lachnospiraceae bacterium | reverse complement strand
CTGTTTTGCCGAGAGGCGTACAAGCTGTGCGCATGTGTATGTGGGAGAAAGAGTCCGTTCCTGAGTCATTCTCCCACATACACATGCGTGCAGTTTGTACGACATTCGGAAAACTGCAAAAATAAAGCATCGCAAATCCGCCCGCCCAAACTCGACTTCATTTCTGTCTAACCTTTCTGGAAACAGCCACCCCCGCCTTGCGCACCCAGCCAAATTTTGGAAACGTCCGCATAGGAATCCCCAACTGAGCTATTTTTCGCGTCACTCTTTTTCAAAGAGTGGTGGGGTCGATGCCGTTTCGGGTGGCCAACAAAGTTCCGTCCACAACACTTACACTCATATAAAGAGTAAAGATTATATGCAAACAGAAGCATAGTGGATAGCCATCTGTTCTATTTTATGTTATAATGATGCTGAAAATAACTGTTTTTTAAATAGGAAACATCAAATTTATAGAACAACAAGGGAGGAAATCATGTCAGAAGCAAACACAAACGAACAAATCAACGCAGAATCTATGGAAGACTTTAAAGATGAATTAGAAGCCTCTTTTCGCAAGATCAAAGTCGGCGATCTTCTCAGTGGAACCGTCATTGATGTAAACGAAAATGGTGTGACACTGGATTTAAAATATTTTGCACCTGGTATTATTCCGGCGAACGAATTCAGCGATGCCCCAGACTTTTCTGTTCTTGACGCTGTAAAAATCGGTGAAGAGTTAGAAGCTACCGTCATTTCTACCGATGACGGGGATGGAAATCTGCTTCTTTCCCGCAAAGATGCCACCAAACAACTTGCCTGGGAAAAATTACAGGGCGATTTTATTGAACAGCGGACTCTGGAATTAAAGGTACAAGGGATCGTATCCGGAGGCATTATCGTTTATCCGGAAGGGATTCGCGGCTTCATCCCTGCTTCGCAGCTCGGTTTATCTTATGTACAGGATTTAAATGAATGGCTTGGAAAAACAGTGAGAGCCCGCATCATTACGCTCGATCCGTCCGCAAATAAACTCGTTCTCTCCAACCGTGTGATTGAAAAAGAAGCACAAGAAGATGCTCGCAATCATCAGATTTCCATGCTGATTCCTGGCAGCATTTTAGAAGGAACCGTTGACAGCCTGATGCCATATGGTGCTTTCATTGACCTTGGAAACGGTCTGAGCGGTCTGGTCCACATCTCTCAAATTAGTGAAAAACGAATTCAAAAGCCGGGAGAAGTATTGTCCATCGGTCAAAAAGTAAAAGTAAAATTATTAAACACCAATAACGGAAAAATCAGTCTGAGCATCCGAGCTTTAGAGGAAGAAATGGTAGATACTTCCACCGAAAACGCATTTGCGGATGCCAAACCATACCTCTCAGAAGAACATGCCGGAACAAATCTCGGTGATCTTCTTTCTAAATTTAAATTGTCATAACAACAACAGGCAGGTGCTCCTTTTCGCACCTGCCTGCTTTTTTATTGTATTTTCCCTTTGATACGCTGTAATGCATTATCAATTGCTTTGGGTGTTTTCTTTAATTCCTCCGCAATTTGTTGATAGGTCATACCATTCAGATGAAGCTGAAATACCTTTTTTTCCAGTGGACTCAGCTTTTTTTCAATATTTTGAATCATCTGTCGGTAATTTTCCCTCGCGATGATCAGACTTTCCGGATTAACCTGCTCACCATCCACAAGCGTATCTAACAGTATCCCATCCTCTTTTCCGCTTTCCTGCCCCCAGATGGAAATATAACTGTTCAACGGTACATGCTTCTGCCGTCTGGATGCTTCTACTGCTGTATACATCTGTCGCGATATACAAAGTTCCGCAAACGAGTAAAAGGTCGTCTTCTCGTCTGGTCTGAAATCGCGTACCGCTTTAAAAAGACCGATCATTCCCTCTTGAATCAGATCATCCGTATCTCCTCCGATCAAAAACATTGCGTTCGCTTTTTTTCGAACCAGATATTTATATTTTTCCATCAGATAATCCATAATTTCGGCTGACTTTGTCCCTTCTTCTTTGCGAAGGCGGACAATCAGTTCCTCGTCCGACTGTTCTTTCCACGCTTCCATGCTTCTCCTTTACTGCAAACGCTGTCGCACAATCTCATATGCCAAAACGCCTGCTGCCACAGACGCATTTAACGAATCAATTTCTCCTTTCATCGGAATCGATGCCACGAAATCACAATTCTCTTTTACCAATTTGCTGACACCTTCTCCTTCATTTCCGATCACAAGTCCAATCGGTCCTTTCAGATCCAACCGGTACATTGATTCTCCGCCCATATCTGCACACACAAACCACAAACCTTTTTCTTTCAATTCCTTAATCGTGGCATTTAAATTTGTCACCTTTGCAACCGGGGTATAATTCAAAGCACCGGCAGATGTTTTTGCCACCGTTGCCGTCAATCCAACTGCATGCCGTTTCGGTATGATCACACCATGTGCGCCTGCCAGATTTGCTGTTCGAATAATTGCTCCCAGATTATGCGGATCAGTAATATCATCTAATAAAATCAAAAACGGATCCTCCCCGCGCTCTTTCGCAAGTGCCAGCATATCTTCTACCTCTGCGTATTCGTATGCCGCCGCATATGCAATGACCCCCTGATGCTTTTTCGTCTCTGACATCTGGTCCAGACGATCTTTTGATACAAAATTTACAATCGTATTCTTTTTTTTCGCTTCACGCAAAATCGTTCGGATCGGTCCATCCTGACATCCATCCAAAATAAATAGTTTATCAATCGGTTTCCCTGCACGTAATGCCTCTAACACAGCATTTCTTCCTTCGATCGTTAGTTCCTCGTATCGCATTTCGGTTCCCTTTCTATCTCATAATCCTTTAGTGCCATATGTACTAACTCTAAAATTCGCTCAAAATCATTTTTCATATATAAATAACCCATCAACGCCTCAAATCCCGTTGCACGCCGATAATCCGCCATCGTCGCATTTTTTGCCATGGTTGGCGATTTTGCATTCCGACCTCTTTTATATACCTGTTTCTCTTCTTCTGTCAAAGCCGGCATCAAAATTTCGATCAACTCCGACTGTGCATGTGCTTTTACCAGCTGACTAGTTTTTCGATGCAGTTTCGAAACCTGTGTATTTCCCTGGCTCACCATATACGAGCGAATGACCAGCTCGTATATGGCATCTCCGATATACGCCAGAACTAGCGGCGAATATTGATTTAACGGTTTTTCTTCGATTCCAAATGTTTCACAGATTTTTTTCTCTATCCCCTTTTCCATTTGACGCCCTCTCTTGTATCTTCCAGAACAATATTCCGTGCCAGAAGCTCATCTCGAATCTCATCTGCCCGTTTAAAGTTTTTCTCTTTCCGAGCCGCCTGTCGCTCCTCAATAAGTGCATCAATATCTGCGTCAAGCAATTCCTCTTCTTTTTCAACCTTGATTCCGAGCACCCCGCTCAATTCTTCTATTTTTTCATACAACGCCTCTGCAAATTCTTTCGAATTTTCAGTTGTACAGTTTGTATTACAGAATTTTACCAGTTCAAAAATTGCTGCGATGGCATCCGCTGTATTCAGATCGTCTTCCATGACATCCTGAAACTTTTGTTCAAACGCCCCCGTCTGTTTCAAAAGTTCCTTTTCTTCTGCTGTCATCTCAGAGTGTTTCGCCTGTGCACTGCAATATTTTAAATTTTCTGCTGCTGTCAAAATTCGATCCAATCCATTTTTTGCCGCTTCCATCAATTCTTCACTAAAATTAAGTGGATTACGATAATGTGCACTCAACATAAAGAAACGTAACACCTGCAAATCATATTTTTCTCCGATTTCCCGTACCGTAAAGAAATTTCCTGCTGATTTTGACATCTTTTTATGATTGATATTCAAAAATGCATTGTGCATCCAATAGTTTGCAAACGGCACACCGTTCGCTGCCTCGCTCTGCGCGATCTCATTTTCATGATGCGGGAAAATCAAATCCTCTCCGCCGGCATGAATATCAATCTGATCACCCAGATATTTTTTTGCCATGACCGAACACTCGATATGCCAGCCCGGACGTCCATCACACCATGGAGAAACCCAATATGGTTCTCCCTCTTTTTTTGGTTTCCACAACACAAAATCAAGCGAATCTTTTTTCTGTTCTGCACCAGTGACTTTTAGATCACGAAATCCACTTTGCAGATCATCAATATTCTTATGAGAAAGTTTTCCATACTCTTTAAATTTTCGTGTACTGTAATACACCGTACCATCCTCTGCACAGTAAGCATATCCTTTGTCGATCAGTGTCTGGATCATCTGAATCATCCCATCAATTTCTTCTGTTGCAAGTGGATGATGCGTTGCCTCCAAAATATTTAAATCCTGCATGTCTTTTTTACATTCTTTGATGTAACGCTTCGAGATTTCTTCTGCACTGACGCCTTCTTCGTTTGCTTTTTTTATGATCTTATCATCAACATCCGTAAAATTTGACACATAATTGACCTCATATCCCTTATACATCAAATAGCGGCGCATTGTATCAAAAATAATCATCGGGCGTGCATTTCCAATATGAATATAATTATAAACAGTCGGTCCACAGACATACATCGTCACTTTTTTTTCTTGTAACGGTTGGAATTCTTCTTTCTGCTTTGTCAAAGAATTATAAATTTTCATACGTGTATCCTTTCTTATTCTGTATTACATTGTTCTTTTAATTTCTTAATTTCCATTTCCAGATCAATCACTTTATTTACCAGTACACTATTTTCCTGCTGTAATACGGTAATGTCTTCTTTCACCGGATCTGGCAGATGTACCTGATCCATGTCGCTGCGCGGCACTTTTTCATTATTTTGTTTCACAATCCTTCCCGGAACCCCAACCACTGTACAATTCGGAGGCACTTCCTCGATCACCACGCTGCCGGCACCGATCTTTGAATTTTCTCCGATAGTAAAAGAACCGATGATCTTTGCTCCTGCGCTGACCATGACATTATCTTTCAACGTTGGATGACGTTTTCCGGTTTCTTTGCCCGTTCCGCCAAGTGTTACTCCCTGGTATAGTGTCACATTATCTCCCACAATTGCTGTTTCTCCAATGATCACACCGCTTCCATGATCAATAAAAAAACCTTTTCCGATCACAGCTCCGGGATGTATCTCTATTCC
This sequence comes from Lachnospiraceae bacterium, assembly GCA_051880395.1. Lineage (GTDB taxonomy): Bacteria > Bacillota > Clostridia > Lachnospirales > Lachnospiraceae > JBJENW01. The sequence continues at coordinate 15,959 of JBJENW010000065.1, read as the reverse complement.
GGTTTTGCGTGCCGCGCGCTGTGAAATCCATCGTGCCAGAAAGTAATGCCCCTTTTCATACATTCGATGTGCTTTCCGATAACTCAGCATCACGCGAAAACTTGGATACAAAAGGACTTCTAATGGTGATTTGATTGCAGGATCACGTTCCTGAATCACTCGAAATTCTTCTTTTATATGCTTGATATAGCTCACTTTTTTCACTTCCCAAACCACTGATCAATCCTGTTTTTTCACACATCCCTTACAAGACTCACAAACACGCACACGACTATCTGCCATTGGCACACTTGCTTCATAAAAGCTACTGATTGCACAAATTGCCTGTGCTGCGATTCCCTCTTCACGCCCGGTAAATCCAAGTCCCTCTTCTGTCGTAGCCTTAATATTGACCTGATCTTCTGCAATTCGCAGACATTGCGCGATGTTTTTCTCCATTTCCGGAATAAACGGACGCAATTTAGGTTTCTGTGCCATTACAGTCGCATCAATATTATCAATGACATATCCTTCTTTCTCTATAAGTTCCCGCACATTTTTTAATAACTTCATACTAGAAATTCCCTTGTACGCAGAATCTGTATCAGGAAAATGTTTCCCAATATCTCCTAGTGCCGCTGCACCAAGCAGTGCATCCATGATTGCATGTAAAAGAACATCCGCATCTGAATGCCCGAGTAAACCCAATGTATGAGGAATTTCTACTCCTCCAAGAATCAATTTTCGTTCCGGCACGAGTCTGTGCACGTCATATCCCATTCCTACCCGCATTCTTCTTCCTCCGCATTTTTCTGTGCGCTCACTGCATTAAAACTTTGAACCACTATCATTCATTCTTCCTTTATTCGCCATCATCATCCGATCCGTCACTGTAAGAATATGCCCGCGAAATCTCACAATTATACGCGGTCAATTTGATCGGAGTCCTGTAATATGCAATTACCGGTGTTCCCTCCTCTACGATATTATACAGATTCTCTGCTGCACTTTCTACCACATTAATACATCCATGTGACCCACTATACTTGTAAATGCTGCCTCCAAACTCTCCATGACGCCACGACGCATCATGAATTCCTACATTATACGCAAATGGCAAAAAATAATCTACCTCCGAAGCATAATCTTCGCCATACAAGATTGTATTTCTCCGTTTTTCACGAATCCGAAATAAACCGTCCGGCGATCCATTTCCCTTGCTGGTATTTCCGGATACAATGTCTGTATCCGCTGCAATCTGTCCGTCTTTAAAATACCACAAATGCTGATTCGTATAATCGATTTCTACATACGTATCTCCATAATCTTTTGTACCTTCCCGCATGATTGCCGTCTGTTCATAAACAGGCTCTCGCTTTACAGACTTTCCAGAAGAAATATCTTTAATCAATTGTTCTTTTTCTTTTTCCTTGTCAACAATCCAGCCATAATCGCCGCCACCAATTTTTACAACATCTCCGTAAGCCGTCTTAAATTCACGCACTTTTCCGCAGGTATTGTATTTTGTTGCCAAAGTCTGCACGTAAGCTGCCACAGCATCTTCATTCAAATTTACCACCCCGTCGTCCGCGACATCCAACCAGGTGCAAATCGTCTTGGCATCCACTTTTTCTTTTTCCCCTGTGATCTTGTATTCCACTGTTGATTTCATATATTGATCCAGCGCATCCATAGTCGCTGTCAAGGATGGATCTGTGGATAAAACAGTTGGTTTTTTATACAAAGAATCATCTAGTTTTAATTTCGTTTTTCCGGTGGAGACAGCGTCTTCAATGCACTTTTGTGTTGCATCTGGCAAAAGCTCATTTCCCTGTTCCTCTTTTACCAATTTATACCCTTCTGTATCATCAATATATGCATCTTTTGGATGTTTGATATTCTCTTCCTGCATACATGGTAATGCACTTACTATATTTTTCAACTTCTTTTCATCAAACCGTACATTTAACGGCATCGTTTTTTCCGTTTTTTGAAATGCTTTGACTGGCCATGCAAATGGATTTTGCTCTTTTAACAATTTTGCTTCTTCCCCATTCGACTGATATGTATACGCTACATCACTGCCTTTGATCTGATATGTTTTCCCCTCACGATCCTGAATGGTTAACAGATAATCCTTCGCTTCCTCCTCTAATATTACTTTTGCTTCTTCTGCTGTTTTTCCGCCCACCTCGTAGCCGTTAATTTTGGTTTTTAAAAAATAATGTCCGTGAAAGTAAAACGTCATTCCCAAATAAATGACTATGAGTGTGATCAGTACTATGATCACAGCAATCTTTACTGGTCTGAGGTTCATTCTTGTTTCTTTTGCTCTCTGTCTGACTTTGCTTTTTCTCTGTCTCATAAATAACTTCCTCTGCAACAAAATATTTTTAGTTTGATTGTAGTCCAAAACAAGTTTTTTTTCAACCTGTCAAGCTTGTTTTTTCTTAAAAATTAAAATTTTTGTAACAGTTATATGATTTGTCTCTCATGCCTCTATAATTCCATAAAAAAAATCCATAGTCAATGACTACGGATTTTAAAAAGTAGCGGAAGGGAGATTCGAACTCTCGACACTACGGGTATGAACCGTATGCTCTAGCCAACTGAGCTATTCCGCCATGTTTTTTAATGGGACCTATAGGGCTCGAACCTATGACCCTCTGCTTGTAAGGCAGATGCTCTCCCAGCTGAGCTAAGATCCCATTTTATTCGGCTGCGAACAGCCGACTACCCAAGTATACCATTTCATTTTACACTTGTCAATCATTTTTTTCTTTTATTTTTTCTTTATTTTTCTTTCTTTCCGAATAACCGTCTTGTCAGTGAAACGGATATGTGCTATAATGCAACGTAAAATTAAACGTTTTCCGCCACACGCATCCTGCCGGCGGAATCCCTAATATGGAGGAAAAAAATGAATACATTACTAGCTGAAATCGAACAGCTGAAAAAAGAAAAAAATGCCGCAATCCTGGCTCACTACTATGTTAATGACGAAGTGCAGTCCATTGCTGATTATATTGGAGATTCTTTCTATTTAAGTAAGATTGCCAAGACGATTCCAGAGCAGACCATCGTTTTTTGCGGTGTTTCTTTTATGGGAGAAAGTGCGAAGATCATGAATCCGGAAAAAACTGTTTTAATGCCGGACGCACTCGCTGACTGTCCGATGGCGCACATGGCAGACCCGAATCATATTTCAGAACTGCGCAAACAGTACGATGATCTCGCCGTTGTCTGTTATATTAATTCCACTGCCGAGTTAAAAACGTATTCAGATGTTTGTGTTACTTCATCGAATGCATTGAAGATTGTAAAAGCGCTTCCAAATAGAAATATCTATTTTATTCCAGATGAAAATCTCGGACGCTATATTGCTTCCCAGCTTCCAGAGAAGCATTTCATCTTTAACGACGGTTTTTGTCATGTACATAAAAGTATTACAGCTGAAAATGTAAAAAAAGCAAAAGAGACTCGTCCAAACGCACTTGTTCTGGCACATCCGGAATGTACCGGTGAAGTTCTTGCCATGGCGGATTATATCGGCAGCACATCCGGTATCATCGACTATGCAACCGCAAGTGACGCAGATGAATTTATTATCTGCACTGAGATGGGCGTTTTACATGAATTGTTAGAAAAAAATCCACAAAAACATTTTTATTCTGTCGGACACAGACAATTTTGTCCGAACATGAAACGAATTACTGTGGAAAAAGTCAGAGACGCTTTGAAAAACGGTACTCCATCTGTTTCTGTCGAAAAAGATATTGCCGAAAAAGCTGTCAAACCACTGGAACGTATGCTTCAGCTGGCTAAATAACACTGTTGACCCAGATCGAAAAAATGCCCGTTTGGAATCATTCCCGGACATGGAAAGGACAAACATGAAAACAGATATTGTAATTGTAGGAAGTGGCGTTGCCGGTCTGTACTGTGCATTAAACCTGCCTTCCGATCAGCAGATTCTGATTCTCTCAAAAGCCGAGATAGACGGGAGTGACTCCTATCTCGCTCAGGGCGGCATCTGTGTATTAAAAAACGAAGATGACTACGACAGCTTTTTTGAAGATACATTAAAAGCAGGTCATTATGAAAATCGCAAAGAATCCGTAGATATTATGATTCGCTCTTCCCGCAGTATCATTTCGGATTTAATTTCTTATGGTGTGGATTTTGCACGCGATGCGGAAGGTGCCCTTACCTATACACGAGAAGGCGCACATTCTACGCCGAGAATCCTTTTTCACGAAGACATCACAGGAAAAGAAATTACCAGCAAACTTCTGGCTGCCGTAAAAAAACGAAAAAATATTTCTTTACGCGAATTTACAACCATGGTCGATATTGTAGCAGACCATAATACCTGCTACGGAATCATCTGCCACGATCGGGATGGCTCCATTTTTTCGATTGAAGCTCGCGAGACTGTATGGGCTTGTGGCGGTGTCGGTGGATTGTATACGCATTCCACGAACTTTCCACATTTAACTGGCGATGCGCTTGCAATTTCTTTAAAACACAATATACGTCTGGAAAATGTGGATTATGTACAAATTCACCCGACAACTTTATATTCTTCGAAACCAGGACGTCGCTTTCTGATTTCTGAATCGGTCCGCGGAGAGGGTGCCGTTTTACTAGACAAGCATGGAAAACGATTTGTCAATGAATTACTTCCACGCGATGTGGTTACAAAAGAGATTCATAAGCAAATGGCAATCGACGGCACACCATATGTCATGCTTTCCATGGCCGCGATTCCAAAAGAAACGATACTCGGACATTTTCCAAATATCTATAAACATTGTCTGGAAGAGGGCTATGACGTGACAAAAGAACCTATCCCTGTTGTCCCGGCACAGCACTATTTCATGGGTGGTGTCTGGGTGGATTCCAATAGTAAAACCTCTATGAAGCAACTTTATGCAGCCGGCGAGACCAGCTGCAACGGTGTCCACGGTGCCAACCGACTTGCCAGCAATTCGTTATTAGAAAGTCTTGTTTTTGCCCGACGCGCGGCATGTCAGATAACTCAGGAGCTGAAATCTGACTCATTAAAAGAAAATTCAGCTCTCTTTGCTGAGATTGATTTTCTCGCATACAAAGATGCAGACGCATTAGAAGAAGGCTATCGAAAACAGGTATTAGCCGAAATAGAAAGGATGAAAAAAGAACATGAACAACATCACACTGAAGCTGAATGCCGATCAGCTGATTATGCAGGCGTTAGCTGAAGATATCACAAGTGAAGATATTACCACAAATTCCGTTATGCCAAATTCCCAGCTCGGCGAAGTCGATTTAATCTGCAAAGAAGATGGTATTTTAGCAGGTCTTTCGGTGTTTGAGCGTACCTTTACCCTGCTTGATCCAGAAACCACTTTTACCACACACTATAAAGACGGTGATCTTATAAAAAAAGGGGATCTGATCGCAGTGGTCCGCGGTGATATTCGCGTTTTATTATCCGGCGAACGTGTCGCATTAAATTATCTTCAGAGAATGAGTGGCATCGCTACTTACACGCATTCTGTTGCAAAATTGTTAGAAGGTTCAAAAACAAAATTATTAGATACACGTAAAACCACACCGAATATGCGTATTTTTGAAAAATATGCGGTAAAAGTTGGTGGTGGACACAATCACCGCTACAACTTGTCCGATGGGATTTTATTAAAAGATAACCATATTGGTGCAGCTGGAAGTGTTACAAAAGCAATTCAGATGGCCAAAGATTATGCCTCTTTCGTCCGAAAAATCGAAGTCGAAGTTGAAAATTTAGATATGGTAAAAGAAGCGGTTGAAGCCGGTGCTGATATCATTATGCTCGACAACATGTCACCAGAACAGATGAAAGAAGCCATTGCCATCATTGACGGTCGTGCCGAAACCGAATGTTCTGGCAATATCACAAAAGAAAATATTGCTAAAATTTTAGAAGTTGGTGTCGACTATGTATCCAGCGGTGCTTTAACGCATTCAGCTCCGATTCTGGACTTATCGTTAAAACACTTACATCCAATTGCCGATTAATCTTGCATACAATTCAAGCGCAGAAACGTTTTTTCCTCGTTTCTGCGCTTTTTTTATCTTTCCTTATGAATTTCACATACTTTTTCTATGATCGATGCCACCAATTCATATCGATTAAATGGCGTCATCAAATAAAATCCTTCTACTTTATCATATAGCTTTTCTATAATTTCCAAAGATATTTCCACTGCTGCCGTTTCTGCTGCTTCACGACTCATATCCGGCTGATAGCGCTCAATGATTTCATCCGTCACTTGAATTCCCGGCATTTCATTCTTGATAAAGACCGCATTTTTATAGCTGACAAGCGGCATGATTCCACATAAAATTTTTGCCCCTGTTTTTTCTTTCAGCCATAATATTCGTTCTACATCCGAATCGGAATAAATCGGCTGCGTCAAAAAACCGCGACATCCTGCTTCCATTTTTTTCTGCATCCGTGCAGCGATCGCTTCTGCATTTACCCCGTGATAATTCAGCGCTCCAAAATAAAGAACCGGTTCGTCTGCAAACACTTCCTGATTCATTTCTTTTACATACTGCATCAGTTGAATGGAATTGAAGTTAAACACAGATGTGATGTGTTCTCTACTCCCTCTCGGAACTGGATCACCTGTTACAAACAGGAAATTTCGAATCTCATTCATATGTGCACCCAAAAGAGAAGAACGCATCGCGATTAGGTTTTTATCCCGGCAACAGATGTGCGGCATTACACACATTCCCGTCTCCCGCTGAACTTTTCCTGCCAGCTGCAATGCATCCATACGTGTTCTCGCCATCGGTGAATCTGCCAGTGTGATCAGATCGCATTTTGTCTCTTTTAACCTTTTCGCCCCGCTGATCACTTTGGAAATATCCAGTTCAAACGGTGGATCTAGTTCTACGACAAACACTTTTTCTCCACGATTCATCTTTTTTAATATTTCAGAACGTTCTTCAATCTTCGCTCTATGCTGCTCCAGTTTTCTCTGATCCGGCGTCATGGTCTTCTTTTTTATCCTTGGCGTATTCTGTAAACGTTCCGCCAGCTTTGCAATATACGACGGTTTTGTTCCGCAGCATCCTCCCAAAATATCCATGCCACAATCTGCAATTTTTCCCATCATACGGGCATAATATGATGCATTACTTGAGTATATCATCTGACCGCGCAATTCGTAAGGATAACTACCGTTTGGCAATGCCGAAACAAACTTCTCTCCCGGAAATGATATTTCTTTTATGAGTTGTCTTAAATGTGCTGCTGCCACACCACAATTAAATCCATATGCATCAATCGCCTCCATTGATGCCGCTGTATGCACCATCGTCCGAACACTCAATCCTGCTTTTGTGTATCCGCTTCGATCGAAAGCAAATTGTAGCAGAATAAATGCATTTGGCTTTTTTTCTTTTATGTATCTGGTTACTTCATCGAAACATCGAAACTGTGATAACGTTTCAAAGACAAAAATGTCCGCTCCACACTCCAAAAACGTATCACAAATTTGAAGGTATTCCTCCAATACCGGATCGCTTTCTTCTATTTCCTCTTCTTCTCCATCAAGCGAATACAACTGCTCGATATCTGCCGCCCAAAAGACTGCTTCCTCCGGCTCATTCGCTTGTTTGTTCTGCATTTGAAACTCTGATACAGCTTCTTTTGCAATTCTGCAGGCTGCCCGGATATTTTCTTTTACCTCTTCCATCGAATCAAAAAACATGGTGTTCGTCGCAAACGTATTTGTCCGGATCATTCTAGCACCACTATTTAAATATTCTAAATGAATCCCCTTTATTTTTTCCGGAGCAAGTGTATTCGCTTTCTCTACTAATATTTTCTCATCCGGGTATTTTTCTTCAAAGTAGGTTCCCGTCGCACCATCCATGATCAGACGATGTTCTTTTAAATATGTATGTAAATCCATTTTTTAACTGTACAGTTTCCTGCCATCCTTTCTTTTTTAATCAAACATCCCTACTATACCACAAAAAAACAGGGTTTGCAATTTGATTTCTAATTGCAAACCCTGTTTTCCTATTTTTTTGCTCTGTTTATTTGAAATATTCCACTCCGGATTCAAAAATCTTCAGATCCTGCTCTCCATAAATATTCATTGCAACCGCATCTCCGCGACGCTCTACATGCGCCATTTTTCCAAGCACACGGCCGTCCGGACTTGTGATACCTTCAATTGCACTGTAAGATCCATTGACATTCCACTCTTCATCCATCGATGCATTTCCGTCAAGGTCTACATACTGTGTTGCAACCTGTCCATTTGCAAATAGCTTGTCAATCCATTCTTTCGACGCAACAAAACGCCCTTCTCCGTGAGACGCTGGTGTCACATAAGTTGAGCCAAGCTGTGCATTTGCAAGCCATGGAGATTTATTACTTACCACTTTTGTATAAACCATCTTTGAAATATGACGACCAATCGTATTGTAAGTCAGTGTCGGAGAATCTTCTGTCTGCTGACGAATTTCACCGTACGGCACTAAACCTAACTTAATCAATGCCTGGAATCCGTTACAAATACCAAGTGCCAATCCGTCACGCTCATTTAACAGCTTCATGACAGCTTCTTTGATTTTTTCATTCCGGAATGCTGTTGCAAAGAATTTCGCACTACCTTCCGGTTCATCACCTGCAGAGAAACCACCTGGGAACATTACAATCTGCGCCTGATTGATCGACTTTTCAAAAATTTCAACAGAATCACGAATATCCTCTGCATTTAAATTCTTAAATACTTTCGTGATCACATTTGCACCAGCACGTTCAAATGCTTTTGCACTGTCATATTCACAGTTTGTACCAGGAAATACAGGAATAAATACTGTCGGTTTTGCCACCTTATTTTTACATACATAGATGTCGTCTGCTTTATACAGTTTTTCTTCTACTGGCTTTTTATCCTCGGTTGCGCGCGTTGGGAATACTTTTTCCAATGTCTCTGTCCACGCATTGATTGCCTCTTCCATCGAAATTTCTACATCCCCATAGCAGAATGCTTCTTTCTCGTTCACTGCTCCGACAACCGATACATATTCTGCCAGTCCAGCTTTTTCTGCTGCTGCAAGAACCGCCTGTGCATCGTCAGTCTCAACTACTAAATCTCCGATTTCCGGTGCAAATAAATCTTCTTTTGAAACACTTTCTTCGATTGTCACGCCAAGTTTATTACCAAATGCCATTTTGCTGACTGCTGCTACAAGGCCCTTTCCGTCTAATGTATAAGCAGAAACGATCTTTTTCTCCTGAATCAATGTATGTACTGTATCAAATACATTCATACACTGTGCATAATCTGGTAAATCATATGCATCCTTTTTCAATTTTAAAAGAACCAGCTTGTCTCCTACATTCTTTAACTCCGGTGTAATGATATCCTGCTCTTTTGCAACATCCACAGCAAAAGAAACAAGCGTCGGCGGAACATCGATTTCATTAAAGCTTCCGGACATACTGTCTTTTCCACCGATTGACGGAAGTCCGAACCCGATCTGTGCCTGATAAGCACCGAGTAAGGCTGCCACCGGTTGACTCCAACGTTTCGGATCCTCTGACATTCTGCGGAAATATTCCTGGAATGTAAAACGAACTTTACTGTACTCACCGCCTGCTGCCACAATACGGCTTAAAGATTCTACCACTGCATAGACTGCGCCGTGGAACGGACTCCAACTCGACAGATACGGGTCAAAGCCGTATGACATCATCGTTACAGTATCACATTTTCCGTTTGCAACCGGAAGTTTTGCCACCATACTCTGAGTCTCGGTCAGCTGATATTTTCCACCATATGGCATATACACGGAACCGGCACCGATCGAACCGTCAAACATTTCCACTAACCCTTTTTGCGAGCAGACATTTAAATCTGCAAGCTCAGTCAGCCATGCTTTCTTTACATCGCCTTCTGCAACCGCTTCTGCGACTTTTGGGCACTCTGTCTTTGCAAAGAATTTCTGATTTTCATCCGGCATTTCCACTTCCACATCATTTTCCTGATGTGCTCCGTTTGTATCCAAGAATGCGCGGGAAATATTTACGATTTCTTTCCCTCTCCATACCAAAACCAGACGAGGGGATTCTGTCACAACTGCCACTTTGACAGCCTCTAAATTTTCCTCTTTAGCATAAGCTAAGAACTGATCTGCATCCTCTGCCGACACCACAACTGCCATACGTTCCTGCGACTCTGAAATCGCAATTTCCGTTCCATCCAGGCCAGCATATTTCTTCGGTACTTTATCCAATTCTACACGAAGTCCATCTGCCAGCTCACCGATCGCAACCGAAACACCGCCTGCACCAAAATCATTACATTTTTTAATGATATGGCTGACTTCCTCACGGCGAAACAGGCGCTGAATCTTACGCTCAGTTGGTGCATTACCTTTCTGTACCTCGGCACCACAGGTATCAAGAGACTGTGTCGTATGTGCCTTGGAAGATCCGGTTGCACCACCACATCCATCACGACCAGTCCGACCACCTAACAAGATGATGATATCACCTGGATCCGAATTCAAACGCTGCACTGCCCGTCTTGGAGCTGCACCCATAACTGCTCCAATCTCCATACGTTTTGCCACATAGTCCGGATGATAAACTTCTTTTACATATCCGGTTGCCAGACCGATCTGATTACCATAAGAGCTATAACCGTGCGCTGCGGAGCGAACAATCTTTTTCTGTGGTAACTTTCCATCCATCGTATCTTTTACAGAAACAGTCGGATCAGCAGCACCGGTCACACGCATCGCCTGATATACATACGTACGTCCGGAAAGCGGATCACGGATTGCTCCACCCAGACAAGTAGCAGCACCACCGAACGGTTCGATTTCTGTCGGGTGATTGTGTGTCTCATTTTTAAAGTTTACCAGCCATTCTTCTGTCTTTCCGTCCACTTCAACCGGTACCACGATCGAGCACGCATTAATCTCATCGGACTCTTCCTGATCCTGCAGTTTTCCCTCTGCTTTCAACCGTTTCATGGCAAGCAGCGCAATATCCATCAGGCAGACAAATTTATCATCACGTCCGGCATATAATTTTTTATGCGAATCAAGATAATCTTCATATGTATCCTCAATCGGCTTTTTGTAAAATCCATCATCAAATTTCATATTTTTCAATTCGGTTGAAAATGTTGTATGCCGACAGTGATCCGACCAGTAGGTATCCAAAACGCGGATCTCTGTCATCGTTGGATTTCTTTTTTCCTCATCGTGGAAATACTTTTGAATGTGCAAGAAGTCTTTGAATGTCATGGCCAGATTCAACGAACTATATAATTCGTTTAATTCTGCTTCTGGCATATCTTTAAAACCATCGAACACTTTTACATCTGCAGGTTCTTCAAAGTTCTGTACCAGTGTCTCTGGTTTTTCCAGACCTGTCTCTCGTGAGTCGACTGGGTTAATACAATGATTCTTAATAGCTTCAAGCTGCTCGTCTGTTACTGTTCCTTCAATCACATATGTGATCGCCGTACGGATGATCGGTTCTTCATTTTCATTTAATAACTTCACGCACTGCTCTGCGGAATCAGCTCTCTGATCAAACTGTCCAGGCAAAGATTCTACACTAAATACAGCACCGTCATAAGAAAATGTTTCTTCGAATACCTCGTCTACTGGCGGTTCTGAAAAAATTGTTCCCAATGCCTTCTGATACGTTTCCTCGGATACATTTTCAATATCGTAACGAGTCAGAACACGAACACCTGTTACTGTCTGAATGCCGAGGTAGCTTTTAATTTCATTTTCCAGTTCCGCTGCCTTTACTGCATAACCAGTCTTTTTTTCGACATAAACTCTTCTTACTTTGCTCATATAACCTATACCTCCACGTTTTTAAGCATACACTTTCACTACTGATTCCAGTATAGCATGGATAGAAAAATTAGCATAATTAATATATCTAATCTTTTTTATAAGTAAAACAAATATTTTTTTGTTTTCTGTTTGACTCTTTGAAAAAGCTGCCGTATAATTATTAGTAGAATTAATAAGTCTTATCAAAGAAAGGAATCAATCACATGGATATCAATTACGAATTATATAAAGTATTCTATTATGTAGCGACACTGCTCAGCTTTTCTGACGCCAGCAAAAGCCTTTATATTTCACAATCTGCCGTCAGTCAATCCATTAAAACGCTTGAAAAAAAACTAGAACAGCCTCTTTTTATCCGAAGTACAAAAAAAGTTCAGCTTACTCCAGCTGGAGAATTGCTGCTAAAACATATCGAACCTGCCATGAATTTAATTCAACGAGGCGAAAATCAGCTGCTCGCCTCCAATCTTCTAGGTCTGGGTCAGCTGCATATCGGAGCAAGCGATACGATCTGTCGTTATTTTCTGGTACCCTATTTAAAACAATTTCATCGCAAATTTCCGGATGTACCAATCAAAATATCGAATGCGACTTCCTTAAACTGTGTCGATCTGCTGGAACAGGGAAAAGTAGATTTGATCGTCACAAATTTCCCAAATGTTCGTTTAAACAGCTCATATATTCAGAAAACTGTTTTTTCTTTTTCCGATGTATTTGTTGCAAATCCAGCCTATTTTAATTTAAAACAGACAGAGATCACACTAAAGGAATTACAACAATATCCGATCATGATGCTTGATCGAAACAGTACAACCAGTGAATTTTTACATCACCTGTTTTTGCATCACCAATTGGAACTGATTCCCCAAATCGAATTAAGCAGCAATGATCTGTTGATCGATCTGGCACGAATCGGTCTAGGTGTAGCTTTTATTCCGGACTATTGCCTGCCAAATAATCCGCTTGCATCAGAATTGCAAACGCTTCATATACACGAAAAAATGCCGCAGCGACAATTGATCGCTGCGACAAACCCAACTCTGCCCCTCTCCGCTTCTACGGAGGAATTTTTAAAACTGTTACCGAAATGCCACTCGCATTCCTGATATACTATGTCATTCATTGGGCATCTGTTTACATTTCCAACAGATCGCCCATATTTTCTTTTACTTCTTCCATTTTCTTTCTTCGTAACAAAAACAAAACAACTGCAATATACAAAATGATTGCTGGAAGATTTTGTAGACCATACCCTGAAATGCTATCTGCTATATTTCCCTGTTCCACAAAAAAACCACCGACAATTCCGGCACAAAAATCTTGTAACGAATGTAAAAATATAGTCACCCATATGCAGCCGCTTCGATAATAAATGGCCGAAAAAAACATTCCCATACCAGATGCAATTACAACCTGCACAAGCACTCCCGATGGTTCACATCCCAGCAAATTTGTCAAATGCGCACACCCAAAAAGTACTCCTGATAGCACAACTGATTTCCAAATTCCTGCCCGATTCATCCCAAATTTTCGTAAACACGCTGTCGCAATGATTCCGCGAAACAATATTTCTTCCGAAATGCCAATTGCCATCATACATAACACATATGCAAGAATCAGATACCAAGAGCGACATGCGATCATCCCATCATTTTTCTGAACTTCTTCCATGTATAGAACAACCATTCCAAAACCAGCATAAATTGCCGTGATCAGCATATATAATCCGATCAAAATTCCTTTTCCAAATCCGGCACCTCGATGATGCAAAACAGAAAACAGACCACTTACATAAAGTAAGAACAAATTTACTCCAATCGCCACTATCTCCTGTAACAAATATAAAACATAATAATCCACGCTATCATTTGAAAATAGAACCGTTATCAACGTTCCCGACAGCATCACACATCCAAGTGCCACAATCTCTACGATTACGCAGTACCATATCGTATGTTTTCTCGCAAATTCCTGTAGTTTTTTCATTTTAAACATCCTCGCTTTTTTGTGTCAATTTTCCTAATTGTCTTCTTGCAGCACTTAATATCCTATCATAGACTTCCATTTTCTGTCAATCTGTTTTCTTTTGTTTCCAAAAAGTATCCAGCTGTATCTTTAATTGTTCTTGATCACACACCTGATAATTTTCCCACTCATGCGGGAACATCTGTATGTACTCTTTTTGCAAAAAACGTTCCTCCAAAAGAATGATCACTCCCACATCCTCAGTTGTTCGAATCACCCGTCCAGCCGCCTGGAAAACTTTATTCATCCCAGGATACCGAAATGCATAATCAAACCCTTGATGATTCTTTTTATCATAATACTTTTTTAAAATATCACGTTCATTGCTAATCTGCGGCATCCCATTGCCGACGATCAATACTCCGATCAATTGTTCATTTTTCAGATCAATCCCCTCTCCAAAAATGCCCCCCATTACACAAAACCCAGCTAAGCTTTTGTTCCGCTTTTTTGAAAACTCATTTAAAAAATCCTCACGCTCTTCTTCTTTCATATTGCTTTTCTGCAATATACAATCTGCTATTTTCTCTCCCTCTAAACTCAAAAAGGCAATATAAACCTCTTCCATTAACTGATATGACGGAAAAAAAATCATATAATTTCCTTGTTTTGCTTTTATCGTAATCAAAATATATTGTGCTATTTTTTCAAACTCACTCTGATTTCTGCGCGTATAACGCGTGCTGACATCCTTTGCAATCGTGACAAGACTCTGTTCTTTCGAGAAAGCTGTCTGCGCATAAACTGCATAATTATCTGACTTTGTACTCAACAAACTTTTGTAATAAGAAATGGGCAAAAAAGTTGCTGAGAAAAAAATCGTACTATTTCCTTTTTCCAAACAACGCTGCAGATTCTCTGACGGGTCCACACAATATAGCTTTATTTGGAAACTCCCATCTGCCAAATGCTGCCCATAGCAAACATATTTTTCATCCACCAGTTCATAGATATTTAAAAAATGACGAAGTGCAAAATAAAACTCATTCACTTCTTTTTGTTCCACGATCTGAATGTTTTTCTCCAGCAATTTATCCAACTGATCCGCAAGCCGCATACAGGAAATTATCAGTGTGTTTAAATTCTCATAAGCCTGATAAGTTTCGCATTCTCTCTTTAACTGAAGCAGGATACGGTTACAGGCATTTATCTCTTTTACAACACGTTTACTATACAGTTTCATAATTTTTTTCATATTTAAAAACTGCTCTTTTAAAAGTGATGCGCTATACATTTCTCTCCCGCGTTCTACCAGATTATGCGCCTCATCCACCAAAAAGATATAATCCCCTTTCACCGAATCCGCAAAAAAGCGTTTTAAAGCCACATTCGGATCAAACACATAATTATAATCGCAAATGATCACATCTACCCACAGAGATAAATCCAAACACATTTCAAATGGACAAACCTGCCATTTCTCTGCGTACTGCACTAAAACATCTCTTGTAAAATCATCCTCCGACGTCAAAAGTTCAAACACAGCATCATTTACCCGGTCATAATGTCCTTTTGCATATGGACAATTAACAGGATTACAATCCATCTCGCTTGCCAGACATAATTTTTCTTTTGCTGTAATACCTATAATTTTCCCCTGATATCCGTGTGCTTTAAAAATAGAAAATGTATCCCACGCCACATTTCCTGTCACCGTTTTAGCTGTCAGATAAAAAATTTTTTCTCCCAAATTTTCTCCTACTGCCTTCACAGCCGGAAATAACGTCGTAATTGTTTTTCCGACGCCCGTTGGTGCCTGAATAAATAAAATTTTTTTTCTTAAAATGGTTCGATATACATCCTGTGCTAATTTTTTTTGACCCTTACGATACGTAAACGGAAAAGAAAGCTGCCATATGGATTCCTGCCTTTTTTTTCGCCATTCCCATTGAAAATCAGCCCACTTTTTATACGAATCGATCAGTTCAAAAAACCATTCCTTCAGATTTTGAAATGTATGTATCTCAGTGAAACGCTTAATTTCCTCTGTATCAATATTACAATATGTCATTTGTATTCTTATTGTTACTGCTCACCCGCTTTGTCTCGCATTTCCTCTGTCACGCTGTCGCGAAACT
>JBJENW010000064.1:0-3664 GCA_051880395.1 Lachnospiraceae bacterium | reverse complement strand
CAGGAGCCGTGTTTTTTGCCAAGATGCCTGGCGTGCTGCGAAACGTCCGGGCATGGAATTCTCCCGGTTGAGATATTTTTCGCCCTCCAAAAAAGTAGTGGGTAGATGAACGTAGTGGTTAGCCCGACAAATAGAAATTTAGAAAAATATGGTATTGAGAAAAGTAATCCAATAAGAGGATTGCTTTTTTTTATGAAATTAGTTAATATAAACAGCAGTTAGACAATACTAATACTAGAAAGGAGAACAACAATGAGCGTAGTGATTATTGGTGGACATGATAGAATGGTACGACAGTATAAGCAGATTTGTAAAGAACATCAATGTCGTGCAAAAGTATTTACACAAATGCCAAGCAATTTTCGCAATCAGATCGGTAAACCCGATGTGGTGATTTTATTTACGAATACGGTATCTCATAAAATGGTGAAGTGTGCAGTGACGGAAGCGGAGAAATCGAACGCAGATATCATACGCTGTCATACGAGCAGCGAAACTGCACTTTGTAAAATTTTAGATGATATACACAAAAAAGCATTGGCGTGACGCCGAAAATGGAGGTAAGCATGAAAGACTTTGAACAGTGGAATGGATTTGAAGGAAGAAAATGGAAGGAAGGTGTAGATGTTCGGGATTTTATCCAGAATAACTATACGCCGTACGACGGAGACGAATCCTTTTTAGAGGGACCGACAGAGGCGACCAATAAACTCTGGGGAAAAGTACAGGAGTTGCAGAAAGAAGAACGAAAAAAAGGTGGCGTGCTGGATATGGAAACAGAAGTTGTTTCTTCTATCACAGCTTATGGTCCGGCATATATCGGAGATGATACAAAGGAATTGGAGCAGGTGGTCGGATTGCAGACAGACAAGCCGTTGAAACGTGCGTTTATGCCATATGGAGGAATCAAGATGGCAGAACAGTCCTGTACGATGTATGGATATACACCAAGCCCAAAACTGCATGAGATTTTTACAAAATATCATAAGACACACAATGAGGCAGTATTTGATGTGTATACGCCGGAAATGAAAAAAATGCGCCATAATAAAATTTTGACCGGATTACCGGATACCTATGGAAGAGGAAGAATTGTCGGCGATTATCGACGTGTGGCACTGTACGGAATTGATTATCTGATTGAGCAAAAGGAAAAAGATTTCGCCGGTACGGAACGCTCTGGTATGCGGAGTGAACACTTCCGTCTTCGCGAGGAGATCGCAGAGCAGATCAAGGCATTAAAAGATATGAAAGTAATGGCAGAATCGTATGGATTTGATATTTCAAAACCGGCAAAGAATGCGAAAGAGGCGTTCCAGTGGTTGTACTTTGGTTATTTAGCGGCAGTTCGAACACAGAACGGAGCAGCAATGAGCGTTGGGCGTATTTCTACATTTTTAGATATTTATATTGAACGTGATCTGAAGAATGGCACACTGACAGAAAAAGAAGCGCAGGAACTGGCGGACCATATGACATTGAAATTCCGTATGGTAAAATTTGCTCGTATTGAATCTTATAATCAGCTGTTTTCCGGTGATCCGGTCTGGGCAACTTTAGATGTTGCAGGTCTTGGCATGGATGGCCGCCATCAGGTAACAAAAACGGATTATCGTTTCCTGCATACGCTGGAAAATATGGGACCATCTCCGGAACCAAACCTGACAGTTTTGTATTCTTCACATTTGCCGGAAAACTTTAAAAAATATGCAGCGCATATTTCCGTTACGACCAGTTCGATTCAGTACGAAAATGATGATATGATGCGTCCGGTCTGGGGGGATGACTATTCCGTATGCTGCTGTGTTTCCGCGACAGAAACCGGAAAAGAAATTCAGTTTTTTGGTGCGAGAGCCAACCTTGCAAAATGCTTGCTGTATGCGATCAACGGAGGAATTGATGAGAAAAATAAAGTACAGGTTGGACCGCCGTACCGACCAATTACATCGGAATATCTGGACTATGACGAGGTGATGGAAAAATTCGATACGATGATGACATGGCTGGCAAATAAATATGTTGAGACACTGAATATGATTCAATATATGCATGATAAATATTACTATGAAGCTGCAGAAATGGCACTGATCGATACGGATGTCAGAAGAACATTTGCAACTGGTATCGCAGGATTTTCTCATGTCGTCGACTCTCTGAGTGCAATTAAATATGCGAAAGTAAAAGTGGTTCGCGATGAAAACGGACTGGCGGTTGATTTTGAAACAACTGGTGATTTTCCTCGTTATGGAAATGATGATGAACGCGCAGATGAAATTGCAGTTTGGCTGCTTCGTACATTTATGGATCGAATCCGCAGTTGTCATACGTATCGTAATTCAGAACCGACTACGTCCATTTTGACTATTACATCAAACGTTGTATATGGAAAAGCAACTGGTTCCCTTCCAGATGGAAGAAAAGCGGGAGAGCCATTATCACCGGGTGCAAACCCATCTTATGGTGCAGAACAAAACGGCCTTTTGGCATCCTTGAATTCTGTTGCAAAACTGCCATACGAAGAAGCACTCGACGGTATTTCAAATACCCAAACGATCAATCCGGGCGCACTGGGACATTCGGATGAGGAACGTACAGAGAATCTGGTGCAGGTATTAGACGGATACTTTGATCAGGGAGCCCATCATCTGAATGTCAATGTGTTCGGAAAAGAAAAACTGATCGATGCGATGGAACATCCGGAGAAAGAGGAGTACGCAAACTTTACGATTCGTGTTTCTGGTTACGCAGTGAAATTTATTGATCTTACAAAGGAACAGCAGCTAGATGTTATTGCGAGAACCTGCCATGACAGAATCTAATCCGATTGTGGGGTATGTTCATTCGTTGGAAAGCTTCGGGTCTGTAGACGGACCGGGCGTTCGTTTTGTTGCATTTTTATCCGGCTGTAGAATGCGCTGCCAGTTTTGCCACAATCCGGACACATGGCAGCTGCAATCGAATGCGACGTATTCGGCGGATGAATTATTGGAAAAAGCATTGCGCTACCGCTCTTACTGGGGAAAGAAAGGCGGTATTACCATAAGTGGTGGGGAGCCACTTTTACAGATTGATTTTTTATTGGAGTTCTTTCGAAAAGCAAAGGAAAAAGGAATTCATACGACACTGGATACAAGTGGAAACCCGTTTACGACAGCGGAACCTTTTTATTCGAAATGGAAAGAATTGATGCTTTATACAGATTTAATCCTACTGGATATCAAACACATCGATGAAAAACAACATCGCTTGTTAACCGGTCAGTCGAATCAAAATATCCTTGCAATGGCACGTGAACTGTCGGATTTGGGCAAACCTGTCTGGATCCGGCATGTGCTGGTGCCACAGCGGACGGACAAAGACGAGTATTTATATCGGCTTGCAGAATTCCTTCACACACTCAAAAACGTGGAACGCATAGAAGTGCTTCCTTATCACACAATGGGTATTTACAAATGGGACAATCTTGGGATTGACTACCCGCTCAAAGGGATTGCACCGCCAAGCGAAGAACGCGTGAAACATGCCGAACAGATTTTGGCGACAGTATTATAAAATGCTGGTGGTTCCTATGCGGACGTTTCCAGGATTTGGAGGGGACGCGCACAGGGACGGCTGGTTCAAAAGTGGCTAGACAGAAATGAAGTCGAGTTCGGACGGGCAAAAT
>JBJENW010000063.1:66069-84015 GCA_051880395.1 Lachnospiraceae bacterium | reverse complement strand
AAGCAGTCTCTCAGACGGCAGAAGATGTCTCGGAAGCGGGCTGGGAAAGCCAGGAAGTGATCTTGCAGGAAGAAAATTATGGCGGAGTGGTGGAGCTGGCACTGCAGTATTATGATGGGAAATTGTATTAGAGGATCGGAATGTTGAATAAAAGGATTACTTTTGGAACTTAAAGAATTGTAGAAGGGGATTATAACAGATGGAACTTTGTATTTTAATCGCAGATGACGATGCGGTGTTTCGTGATCTGTTGCGGGATATTTTAAAAAAGAATCAGTATAAAGTATTGACAGCTGAGGATGGCAAAGATGCATTGGATGTTTTTTGGGCACATGAAAAAGAAATTGATCTTGTGATTCTGGATGTGATGATGCCAAAATATTCAGGACTAGAAGTACTGACTGAGATTCGAAGTCGATCGGAAGTTGCAATTCTAATGCTGACTGCACTCGGAGATGAAAAAAGTGAAGTGGAAGGATTGTCAAAGGGTGCGGATGACTATATTGCAAAACCGTTCAAATATGAAGTATTTCTGGCGAGAGTGCAAAGTTTAACCAGAAAAGCAAGAAAAGCTCGCCAGGTGGATATCACAATTGGAAATTTAAAAATCGTTCCCTTACAGCATAAAGTATTTCTCGATGGTGCACAGGTACAGTTGAGCAAAAAGGAATATGAGATGCTATGTTATTTGATTGCAAATGAAAACATACTTCTGACAAGAGATCAATTGATCGATCGCATCTGGGGGTATGATTTTGATGGAGATATTCGTACGATAGATACACATATAAAAACACTTCGCGCAAAAATCGGAAATATGGGAAATGCAATCAAAACTGTGCGCGGAAGCGGCTACCGGTTTGAGTGGGATAGGGGAAAGGAAACGGTATAGCTTATGAGGATTCGAAAGAAGACGTTTTTACTTTTTTTTACATCAATCACATTGTTTGTCTTAGCAGGAATTTTATCGAATTATTTGTTCCTAGAGAAATTTTTTCTCTATAAGGCAAAGCAGGAATTTGTTACGGTTTCAAAAGAAATTCAAAAAAATATAGAACAAAATAAGGAAAATCTGGATGGATATATCGAAAAGATCGGAAAACAAAACAATATTCGGATTGTCCTATTAGATCAAGACTGGAATGTGCAGCAAATGTCCTATTATCAGCGGGAAGATAACAGCAATATTCCACTTAAACGAATGAAAAATATGGAGAAAAGAAGAAAGAATCGAGCCTATATTTGTGACATTTTTGAATTAAAAAATGATTCGGCATGTAAGATTATTTTTTTATCAAAAACAAAAGAACAACAGTATCTTGTATTGATGAAAAATACAGCAGGTGTACGGGAAAGTGTTACCATCGCAAATCAGTTTTATCTTGTGATCGGTGGAATCATGGTTGTGATTGGTGGCATTTTTACTGCTTATTTTAGCAGAAAAATGACAAAACCGTTGATTGAAATGTCAGAGATCACAAAGGAGCTGGCTAATCTTCGGTTTGAAAACAGAGTAGAGGTAAGAGAAAACAATGAAATCGGAGAATTGGCGGCAAGTATTAATCAAATGTCAGAACAATTACAGGAAAATATCTATACCATGCAGCAGGATATTGTACGCAGAAAGCAGCTGGTGCGTGATGTTTCTCATGAGTTAAAATCACCGATCGCTGTGATCAAAGGATATGCGGATGGCTTACAGTATGGGGTGGCAGAGGAAAAAGAACAGCGTGAAAAGTATTGCCGGGTCATTGCGGCAGAATGTGAACGGATGGATCAGATGATCAAAGATTTGCTGGAATTATCCAAATTAGAGCAGGTGACGGTGGAACCAATAAGAGAACGTGTGCCATTATATCCGATCTTTCAAGAACTAGAGAATACTTACGCAAGAATGATTGCAAAAAAGCATTGCAGGGTTTCAGTGGAATGCGACAAGGAGATTATCGTCGAGGCGGATAAAAAAATGCTGGAGCGAATTGTGAGTAATCTATTTGGAAACGCTGTCAAATATGTACAAGAACAGGGAACAATTAAGCTTTCAGCGACGCAGAAGGAACAGGGGACGTGTATAGAGGTTTTTAATTCCGGCGAGAAGATACCGGAACCGGAACAAAACAAGATATGGGATGTGTTCTATAAAGTGGATGCATCTCGAAAGAGGGAAGAAGACGGGCATGGAATCGGGCTTGCAATCGTAAAAACAGCTGTGGAATTGCATCAGGGAAGCGTGTTTGTAGAAAACAGGCGGGATGGTGTCTGCTTTGGATGTTATTTTCCAAAAACTTCACAAGAACTTCACATAGGAAATATAGACTAATTTTATTCAAAGGAACAAAATCAAGTAACCATGTGAGGAGGAAGAAAATGAAGAAAAAAGGAATTCGTTGTATCGCTATGCTGATGACTATCATGTTATTTATCACCATGATGCCAGTGGCGTATACAAAAGCAGACACGACAAACAATCAAACCCCGGATCAGGTGATCGACCAGACGGCAGATCAAGAGGTGGTTTTAGACGGTAGTCAGCCGATTTCGCCATGGGAGTATCAGAAACTGCTGGGAAAGGGTATGGATGTAGACTGGTGCAAAACGGCACAGGGTATGAAATACTACAGTGAAAAGGCGTGTAAGAATTTTAAAGCATCGGGCGTCAAACATGTCCGTATTCGAATCAAAGACACCATTTCGGACAAGCTTTTAACCACGTTAGACAAACAAGTTTCGGATTGTTTAAAAAATGGTCTGATTCCGATCATTGCTTATCAGGCGGACGAGTTCAAAAATGCACCTACCGAAGAAAATATTCAAAAAGTTGTTTCCTGGTGGAACACGGTTGCCAACTGTTATAAAGATACATCGTATCGCCTCGCGTTTGATCTGTTAATCGAGGCAACGGATGCATTAAATAAGCAACCGGAAAAATTAAATGAGATTTATGAAAGAATAGTGACAGAAGTGCGAAAAACAAATCCAAACCGTATCATTATGATCTCGCCAAGACTGCGTTCGGATGCCGCATACCTGTCCGAATTAAAGATTCCGACACAGCACAATGGCTATTTGATGGCAGAATGGCATTTTTATGCATCTGGTCCCAGCAAAACGAATGCGAGAAAATTGTGGACGACAGGTACAGCCGCAGAAAAGAAATTGATCACAGATAAGATTGATCTGGCAGTAAAATGGCAGAAAGAGAACAATGTACCGACATGGGTTGGCGCCTGGATGGCGGGAAATTATAACGATGGAAATGATTATACTGTATCTGAGCAGGTAAAATTTGCAACCTTTATGGTGCAGCAGTTGACAAAAGCAGGCATTCCATTTGCTGTAAATTCAGATACGAAGTTTTATGATAGACAAAAGAATGTATGGATTGATTCGATGCGCCCGTTGTTCCAGTGTATTTATGGAAAGAAGGCAAATGGAAGCACATCGTCCACAAGCGTGAAATTGAAAATCAACAAGAAAGTGCGTGTAGGATTTAATGCAAAAGGAAATTTGGATACCTCAGATCAGTACAAATATGTAGCAAAACAGTTTGCGTCGTTGAAAAAAAGTAAACTGGATACCAGTAAAGTGTATTTGCGTCTGCAAGGAGGAACGATTTCACAAAAGACTTACCCAAAAGACTGGTCAGATGGAAAAATAGCATTGTGGAGTAAGTTGCAGAAAACATATAAATGTAAATATTTGTTTGTCGTAAACTTGAACGATACGGCATCGAATCAGTTGAAGTTTTATGAGCGATTAAAAAAAGCGGGATTAAGCTTTTGCGGAATTGAACTGGGAAATGAACAATATCTGCCAAAATTTGCTTCGTCAAAATATGAGAAAGATTCGGAAGTAACCAAGCGGACGGCTTCGATGACGCCGGCGAAATACATCAAACTTTGTAATGAATATATCAAAGTCATGAAAAAATACAAACTTCCGTTTTATGTCCAGTTTGCGCCAAAGTCTGACAGCAATAAAAAGCTATATGAGACATGGAACACCGCTATGGTAAATGCAATAAATGGAAAAAAATTCGGTTATGATAAAATCTACGGAACCATTCATTTATATGAAAGAGATGGTGCGGGTTCGTTAGATGTAAAGCAGATTGCATCCTTGAGAAAAAGAATCAAAAGGACATTTTATATCGCGGTCACAGAATCCGGTGTGGTAGATAAAAAGAATACCTTGTCAGAAAGCGCATACGCAAAGCAGGAGTTAGAATTAACAAAACGAATTCTCACACAGATGCAATCCGGGGATATGATGCTGAATCAGGTATTATATACCGATTACAAAACGGTTGGCTCGGCTGTTTTACATCCACAGAAGAAAGGTTTAACGACAAAAGGAAAAGAAATCCTGAAATTGTTTAAACAGTATTGGACGAAATAAAAATTTTAGAATGATCAAGAATAAGGAACCTAATAGGATGCACGAACTCTGTTGGGTTCCTTTTCTCATGAGTTTACACGTTTTCAGATCCGTAAACCGGAAACGATGTGTGAATAGTAAGGAAAATTTGAATGGTTGAGAATGTTGAATCCAAATCTGGTTTCCGATATAATAAAAAACGATTATGTTTCTGAATATATCATGCCTTTGGCGTTTATGTTAAAAGATAGGAGGAAGTAAAATGAAGGGAAAGAATGGTGCAAATTATCAGAAAATAGACTTAGAAACCTGGCCGCGACGCAGCCATTTTGAATACTACAGGAATCAGATTCCCTGCTTATTTTCCGTAACGGCAAAGATTGATGTTACTGCTATTCTTGCATACGCACATCGGACCAAGCGGCATTTTTATGGTTGTATGATCTACGCAATAGCGAAAACTGTCAATGAAATGGATCAAATGAAATTGTTTTTACTGCCGAACAAAACGCCTGCGATTTACGACGTGCGTCATCCGGTATTTACGATTTTTCACCCGGAAAACGAGACGTTCAGCGACCTCTGGACAGAGTATGATCCGGACTTTGATACTTTTTATGCGGAATTTGAGCGCGTGCGCAATACCTATGGTACGCCGGAACACTATGGCATCAAAGGAAGACCCGATCAGCCGGAAAATTTCTTTTGTGTCAGTTGTGTGCCCTGGCTCGATTTTACATCTGCATCTACGCTTGTTCCGGGTGGAGAACCTCAGATGTTTCCGATTATTCATTTTGGAAAATATACCAGGGATGAGAATGGAAAGGTGACGATGCCGGTGGCTCTTACGATTGGACATGCGGCGGCGGATGGGTATCATGCGGGGAGGTTTTTTGAGGGGCTGCAAGGAAATCTGGATAAGATAGGGGAAAATAGGTGAGTATTATGGAAAAAGTGTATGGGTAAGTGCGAATAGTAAGGACACATGTTTTATCAAGAGTTTCGCACCATTATATTTAAGCAAAACTTTCAAAGAAGTATTTTGTATTGCTTGAATCTATGATAAAATTGTAAATAATGTGCAATTTTTGGGTTGAAGAATATGAAAAATTGTTTGATTTTGCTGTCATTCCCTGTGCGGGAATGTGGATTGAAATTTGAATCAATTAAATCTCGTGGAGTCATTGAACCGTCATTCCCTGTGCGGGAATGTGGATTGAAATAAAGTCCTGCTGATTGACAATGACAAGCAGGGCAGTCATTCCCTGTGCGGGAATGTGGATTGAAATAATGGGAGTCATTGGAAACAATATGCAAGACGAAGTCATTCCCTGTGCGGGAATGTGGATTGAAATCTCCATTCTGCGCCCACGAGGGGCGCAGATCAAAGTCATTCCCTGTGCGGGAATGTGGATTGAAATATCGAGTCGAGCTGCTTGATGATGCGCCCATGTGGTCATTCCCTGTGCGGGAATGTGGATTGAAATATATTTGCCGTCACAATATGTAGACCATGGAATTGTCATTCCCTGTGCGGGAATGTGGATTGAAATTGCAGAATAAATATAAAAGCTGTCCTATCGGCTAGTCATTCCCTGTGCGGGAATGTGGATTGAAATGATTGAGTATCATAAAAAAATATCGAACGAACAGGTCATTCCCTGTGCGGGAATGTGGATTGAAATGATTGAGTATCATAAAAAAATATCGAACGAACAGGTCATTCCCTGTGCGGGAATGTGGATTGAAATATTGCTGCATTGTCTATCATCAAACAGACAAATGGTCATTCCCTGTGCGGGAATGTGGATTGAAATATGGCTCAGAAGCTTGCTGGGATGGGAAGCTACAGTCATTCCCTGTGCGGGAATGTGGATTGAAATGTGTAACCGCTCGCACATATGGCGTATCATTCGCCGTCATTCCCTGTGCGGGAATGTGGATTGAAATAAAAAAAATCGTAGTAAACGATACAGCGATTGATGTCATTCCCTGTGCGGGAATGTGGATTGAAATTTCAATCGTCAGATTTTTGCTCGCTCTGGCGAGTGTCATTCCCTGTGTGGGAATGTGGATTGAAATAACATTCCCCAGTTTCCATCTACTGGTCTCCATAGTCATTCCCTGTGCGGGAATGTGGATTGAAATTATGATCATTTTAATAAAGTAAAAGCTCGGAATCCTTTAAAAAATTAAAGAATCCGGGCTTAAGGTGACTAAACTGTGACTGACATTGTCATTAGTTACAGTTTTCTAATAATTGATTTTGAATATCGGATTCAAATGACTCTTTTTGCATGTGAGAAAAATAATCACTGAGAATGCGAACGTTCTCTCCGTTATTCAATGTAATGAGTAGGGAGGCGGTCATGCTTGGGGTATACCATGCAATAATTTGGTAATTTGAAACATCAAAAGAGATGAATGAATCTTTTTGACATTGCATAAACCGAAGCTTTTTGGTAATTGGAAGTTTAAGTAACTTTCGTAGATTGCGGCAATCTTGTGTTGCGTTATCATGAAAATTTTGTAACGTATCTAAATTAAAATCAGATTCATCGAATGTAGTTTTTTTCTTATCTTCTGTATATTGTTGTTTAGCTAATTGTTTTATGGTCTGTTTTTCGATGTCTGTGTAAGTGGATGAATCAACAAAATGAAAAACATAATTGAGAAAATCTTCTTTAATCATAATTGCCTCCTATGAATATTGGTGTTTTGTGCCATAAAAAATTTTTCCATTTTCCAGATTTTTACGGTACGAACAACCAGTCGAATAGAGCTTGTTTTGGTGTAAGCATTTACGCGCGTCTGAACATTCCACATAAAGACCACAACAACCAAAACGGTTACTTGATTTGTAATGTTGAATGCAATAACGAATGCAGTCGCCGACATAATCAAGTAATTCACTGTCGTCAATACGGAATGTTAGGTAAGAAAAACTGGAATCTGACCGCTGCGCTGGTAAATGATCAGGATTTGGAAAAGGAACAGCATGAAAAAGAGAGCAGCGAATGATTAATTGGATATTCTCCGCGGTTTCTTTAAAATTTAGGACTAAAAAGTTAGATGTAGTGGAAGTTGAATCAGGGTATCCGGGTTCACAGATGAAAATGGATTTGGACGTCACATTTCCTTTAGAAGATGAATTGGAACGAATGCGGATACAATTCTCTGGTAATTCATATTCCTGTATTATGTTTTTAAAAATAAGTTGTAGAGATTCTGATAGCATATTACATTCAGATAGATTATCATTTGTAGAAGTATCTGACAGCATGTCTAAAAATACATCTTCAGTAATGATTTCTATATCGTTGCCTTTTAATTTTAAGGATTCTGCTTTTTTCTGTTTATTGCTTTTCCCGTCTTTTATTAAAGAGCAGTAATCGTTACAACCAAGAACCAAAAAATTGGTTTTTTGTGTAACAGAATCCGCATTTATACCACCATGATCGGCCACGATTTGCATTGCCTGTTTTCGAGACAGAGTATCTAATGTGCCGGTAAATACAACAACTTTTCCAAACAAAGGATTTGTAGGATCAATGTTATCTACGTTAGATGAAAAATTGACAGCACGGCATTTAGTGGATTTCTTTTTATTCTTAATGCTGGAAAGAAAGGAAGAAACGTCTCCGTACCGATCTACAGCATCAGTGAGTAGAAAATTATAGCATTCAGCCGTTGCAATGCAGTCGGATAGAGAACGATGAGCATTAGAGTTTTTTATTGAATAAAAAGAGCATAAGGTAGATAATGTATGATCTGAAAATTCTGGATGAAGGATGCGCGATATTCGCATAGTATCAACAAAATCGTTTATCAAAGGTTTTGATAAAAATTTTTCACAATAATCATATAAAAAATTTATGTCAAAATTTACATTGTGACCAACTAAAATATCGTTACCGATGAAAGATAAAAATTTTTCAAGAACTGGAAGTGGATCGGGAGCAGATGCAAGCATTTCATTTGTAATGCCAGTCAAATCTGTGATAAATTCGTCAACAAATAAGCCATCTGCAGATGGTGCAGGCTTTACTAGAGAAGAAAATTTATCTAAAATATTTTTATTTTGAATTTTGATGGCAGATATTTCAATAATCTCATTAAAACGTGGAGAAAGCCCCGTTGTTTCGATATCTATTACAGTGAAAGAGTCTGGAAAGGAAAAAAGGCTTTTTCCTTTATTAGAACGTTGATTTTTCTTCATATATGCTACCTCCGTATAAAGTATCTTAAAATTTAATTAGGTGAATTGATAAAATATAACAATTTTCGGCAAAAATCTTATTAGTAAAATAATACCATTTTTAAAAATAAAATACAAGTCTTCTATGGAATTGTCTTGAAATATAGTGCATTCGCCTTTTTTGATGGTTGGAAAGGGGAACATTTGGCTCGTATTAAGATGAATATTGCACGTCAAATTTATTTTGATGCTTGATACTGTTTTACGTTATTATTTCACTTACGAGAATATGATTGAAAAAGCAAAGTAGACACATATTTAGCGGGATAATATTATGATTTCAAAAGAAATATCCGATATAAATAAGTATAAAAAGTATGAAAATGTAACAGGACGGCGAAAGACCGTCCTGTTCATTTGGCATAAGTTTAAAATAATATGCACATATTTCAATCCACAGATTAAAAATATAAATTTTTATATTTTAATACTGACCTCTATTGTATCAAAAAAAAGAAGAAAAGTATATAAAAATTTGGATTAAGAATTGACATTATATATTTACAGTGATATATTTGTTTTAAACATTAAAATAATATTCACATGAAAGAAGGTGAGAAATTGGTAACATATAAATATCCAATAGAAATGGAAATAGAAGGGAATACAGCGATTTGGACAAGACCAGATAGCGGAGATTCTCCTGTCAGTTATCCGGTACCCACATTTGCGGCAGTAAAGGCTTTATTTGAGTCTGTTTTATGGGGACCTGCGGTAGAAATTATACCTGTCAAAGTCGAAATATGTAAACCAATTCAGTGGCATAATTATGTAACAAACTATGGCGGACCACTTCGCAGCGATAAGCAAATCAAAGGTGGAAACAATTATCAGTTATATGCAACTGTATTAACAGATGTTTGTTATCGACTTTATGCTGTAGTGATGCCAAATTTTAAAAAAGAAAAGTTATCAGAAAAAGCACTTGAATGGGATAAAAAAACAACAGCTCCAGGACATGCATATCAGGAGATATTTAATCGACGATTAAAAAAAGGACAATCATATAGTAGTTTGTGCTTGGGATGGAAAGAATTTACACCTTCCTATTTTGGACCTTTTCGGCAAAATACAAGAGTTTATACAGACATGCCGGATATTGAAATACCGTCTATGTTGCGGCAAGTATTTCCGTCGGGCTATCAGTCAGAATATAAAGCTGTTTATGATACGGATGTGGTGATTCACCACGGAACACTAATCTATCCAGAAAGAGAGGTGGAGTTTTCGTGATCAATGAATTGTTTTCTTTGTCAAACACTATGAAGAATATGGAAATTCAGACAGATAGTTGGCATCGGGAGTTTAAACCGATACCAAACATAAAACCAAATGCACCTTGTGTTCGAATTGTTTTTTTAGATCAACACATTTCTTTTTTGGAAGAGATAGATTCGGAAATGGGAAAAAAGTTAAGAAAATATGGAAATAATCAAGGAACTTTCCCAGCCATGAATTTGGCGCCACTCTATCGAATTGTAGATGAAGAAAAAAAGAAAAAATTAGGCAGGTTATATCAGTCGAAAGGGGATGGATTAAAATTAGACGAGATAAAAAGCTGGTGTGCAGATTTAGATAACAATTGGGATAATAAGAAGTTTGCAAATAAGTACAAAAATTGCATGAAAGAGATTCCCAAAAAAATGGAGCAAATGTTACAGGGAAATGCGGCATATGAACCAGTTTTGAAATTGATACAGGAGATAGATTATTTTGGTGATCCTAAGATATTGCATAGAGAATTAGAAAAAAAAGTATTCGAAATGCTTGAACAACATGAAAATGTAATACTTGCATTGCACATTTTGTTTTATGAAGGGAAAATGAATAAAAGTGCAGCAGATGATTATGGAAGTTTATCTGTTATTTTAGACAGTGAAGTATTGGAAGAAGAAGGAAATTCTTCGGCCGGAATCTCTTTTATGAGAGGTTTAAATAAGGCATTATTGAGTGCTGAAAAGAATAAACAAGATAGTGTTGAAATGTCAGAAATAGATGCATTTGGGGAAAAATTTGCACCTTCGGAAGAACCTATGCCAATGGTTAAACTGGCTGGAGGATTTGAAGTCAGTCTAAGAACAATGTTTAAAGGTCAACCTTGCCAAAAGAGATACGACAGAATAGGTAATGCTACTTTTCCAATTGGATCAAAAATGCGTATGCAGTTAAAAGATGCACTAACATGGCTAGCAAGTGAGGAACAAAAAGATAAAACATGGGTTGGTACAGATAAAAACGAAATTCTGTTCGCTTATCCGTCTCAGCTTCAGCCCCTGCCAGTATCATTTACTCGGCAGTTTGGATTATCTAGAAATAAGCAGAATGTAAAAGCGCGTTTCGAGACAGAATCATCAGATTTTGTGGAATATATAACAAAAACAAAAAAGTCTGATCCTGAAAATTATCCAAGAAATATTCAGATTTTTATATTACGGAAATTGGATAAAGCGAGAACCAAGGTAGTATATACACGATGTACATCCCCGGATGAAATAATTATGTGTAATGACGAATGGCAGAAATCAGCAGATAATATTCCAAATTTGCGGATTGGAAAACTAACCGTACCATTCCCATTACATATTTTTGAAATTATGAATTGGAGTTGGAAACAAGATGGAACATTGGTAACAGATAAATTAAAAAAAATTCCCGCATATCATGGAATGGAGCTTTTGTTTGGCGTCGAAAAGAATGTCTTGGCAGAAGATTTACATTTCTTAATCACAAATACAACAAATATGGCAATTTATGCAGGAAAAAAAATGAATCTAACTACAGCATCCGATATGAAAGATCCATTTAAAATAAAAGATACGTTGGTTTTGTTTGGAATGCTGTTATATTGGTTGGGAATCAGAAAGGAAAAGTATATGAACGAATATCCATATTTAATAGGACAACTATTGAAAGTTTCAGACAGCTTGCATGAATTATATTGTTATGAAGTGAGAGATAAGCAAATTCCACCTCAATTAGTAGGTAATAGCTTGTATATAGCTGCGACAGAAATGCCTGCAGCGGCACTTGCACAGTTGGCAAATCGTGTAATGCCGTATGTGGCTTGGGCAACCAAGAACAAGGAACAGAAAATTGTAATAACAAAGAAAAATAAGGATGGAGAAAAAGTAGAATATAAAGGTCCATCAGCAGGATATTTGTTGTACTTGTATGAACAAATAGCAACAAAACTTGCTAATATTATGAACCCACAGACGCGTTTTAATGATATGGAAAAGGCACAGATGTTTATTGGATATCTTGCAAACTTTCCAAAAAAAGATCAAGACAATAAAGGAGGAACAGACAATGAATAATGAGATAAAGAGAGCAACAGGACTTTTAGTTATTGAGGTTGTTAATTCAAATGCTAACGGAGATCCGGATCGTGAATCTGATCCGCGTCAAAGACCAAATGGTTTAGGAGAAATTTCCCCTGTTTCTTTTAAACGAAAAATTCGTGACTTAGTTGCGGAACATGATTCGCCAGTATTTCAGAGTTTGCCAGATAAGTTCCGTACAAATCCGGATCATTATGAGATTTTAGAAACTCGTGGACGTGACAGAGCGAAAATTACAAAAGAAATGGGAGACATTACGGCGTTTGATCAGAAAAAGTTTTTGGAAAGTGAATTTGTAAAGAAATATTGGGACGCGCGTGTCTTTGGAAATACGTTTCTTGAAACTGGAGGGGCAAAGGGCTATATAAAAACCGGCGTTGTACAGATTGGAATGGGACTTTCTATTTCACCAATTAATATCGTCAGACAAACAAATACAAGTAAAGCGGGTGTTCAGGAAGGAAAAAATTCTGGTATGGCGCCAATGGCATATAGAGTTGTAGAACATGGTGTGTATGTGATGCCATTTTTTGTAAATCCTAATTATGCAAGCAAAAGTGGTTGCACTGCGGATGATATTGAATTATTAAAATTATTGATTCCTCATGCCTATGATATGAATCGTTCTGCTATCCGTCCAGATGTGCGTTTACGTCATGCATGGTATATTGAACATAAAAATATTCTTGGTAGTTGTCCGGATTATTTATTGTTAGACGCATTGACTCCGGAACGAATTGGAAATGTACAAGATCCATCTATAAATTGGAAAGACTATAAAGATAAAGATGGACTTCCTGAAGAATTACAAAGCAGGGTTGCAAGTTGCGTTGATCTGGTGAATTTGTCATGATGTATCTTGCGCATAGTGCCAGAGATGATTGTCCGGAACAAAGTTATCAAGAACATATTGAAAATGTTTATAAAGATGCGATGAAAAACGCAACGGAAGTTTCACATTATGCTGCTTTAGATGGTGAACTTTTGCTCAATAGCATAGAAATAGCATCATATTTTCATGACATGGGAAAACTTCATGTAAAAAATCAAGAAATATTACATAAAAGGGATAATCATGCTCCATTGGATATTCATCATCAAGATGCGGGAGTTGCTTATCTGAAACAGATAGGCGCTTCCGAGTGGGCTCAAATGGTGGTTAGTTCACATCACAGTGGATTGCCAAATATTCAGGAAGAGTATAAGAAGGAAGAAAAAAATATTTATCGCGATAAAGATATCGAAATTCGGAAAATTGTAGATAAAGAATTAACAAAACTTAGTAGGTTACAAGAAGAACTGATTCCCGACTCAAAGGTGAGTGTGGAAGAAAAAATGATACAAGGTGATGAAGGAGTATTTTCGCGTATTTTATTATCTTGTTTGGTAGATGCGGATCATACGGATACAGCGCGACATTATAAAAAATACCCACAAAAACAAGAACAGGTTTTATTAAAGCCTAACGAACGGTTGAAAAAATTGGATGCGTATGTAAAAACACTTTGTACGAATGACGAGAGAAGTAGTTTACGTTCAAAAATGTATGCGGAATGTCGAAATTCGAATGTAGATGAAAATATTGTTGCTTGTAACAGTCCGGTGGGTTCTGGAAAAACAACAGCGGTTATGGCATATTTATTACAGCAAGCAATGAAGAAAAAAGCGCGTAGAATTTTTGTAGTACTTCCTTTTACGAATATAATCCGGCAATCTGTGGATGTATATAGAAAAGCATTGGTTTTACCAGGTGAAAATCCAGAGGAAGTAGTTGCAGAATTGCACCATAAAGCTGATTTTGAAGATGAGGATGTAAGGGCATTAACGTCTCAATGGCGTGCACCTATCATCGTTACAACGTCAGTTGCTTTTTTTGAAACAATGGCTTCGTGTATGCCAGCAGCGCTTCGTCGAATGCATGAGCTGCCTGGCAGCATAATTTTTGTAGATGAAGCGCATGCCGCATTACCAGTTAAATTATTGCCAATCACATGGAAGTGGATAAAAATTTTGGCGGAACAATGGAATTGCAGTTGGGTTCTGGCATCTGGTTCTTTGGTTGAATTTTGGAAGATACAAGAGCTTACGGATGAAATACAAGAAGTGCCACAGATTGTTAGCCAATCTTTAATTAAGAGATTAATGCAGTACGAAGAAAATAGAATCAAATTTTGTTATGCGTCAAATGCATTGAGCAGAAAAGAACTACTAGAAAAAATTGTGAATGCTCCAGGACCACGATTAGTAATTATGAATACAGTGCAAAATGCAGCAGTAATAGCAATGGACTTGATGGAATATTATGGTGAGGAACATTCAGAAAAAGTGATGCATCTTTCAACGGCATTAGATGAAGAAGATAAAGAAAAAACAATTGAAAAAGTAAAGGAACGTTTGAAAGATAAAGATGATGAGGATTGGGTTTTGGTTGCGACTTCGTGTGTAGAGGCTGGTGTTGATTTTTCTTTTAGAACAGGATTTCGGCAAATTGCATCTCTGTTATCGCTTCTGCAGGCAGCAGGTCGAATTAATCGAAACGGTATTTACGAAGATGCAGAAATCTGGAGTTTTAGAATGCAGGATGATAGTAAACTAACAGACAATAAAAATACAAAAGATTCGGAATATGTATTAAAAAAATATTTTGAGAAGGATACTAAAATCTGTCCTCAGTTAAGTACAAAAGCGATTCGAGATGAGTTGTTGAGAAATACAACGGCAGAAGAAGCAGAAAAAATATTGAAGGCAGAAAATGATTTCAATTTTCCAGATGTTAAAGAAAAGTACAAAATAATTGATCAGGATACTGTGTTAGTAGTTGCAGATGAAAAACTAAAAAATCAAATTCGATATGGAGGATGTGATTGGGGAGCAATTCAAAGAAAGGCAATTCCAGTTTATAAATACCGTATAAAACAGTTAAATATTCAACCATTAGCTGAAGGAATTTATGATTGGGATTTAGAATATGATTCATTTATTGGTATCATGAAAGGTATACTTATGCATGAGGATGTAAAGAGTGGTTTTTTGATGATTTAGTGTGTGAATAAAAGTAATGATGAAAAAAGGAGTTGTTTTAATGGAAGACGAGTATCTACTACTCTCCGGCATCCAGCATTTCGCTTTTTGCCGTCGCCAGTGGGCATTGATCCACATCGAGCAGCAGTGGCAGGAAAATTACCAGACGACATCTGGTGAACTTTTGCATAAAAAAGCACATGATGATACAGCAATTGAAAAACGAGGAGATTTGTTGATTACCAGAGGGATGCGGATTGTTTCTGCATCCCTTGGAATTACTGGTGAATGTGATGTGGTAGAATTTCATAAAGATCCGGATGGGATTTCTATTTTTGGCTATGATGGCAAATGGAAAGTAGTACCTGTAGAATACAAAAATGGAAAGCCGAAGGAAGGCTCGGAGGATGAATTGCAATTATGTGCTCAGGCATATTGTTTGGAAGAAATGCTTCAAACGGAAATACCGGAGGGATATTTATATTACGGTCAGCCAAAACGGCGGACGAAAGTTATTTTTACAGAGAAATTACGGCAGAAATTAATTGATGATTGTGCCGAAATGCATCAATATTTCCGCCGTGGATATACGCCAAAAGTAAAAACATCCAAAAAGTGCAGATCCTGTTCTCTTGCAGAAGTTTGCCTGCCAAAAATGCAGGAAAAATTGAATGTGAAAGAGTACATTCAAAAGAGTTTAGCGCAGGAGATAGAAGAGTAAGGGGGAAAGAAAATGCGAAAGTTATTGAACACACTCTATGTTTTAACAGAAGACAGCTATCTGACTTTGGATGGGGAAAATGTTGTTATTTTGCAAGATGAAAAAAAGTTAGGCAGATTTCCGCTGCATGCATTGGAACAGATCATTTGTTTTACATATAAGGGTTCCAGTCCGGCATTGATGGGTGCGTGTGCCCGAAGAAATATTGGATTGACATTCTTTTCTCCGCAAGGAAAATTTTTGGCGAGAAGTGTTGGGGCAGAATATGGGAATGTTTTACTTCGAAAAGAACAGTATCGTATATCGGATAATCTACAGAAAAGTTGTTCTTATGCGAAAAATATGATTCTGGGGAAAGTGTTTAATTGTCGTTGGTGTCTGGAACGTACGATGCGGGATCATGCGATGCGTGTGGATGCAGAAAAAATAAAGAAGGTATCGCTTTCTTTACAAAATGGCTTACCAGAAATTGAAAATGCTGTTGATTTGGATTCGCTGCGAGGAATAGAAGGGAAAATGGCGGATTATTATTTTTCTGTTTTTGATGATCTGATCTTAAATCAAAAAGAAGAGTTTCATTTTGAAACCAGAAATCGTCGGCCACCGTTAGACATGGTAAATGCATTACTATCTTTTACATATACTATTTTAAGTGGAGATTGCGCGAATGCACTTTGCAGTGTAGGATTAGATCCGTATGTAGGTTTTTTACATCGTGACCGACCTGGCAGAAAATCTTTGGCGTTGGATTTGGTGGAAGAATTGCGTCCTGTTATGGCTGATCGTTTTGTTTTAACATTGATCAACAAAAAGACGATGAAACCAAATCATTTTATTACGCAGAGTGATCATGCGGTTTTATTAAATGATGAAGGGAGAAAAGTATTTTTTAATGCTTGGCAGACACGGAAAAAAGAGGTCATCACACATCCGTTTTTAAAGGAAAAAATAGAATGGGGATTAGTTCCGTATGTACAAGCATTGTTGCTTGCACGTACAATTCGTGGAGATATGGAAGAATACCCACCGTTTTTATGGAAATAACTTGATGTTTCCAGATAGGAGAAAAATATGTTAGTGTTAATTACTTATGACGTAAATACGCAGGACAATGCGGGGAAAAAACGGTTAAATAAAGTAGCAAAAGTTTGCCAGAATTATGGACAGCGTGTGCAGAATTCTGTTTTTGAATGTATGTTGGATGCATCTCAAACATTGTTGGTAAAAGATCAACTTTGTTCATTGATTGATGAAGAAAAAGATAGTTTGCGATTTTATTATCTTGGAAACAAGTATCAAACGAAGATTGAACATTTTGGAGCTAAAAAAACGTATGATCCGGAAGGAATCATGATGATTTAAAATTATCACATCTATGCAAGTGCGACAGATAAGCGCACATAAATCTCTTACTTTTTCGCACCTTAAAAATTGCACAAAAGAGAAAATATCTTGTAGAATATTTGAGATATGCTAGAATAAAATTAGGAATTATTTATAAATTCATGTAAAATTTTAAAATGATTTTAGATAATTCTGCTGTCATCCTCCACGCGGAGGGTGTGGATTGAAATTATACCTTTAAAGCTCCAATAATTCCCGTTACAGTCATCCTCCACGCGGAGGGTGTGGATTGAAATAGCATACAAACAAAGGAAACATTGTTAAAAGTTGCGTCATCCTCCACGCGGAGGGTGTGGATTGAAATTTCTGCATCCTCTTCCAGCTCTGGAGCGGTTACGTCATCCTCCACGCGGAGGGTGTGGATTGAAATTATAAATCTTTCCCGTCTATCGCCTGGACAAACTGCGTCATCCTCCACGCGGAGGGTGTGGATTGAAATTATGACATTGTAACGGGACTGCGCCTGCATTATGGTCATCCTCCACGCGGAGGGTGTGGATTGAAATAGGAGATTTGTATAGAAATACAATCAAAGGTGTGTCATCCTCCACGCGGAGGGTGTGGATTGAAATATCATGTGTCTTTTTCCATTTGTACATCTAACGGGGTCATCCTCCACGCGGAGGGTGTGGATTGAAATGTACTCGTACAAATAAACAAGGCAATTTGTTTTTGTCATCCTCCACGCGGAGGGTGTGGATTGAAATTTTGCAAGGTTTTTAATAACACCTTTGATTGTAGTCATCCTCCACGCGGAGGGTGTGGATTGACCCTCGTATCCATTATAGATACCAAGGACACGCATATCATTTTCCACGCCGGTT
>JBJENW010000063.1:0-66059 GCA_051880395.1 Lachnospiraceae bacterium | reverse complement strand
ATCCTCCACGCGGAGGGTGTTGATTGAAATATGTTTTCCACCCCTTCTATAA
Organism: Lachnospiraceae bacterium; assembly: GCA_051880395.1. Lineage (GTDB taxonomy): Bacteria > Bacillota > Clostridia > Lachnospirales > Lachnospiraceae > JBJENW01. The sequence continues at coordinate 66,007 of JBJENW010000063.1, read as the reverse complement.
ATCTTTCCCGTCGTCATCCTCCACGCGGAGGGTGTGGATTGAAATTGACTGCTGCCCCTGCTGCATAGGCTCTGCAACCTGTCATCCTCCACGCGGAGGGTGTGGATTGAAATCCCAGACCGTAACTGACAAGCTGGTTATGCTGTCAGTCATCCTCCACGCGGAGGGTGTGGATTGAAATAGGGTCTGAAAAGCAGATGTAATTTGAAAAGAAAGTCATCCTCCACGCGGAGGGTGTGGATTGAAATATTAATAGCACAAGTATGAATATGACCATAAGTAGTCATCCTCCACGCGGAGGGTGTGGATTGAAATACAATTTACTGTATAAGTATATGGTTTCTGTTCTCGTCATCCTCCACGCGGAGGGTGTGGATTGAAATTACAAAAATAGAAGAGTAGTTGGTCAGATAAGACTGTCATCCTCCACGCGGAGGGTGTGGATTGAAATATCAATTTGTTTTACCATTTGTAAATACCCGGTATTGTCATCCTCCACGCGGAGGGTGTGGATTGAAATAATGCACAGCGCTTTTTTGAAACGCTGGCGCTGATGTCATCCTCCACGCGGAGGGTGTGGATTGAAATATCTATTGTAAAATTACAAGCATACAAACAATCGTCATCCTCCACGCGGAGGGTGTGGATTGAAATGAAAAAAATCGTAGTAAACAATACAGCGATTGATGTCATCCTCCACGCGGAGGGTGTGGATTGAAATAGAGACACAGAAAAATGTAATCAGTATACCAGAGGGTCATCCTCCACGCGGAGGGTGTGGATTGAAATGGATCCGAGAATATTCTTACGCACAGAGAGTATCGTCATCCTCCACGCGGAGGGTGTGGATTGAAATCAACACGAATGGCGTCCGCCCGGATTTCGAAAACGCGTCATCCTCCACGCGGAGGGTGTGGATTGAAATTTCATACGGGATGACTTTATTCTATCACACGATGGGTCATCCTCCACGCGGAGGGTGTGGATTGAAATCTTCTGATAAACGTGCGGACTGGCGGAATCTGTCTGGTCATCCTCCACGCGGAGGGTGTGGATTGAAATTGAGGAAAAATACAGAAAAAACATCGAGCGGTACAGTCATCCTCCACGCGGAGGGTGTGGATTGAAATGTCCAAGTTCACTTCATCCAGATGGTTTTTTAAGGTCATCCTCCACGCGGAGGGTGTGGATTGAAATAGGAAATTTCCGAAATAATGAGAAACGGAAATGTCGTCATCCTCCACGCGGAGGGTGTGGATTGAAATGAGTGTGTACCGCTTATCTTCTTTCTGGTTGTAATAGTCATCCTCCACGCGGAGGGTGTGGATTGAAATGATGTGCCACTTTCCTCCCCAATATTTTGCAAGCGTCATCCTCCACGCGGAGGGTGTGGATTGAAATTGCATGGATGATATTTTGCCATTAATTCTGCTTTAGTCATCCTCCACGCGGAGGGTGTGGATTGAAATCGTTTATTAATCCCTGCATCATGTTTCTTCCGGAACGTCATCCTCCACGCGGAGGGTGTGGATTGAAATAGGACATGAGAAAAGAAATCAGAGAAGAAGATAAGGTCATCCTCCACGCGGAGGGTGTGGATTGAAATATGTAGCGCAAGAGGAAAAAGGATGCGACGAACGTCATCCTCCACGCGGAGGGTGTGGATTGAAATGAGTGAAGTAGAGTGGAAAGAGCATTTTATCGAAGGTCATCCTCCACGCGGAGGGTGTGGATTGAAATATCGGAATAAACGCAAATCGTCTGTAAAACCCGGTCATCCTCCACGCGGAGGGTGTGGATTGAAATATCGTTTTGTATAATTTTGACATCATCCGGATACAGTCATCCTCCACGCGGAGGGTGTGGATTGAAATCTCATAGGAATTGATAATGTAGTGCAAGGCTGCAAGTCATCCTCCACGCGGAGGGTGTGGATTGAAATATTGATGATCTCAAACCCTTGATTTTACTGCATTTGTCATCCTCCACGCGGAGGGTGTGGATTGAAATCCGTTCATTGAACACCAATCCGTAAACTCTTTATGTCATCCTCCACGCGGAGGGTGTGGATTGAAATTCACGATGATTTTGAAAGAGGTATCGAAAGAGTTTGTCATCCTCCACGCGGAGGGTGTGGATTGAAATATCTTTCCTTCGGAATCTGTCATCGACAATCCTAAGTCATCCTCCACGCGGAGGGTGTGGATTGAAATATTTGTATTTTTTTCCTCCTAAAAAATAGTTAACGTCATCCTCCACGCGGAGGGTGTGGATTGAAATTATCAATGACATTGATCGAGAGTTTTATATAAATGTCATCCTCCACGCGGAGGGTGTGGATTGAAATATAATTAGTTAGTTATACCTAATGCACAAAATTCGTCATCCTCCACGCGGAGGGTGTGGATTGAAATATAATGTGTGAATCTAATGTCATGATACCCGCTTGTCATCCTCCACGCGGAGGGTGTGGATTGAAATGTTAGTGACAAGCGAACAAAGAAGAACGTATGTCGTCATCCTCCACGCGGAGGGTGTGGATTGAAATTTTTTGTACGCTTTTCGTGCTTTTTTAATCACGGGTCATCCTCCACGCGGAGGGTGTGGATTGAAATAGCAAATCGGTAGTATCAAAAGAGAAAAACATGGGTCATCCTCCACGCGGAGGGTGTGGATTGAAATCCAACGAATGATAATTTGTTTGTGTTTGGTGTATGTCATCCTCCACGCGGAGGGTGTGGATTGAAATAGACGAGGACGAGGACATTGACCTTGACGCAGAACGTCATCCTCCACGCGGAGGGTGTGGATTGAAATTTTTTCATCCTCTGACAACAAAACAGTGTTTATGTCATCCTCCACGCGGAGGGTGTGGATTGAAATCCATCTTTCCACCATCGAATCACTCATGCTGTCAGTCATCCTCCACGCGGAGGGTGTGGATTGAAATGTCAAATTTCGATTTTTATTGCGTTAGTGTATAGTCATCCTCCACGCGGAGGGTGTGGATTGAAATATAAATGCTTTTAAAGACTCGATTTTGTTTGGGTTCGTCATCCTCCACGCGGAGGGTGTGGATTGAAATAACGGAACATATTTACTGTTAGTAGCGTAGCACGTCATCCTCCACGCGGAGGGTGTGGATTGAAATAAAGATTATCGGATTGAAGTAAATGGAAAGTACTACGTCATCCTCCACGCGGAGGGTGTGGATTGAAATAAAATACCACTTTCCATCTGCACGCTGGTTTCCTGTCATCCTCCACGCGGAGGGTGTGGATTGAAATGTCCAATTCCAGACTTCCAACGCTGCACGTTCTTTGTCATCCTCCACGCGGAGGGTGTGGATTGAAATGTAATCTTGTACTTTGTTTTCGGAAAAGTGCCATGTCATCCTCCACGCGGAGGGTGTGGATTGAAATAGACGCAATGTGCGAGTGTATGTTCAGACAGGGAGGTCATCCTCCACGCGGAGGGTGTGGATTGAAATGAGCCGACACGATTTAAAGGCGATGACAACTGAGTCATCCTCCACGCGGAGGGTGTGGATTGAAATGCGAAATAGGCTACCCGAATCCGGCTAGGTGGGGTCATCCTCCACGCGGAGGGTGTGGATTGAAATGCTACATTGAAGTTTCCGGAAAAATATCCAGAACGTCATCCTCCACGCGGAGGGTGTGGATTGAAATCAAGCTGTCCACATGAGCAGATAAAAGAGGATTAGTCATCCTCCACGCGGAGGGTGTGGATTGAAATAAAAGGAAATGGAAAAGTATAAGATTGAAAATACGTCATCCTCCACGCGGAGGGTGTGGATTGAAATAATCGAGGTTTTACGAGAAACAAAAGCGAGACAGGTCATCCTCCACGCGGAGGGTGTGGATTGAAATGGTATAAATTGTGTTGACGTTAGAAAACGCGAGCGTCATCCTCCACGCGGAGGGTGTGGATTGAAATTTCAACTCTGCATTATTAGAGATTTCATCATCTAAGTCATCCTCCACGCGGAGGGTGTGGATTGAAATATAATGAGTGAATCTAATATCATGATACCCGCTTGGTCATCCTCCACGCGGAGGGTGTGGATTGAAATCGCTTGACAGTATTAACGACGATGATGAATTTGATCCGTCATCCTCCACGCGGAGGGTGTGGATTGAAATTGAATTACAATTTGGGCGGCGGCACAAAACAAGCCGTCATCCTCCACGCGGAGGGTGTGGATTGAAATCGCTCGGTATATGGGATTTTGACAACGATACAAAGTCATCCTCCACGCGGAGGGTGTGGATTGAAATCCGCCCAGCGCCCAGTCCTGTTGGCACCATAAAAGTCATCCTCCACGCGGAGGGTGTGGATTGAAATAGAGTATCCACCAGAGGTCGTTGACGCCAACATGTCATCCTCCACGCGGAGGGTGTGGATTGAAATGTAATCCCAAGTTCATAATCCGCGAGTGTAGATACGTCATCCTCCACGCGGAGGGTGTGGATTGAAATGGGCTGTGTCAGTGGACGCCCTACACGAAACTAAGTCATCCTCCATGCGGAGGGTGTGGATTGAAATAATGTATCGAAATTAAATATTGACACAAAAGCGCGTCATCCTCCATGCGGAGGGTGTGGATTGAAATAATCTTTAAAAAGAATGATACCGCGTTAGGAAATGTCATCCTCCATGCGGAGGGTGTGGATTGAAATAGGCACATATTTTCCTTCTACCGTCATAAAGTCGTCATCCTCCATGCGGAGGGTGTGGATTGAAATGCACACCACCAAAGCACAGTATACGGCTAAGGAGTCATCCTCCATGCGGAGGGTGTGGATTGAAATAAAAAAGGAGAAAAATAATATGCAGACATCAAAGTCATCCTCCACGCGGAGGGTGTGGATTGAAATCGGAGCCTGATAAGTCTATTCCGGCAAATGCGGCGTCATCCTCCACGCTGAGGGTGTGGATTGAAATAGGACAGTTTCCCATATAAAATCACCCATGGCATCGTCATCCTCCACGCGGAGGGTGTGGATTGAAATGATGAATGATATCATGGTATGTATTGAAAAAATATCAAAAAGGATGATGAAAAAAATGATATGGGATTTAGAAGAAGAACACACGATATATGAACCGAAAAAACAAAAGAAAATAAATGCCTTATGCGATCTGTTTGATGACATCATCTGTCCGATTTATCACTCGTTTCAGTGGCATTATGACAGTGTTTCTACAGATGTTTTCGAACTAACAAGCAGCGATTATGCGCGTGAGATTAGAGAAACACTGATAAAGTATCAGGACATTTATCTGGACCCGAAATACGTAAAAAAGATGAAAAAGTTTTATGCCAAAGGAGAATTGAATTATAAATCGACAGGTAGAAAAACACTGGAAAAGGTACTCAGAGATTGGTTCTCGTTAGACCAGATCCGAGAAGAAGAACGACGTACACCGTATCTTTTTTCGACGATCATTCCGCCGGAAAAAGAAGATTCACGAACAAAAAACTATGAAGAAGGAATGAAGCATGTCGTTCAGGAATTGAAAAAGATTGGTCCGGCGGTTGTACCATGCTATGAAATCACAGATGGATTGCATGGAATCATCGAAAAAGCGTATTGGGGGATTGTTTTTCAGGCAAAATTTTTTGTGTGTGGAAATTTGCTGTTTCTATTTGTATGGGGAACAGATGAATAAAATAAAAAAATAGTACGAAAAAGTGGGAACAATTATAAAATAAAGATCAGAAAAAACGTATTTAATGTATAAAAAAAGGTAAGAAAAAATGTATCAGAAAAAGAAATAAAGCCAAGAAAAAATGTAAAAAAGCAGAAACAACACCCCGAAAAAGTGTTGATAAAATAAAAAACAAGTATATAATAAACAAAAGAGGAAAGAAGTTATGCGCTTTGCAATCTATAAAAAATAAAAAGATATATCGTGCATATGCACTTTATATAACCAGCGATAAAAACACAAACGCAGACCAGTCTGCAGAGCCGGTAGGTAGTCCGGCCGTCCTGTGACACAGGGCAAGTAACCTTCCCTCCTGGGTTGTCCGTTTGCTGGAAATACATGTTTAAGGAGGGATTTGTTCATGAACAAATCAAAATCAGCAGGGAAGTTGACTGTATTTTTCGAAGACCCGTTCTGGGTGGGGATTTTTGAGCACATGGAAAACGATACCATATCTGTGTGTAAAGTGACATTTGGAGCGGAGCCGAAGGATTACGAAGTCAACGAATTTATTCAAAAGGCTTATTTGCGTTTAAAATTCAGTCCGCCTGTGGAAGCAGAGTTCAAAGAGGAAAAAAAGAATCCGAAACGACGGCAGCGGGAGGCAAAACGCCAATTGCAGCAGACCGGCGTGGGAACGAAATCGCAACAGGCATTAAAGCTACAGCAGGAAGAGGGAAAGCAGGCGCGCAAAGAGAGGAGCCGCGAACAAAAAGAGGCCCAAAAACAGCGCCAGTTTGACTTGAAGCAGCAGAAGCGAAAAAACAAACACAAAGGACATTAATTTGGAAAATGCCCTGTTGAAGCAAAAAACACCGATCCATGAAAGACCGGTGTTTTTTGTATTTTTAAAAATTATTTGCACATTTCAGCGATATCGTAGATCAAACGCTCGGAATCTTCCCATCCGAGGCATGGATCGGTGATAGATTTTCCGTATACATGATCCGAAATTTTCTGATTTCCTTCTTCGATATAGCTTTCGACCATAACACCTTTTACTAAGGTGCGGATGTCGTTGGATAACTGACGGTTATGCATCACTTCTTTTACGATACGAACCTGCTCTTTGAATTTCTTATTCGAGTTTGAATGGTTTGCATCGATGATGGCAGCCGGATGTACCAGATCCATTTCATTGTAACGTTCGATCAGACGCATAATGTCTTCGTAGTGATAGTTCTGTGTGCAGTTTCCATGCTTGCTGACAGCGCCACGTAGAATCACATGGGTCAGTGGATTACCTGTGGTTTCTACTTCCTGTCCGGCGAATACAAAGTGATGTGGATGCTGAGCGGCATAAACAGAGTTCAGCATAACGGAAAAGTCACCACTAGTTGGATTTTTCATACCGGATGCAACGTCGAAACCGCTGACAGTCAGACGATGATGCTGATCTTCTACAGAACGGGCTCCGATGGCAACATAGGAGAGTAGATCTTCTACATAGCCCCAGTTTTCCGGATAAAGCATCTCGTCTGCAGAGGTAAGTCCGCTTTCCATAGCGGCACGAATGTGCATTTTACGCATGGCGATCAGACCTTCAAGCATATCTGGTGCTTTTTCCGGGTCTGGCTGGGATGCGATTCCTTTGTATCCTTCACCGGTGGTACGTGGTTTATTGGTGTAAACACGCGGAATGATAATGACGCGGTCTTTCACTTTTTCCTGAACCTTTGTCAAACGGCTGACGTAATCGCAGACGGAATCTTCATTGTCTGCGGAGCAAGGTCCGATGATGACTAAGAAACGGTCATCTTTTCCGGTGATGACGTCGGAAATCATGGCATCACGTTCTTTTTTCAGGGTAACTAATTCCTTCGGTACCGGATACTCAGATCTTAATTCATCCGGAGTTGGAAGGGTTTTCAAATACTTGAAACTCATATTAAAATTCTCCTTTATTATTGAATTGCATTTTTAGCGAATAAACGACTGCGTGCTATAAGAAAAATGCAGTCAATTTCTATAATAATAGAAAAAAGGGGGCTTGTCAATGAATCAAAAAAGAAAAAGTCGAATTTTGGTAAATTGAAAAGTATGAAAAAAGTACTTGATTTTTGAATAAAAGCGTGTATAATGAAGAACACGGAAAATAATTTACACTGTTAACAAATAACACTGTAATAGAATGAAAAGTATTTTTGAAGTAAGAAACAAAGGTACCTCTGGAAAGGAGTAAAGAATGGAACACAGAGATGTAGAAAAGCGTTTGAATGGCATTATGCACCGAATTCGGCGGATGCATCCGGATTTTTCCCTGGAAGGAATATCGAATTTTGAATATATGCTGCTTTGTTCGATTGGACGATTGAAGCCGGGTGTCGGGGAAGAACAGAGTCCGAAGCCGGAAGATGTTGCATATGTGAAGTGTCTGGCAAAAGATTTGGAAGTGGCACCTCCGGCAGTATCACGTTCGTTAAAAACATTAGAGACGAAAGGGTATATCATTCGTAGCACAGATGCGGCTGACAGACGAAATACAGTAGTGAAACTGACTGCGGACGGCTATGGCGTCTATCAACGAATCGCAGCGTATATGGAAAAACATATGCAGATCATTATTGAACGATATGGAAGAGAACGGATGGTACAGATGATGGACCAGCTAGAGGAGTTTCTTGATGTCATTGACGATGAGATGAAGCGAATGAAGGAGGAAAAGAAAAATGAAGCTGATATTTAAATCGCTTGGAAGAAATTTTAAAGCAGTATTTCTGATCACATTATTACTGGTCGTGCAGGCATTTTGTGATTTATCACTGCCATCTTACACATCAGATATCGTGGATATCGGAATCCAGCAGAAGGGACTAGAGCATGCGGCGATGGATTCCATGCAGGCAGAGACGATGGAAAATATCTGTTTGTTTTTGGAAGAAAAAGATGCAGATAAAGTAAAAGCATGTTATGAAAAAAAGGGGGATCTCTATGAGCGCACGGCGGAGGACGAAGATACGATCGAAGAATTAGATTCTATTTTGAGTGTTCCGATGGTGATGCTGCAAAAAGCAGGAGAATCCGATCAATTTGATTTAGAACAGGTGAAGCAAGCGTTAAAGGCAGGTATGATGACGCAGGAAGATCTGCTGAAAATGAAAGATCAGGCATTGGAAAAATTCGAAGGTGTCAGTGATTCCATTATTCAGCAAGGTGCGCTGCAATTTGTACAAAAAGAATATGAAGCAATGGGAAAAGATATGGATGATATACAGATGGATTATCTGTTGCATACAGGTGGAAAGATGCTTCTGATGACGTTGGTAATGGTGGTTGCAGCGATCTTGGCCGGTTTTTTTGCAGCAAGAACAGCCGCAAAAATTGGTATGGATCTGCGTGAAGGTATCTTCAAAAAGGTTCTTTCTTTCCACAATACCGAGATGGATCGTTTTTCAACGGCTTCCTTGATCACAAGAAGTACCAATGATATTCAGCAGATTCAGATGGTATGTGTAATGCTGCTTCGCATGGTTATGTATGCACCGATCCTTGGAATCGGCGGAGTGGTAAAAGTGTTGACAACAAAAACGAATATGAGCTGGATCATTGTTGCGGCGGTAGCATCCATCTTTTTCCTTGTTCTGGTTCTGATGGTTATTGCAATGCCGAAATTCAAGAAAATGCAGTCCTTGGTAGACCGCATGAACCTTGTTTCCAGAGAAATCTTAACAGGTATTCCGGTCATCCGTGCATTCAGCCGGGAAAAAAATGAGGAAGAACGTTTTGATGTTGCAAATAAAAACTTGATGAAAACACAGTTGTTTACAAACCGTGTCATGACGTTTATGATGCCGATCATGATGTTGATCATGAACGGGGTTTCTGTATTGATCGTATGGGTCGGTTCAAACGGTGTGGATGCGGGAACGATTCAAGTCGGTGATATGATTGCATTTATGACGTATACCATGCAGATCGTGATGTCGTTTTTGATGCTTACAATGGTTTCTGTTATGCTGCCAAGGGCCGGTGTTGCAGGTGACCGTATCCAGGAGGTACTGGATGTGGAGGTATCCGTTGCTGATCCGAAGGTACCAAAAGCGGAGGAGAAAACGTTCGCAGGAGAGTTAACATTTGATGACGTTTCTTTCCGCTATGACGGAGCAGATGAAGATGCCCTGGAGCATATTTCCTTTACTGCAAAACCTGGACAGACAACTGCGATCATAGGTAGTACGGGTTGTGGAAAATCAACATTGGTAAATTTGATTCCACGTTTTTATGATGTGACTGGCGGAAAAATCGCAATGGATGGCGTGGATATCCGCGAAATGTCACAGCACAAGTTACATAGCCTGATCGGTCTTGTACCGCAGAAAGGAATTCTTTTCTCCGGAGATATCGCATCGAATCTGAAATTTGGTGGAGATGATATTACAGATGAAAAGATGAAGCAAGCCGCTGAAATTGCGCAGGCGACAGAGTTTATCGATGCAAAACCGCAGGGCTACGAGAGTCCGATCGCACAGGGCGGAACCAATGTTTCCGGTGGTCAGAAGCAGCGTCTGTCGATTGCGAGAGCGTTAGCAAAGACGCCAAAAGTCTGTGTGTTCGATGATAGTTTTTCTGCCTTGGATTATAAGACGGATTTGAAACTGAGAAAAGAGTTACACCAGAAACTTTCTGATGCGACGATTGTGATCGTGGCACAGCGAATCAGTACGATTCTGCATGCGGATCAGATCTTGATGTTGGATGATGGAAAAATAGTTGGAAAAGGTACACATGAAGAGTTGATGCAAACATGTGAACCGTATCGTGAGATCGCATACTCACAATTATCAGAAGAAGAGTTGAAAGGAGGTCATTCGGATGGCAGGAACTAACAGAGCGCGTGGTCCGATGCGTGGGCATGGTCCGGGAGCACCGGTGGAAAAGGCGAAAGATTTTAAAGGAACGATCGCAAAGCTGGTTCGATATATGGGGCGATATAAATTTGCTATGCTGGCCGTGTTTATTTTTGCAGTTGGAAGTACGGTATTTAATATTGCGGGTCCGAAAATCTTAAGTAAGGCGATCACAAAATTGTACGAAGGTTTGATGAATAAGATCAGTGGCAATGGAGGCATTGACTTTGACGGCATTGCGAAAATTCTTGTTTTTTTGCTTGGAATGTATTTGTTGAGTGCGGCATTAAACTTTGTGCAGGGTTGGATCATGACAGCGATTTCGCAGAAAATGGCATTTCGGATGCGAAAAGATATTTCGGAAAAGATCAACCGTATGCCGATGAAATACTTTGAGTCAAGAACCGTCGGTGAAGTGTTATCCCGTATTACGAATGATGTGGATACGTTAGGACAGAGTTTAAACCAGAGTTTGACACAGCTGATTACTTCTGTCACGATGATGGTGGGGGTTTTGATCATGATGTTGACGATCAGTCCGCTTATGACTTTGATCGCAGTGGCAATTTTACCGATCTGTATCTGCTTGATCACACTTGTGATGAAACATTCTCAGGGATATTTCAAACAACAGCAGGAATATTTAGGAAAGATTAACGGTCAGGTAGAGGAAGTTTATAGCGGTCATGCGATCATACAGGCGTTTAACCGGGAAGAAAAGGTAGAAGATCAGTTTGATGCGACGAATGCGATCTTGTATCAGTCGGCATGGAAATCTCAGTTTTTATCCGGATTGATGATGCCGGTCATGATGTTTGTTGGAAATCTGGGATACGTTGCAGTGGCCGTCTGCGGAAGTATTTTGACCGTAAAAGGGTCTATCGCAATCGGTGATATCCCGGCATTTATTCAGTATGTAAAGAACTTTACACAACCGATCAATCAGTTGGCGCAGGTTTCGAATATGATGCAGTCCATGACAGCTGCTGCCGAACGTGTTTTTGAATTTCTGGAAGAGGAAGAAGAAGACCAGACGGTAGAAAATCCAGTGAAACTGGCACAACCGCAGGGCGCAGTATCCTTTGAAAATGTGCAGTTTGGCTACAATCCGGATAAGATCATCATTCAGAATTTTAACTGCGATGTAAAACCGGGCCAGACGGTAGCAATCGTAGGACCGACCGGTGCCGGAAAAACGACGATGGTAAAATTATTGCTTCGTTTTTATGACGTTAATAAAGGAAAAATCCTGGTAGATGGGCATGATGTTCGCGATTTCAATCGGGCAGAATTGCGTCAGATGTTTGGTATGGTCTTGCAGGACACATGGTTGTTTAAAGGCACGATCATGGAAAATATCCGCTATGGAAAACTGGATGCGACAGATGATGAGGTGATCGCAGCCGCAAAAGCAGCACATGCGCATCATTTTATCCAGACGTTGCCGGGCGGTTATCAGATGGAATTGAATGAGGAAGCGTCCAATGTATCGCAGGGACAGAAGCAGCTTTTGACAATTGCACGTGCGATTTTAGCGGATAACCCGATCATGATATTGGACGAGGCAACCAGTTCTGTGGATACTCGTACCGAGGAACGGATTCAGAAAGCAATGAACAATCTGATGAAAGGGCGAACCAGTTTTGTTATTGCACATCGGCTTTCTACGATCAAGGATGCAGATGTGATCCTTGTCATGAAAGATGGCGATATCATAGAGCAGGGCAACCACGAAGAATTGATGGCGAAAAAAGGATTCTATGCGGACCTATACGCATCTCAGTTTGAAGATGCCCAACAAGAATCATAAAAAAGAACGCGGCAAAAGATCTCAACCGGGGGATTCCTGTGCGGACGTTTCCGGTATCCGGCAGGAGGAAACGAAAGATAAAAAATTTCTTGTTTGTTTATGTCCACCGATTTATAATAAAAGGAGAAAATTTTTTGAAAATAGGAGGAGCATTTATGAGAAAAAAGGGAATCGCCTGTCTGCTTGCAGTCTGCCTGGGTGTTGGGGGAATGCCGCAAAATGCAGATGCACAAGTCAGTTATACACAGGAGGAAGCTTTGGTGCAGTCAGCCGATCAGATTGTAGAAGGTGAGACGCAGGATACAAAAGCCGAGCAATCCGTAACGGTAATCGTGGAAGTGAAAGCAACTTCGATGCTGGCGCTTTTTCAGAAATCGGCAGACAAAGATCTGAGTCGTTTTTTTGATGCACATGAAGCCCAGCGGCAGGCCATTCAAAAGCAGATCGAATCAGTAAAGACTGCCATTTTAAATCTTAGTCAGCAGATGCGGGAGAAAACGGAAATTTTATATACATATGATACTGTGTTCAGCGGTTTTTCGTTGAACGTGCCATATAGCGCGTTGGAAAAGATAAAAAAGCTGCCAAATGTGAAACGGGCATTTGTGGCAGCGACCTATCAGCTTCCAGAGGATCAGACGGAAAAATCTGCCATACAGCAGCGGCTGGCAGACAGCTGTCGCATGATCTGCAGCAATAAGGTGCAGAATCAGTTGGGGATTGATTATACCGGAAAAGGGCAGACGATTGCCATTCTCGACAGCGGTGTGAGCGTGGAGCATGAGGCATTTGCAAAAAAACCGGAAGAACAACACTATACGATGGAAGGTATGCAGGAACTGCTAGATACAGAAAATCTTTCGAGTGAGACAGATTTTTCGACGTATAACAGACAGACACTGAATGCGACGTCAGGCGGAGGAGATTGTGTGTATAAGAGTGATAAGATTCCGTTTGCTTATGATTATATGGGGCACGATACCTCTGTTACGCCAGTGATGTCTGCTTATCATGGGACACATGTGTCTGGGATTGCCGTGGGAGACAGTGAAAAGATCCAGGGAGTGGCACCTGATGCACAGCTTTTGATGATGAAGGTGTTTGACGATAACGGATCATCGAATGATGCGGCGCTGCTTGCGGCTTTGCAGGATGTGGTTTTATTACAGGCGGATTCTGTGAATATGAGTCTGGGAACAGATGCCGGTTTTAGCACTGACGAAAATGAAGCGATGCAGCAGGTTTATGACCGGATCAAAGCCGCAGGGATCAATTTGAGTGTGGCCGCAGGGAATGCGGCTACCAGTGCCAATTATAGTGAACTTGGAAATGATGCGACGGTAGAAAATATTGATAATGGAATCGTATCGAATCCATCAACGTTAAGTGCGGCGTTATCGGTGGCATCCATCGAAAACGAAACTATTAATGATGTGATGTTTTTTCAAGATAGCGAAGGACAGGAGCATGAATTCACGGAAAGCGAATCGGCGGTAAAGAAATTTGCAGATTTGGAAAAGGGAACTTATACATATGTCGATTGTGGACTTGGGGATGCAGACGCATTTCAAAATATCGATGTAAACGGAAAAATTGCGCTGATCGCACGCGGAGGGCTTGATGCGGATGGGGAACATCTGACGTTTGCAGAGAAAGTGAAAAATGCGGCAAACGCAGGTGCAAAGGCTGTGATCATTTATAACAATGTAGAAGGCAGCATCGAGATGTCGATTGAGGACAGCGACTATTTGCTGCCGGCAATCTCGGTGACAAAAAAAGTGGGAGAAACGTTAATTGGTCTGATGAAAAACGGAGAGGGGAGTGTTTTTTTTGACCCGTCGCTGCTCTCGGATTTAAAGAGTGAACAGGCAAATCAGATGTCGACGTTTTCTTCCTGGGGACCGACACCGGATCTTGGCATCAAGCCGGAGATCACGGCTCCGGGAGGAAATATTTATTCGGCGTACTATGTGGACGGAAACGGAAGCAGTGTTTATGGAAATATGAGTGGTACGTCTATGGCATCGCCGCATATCGCAGGAGCAGCGGTGGTAATACGTCAGTATCTGAAAGAAGAACATCCGGAATATACTGCTATAGAACTACAGGAGGCGGTGAATACGCGCCTGATGTCTACGGCAGTTCCCATAAAGGATTCTGAGAAACAGAAAGAAGGAGAAAGTGTATATGTGCCAGTTCGACAGCAGGGGGCAGGACTGATCAATCTCGAAGCGGCGATCAAAACACCGGCATATATGACGGTGAAAGGCAGTGAACGGCCGAAAGCAGAACTGGGGGATCGCGCAGACGGATGCTATGCATTTACGGCGCAGATTACAAATACGGGAGAAACAGATCTTTCTTATCAGATGGAAACATCGGTTCAGGTTCCGAATGATAAGGCGGATGGAAGGGGAAAAAAATTTGTCGCACAGGACGATCATTCCATTTTGAATGCAGGAGCAGATGTCACCTGTTCGGGCAGTACGGTAAGTGGAAACACCGTTATCGTTCCGGCAGGAGAAACGGTAGATATCACGGTACAGATTCTGCTGGATGTAGAAAGTGCCGAAATCCAAAAAGAGAGTGAAATTTTTACAAACGGATTCTATGTGGAAGGATTTCTGATCGCAAAAAGTACAATACAGGGTGTGAGTGATCTCAGTGTTCCGTATTTGGGATTTTACAAAGACTGGAGTGCGCAGAGTCTGTTTGATGTCAGTGCATATGAGGACGGGAAAACACCTGTATTTGCGGCAAATTGTTTACATACCCCGAATTTGAATATCAGCAGTTTTCAACAAGGGAAAAACAAACAGATCATTCTTGGACAAAATCCTTTGGCAGTTGCAGTCGGAGAAGAGAATCAGGTCCCGAATCAGGCACATATCGTGATCTCACAAAATTCAAAGTACGTCAATATGGCACTCCCGACGACGTCTTTGATGCGGGGGGCGGATACATTAGAGTATAAAATGGTGGATGCAAACGGAAGTGTTGTGAAAAATTATGTCTACGATCTGGTGCCGAAAACATATTATCTGCCGGGAGAAAATGTTTTATATACGGCGGAAGAGGAGCTGGAAGATTTTAATGGACAGATCTACTTTAATGGAAAGGATAAAACCGGAAAAAGACTGCCAGAGGGAATGTATTCTATTATTATAGAAGGAAAAAAATCTGGTGTTACGGATGAAAAAAAGAGGACAGAACAGCTGATATATCCGATTACAATCGATGACACCGAACCGCAGATTGAGGAAGATGGATGTGAAATTTATGAGAAGGATGGAAAGCTGTATGTGCGTGTGACGGCAAAAGATAATCATGGTCTGGCTGGTTTTGCGTTGAAGATGCAGAGTGAAGCGGAAAAGACAGATAGAAAGTATCTGTATACAAATTGCCTCAAAGAGGATTGCCAGGTGTTTGAATTGGGCGAGGTATCAGAACTTTTAGAAAAAGGAGTTTCGATCGATAAAATGACGGTAGAAGCATATGATTATGCGATGAATTCTGCATCCATGCAGTTGGAAAAGAGCGCACAATCAGATGTGTCATCACTGCCGCCGAATCTTGGGTCCATACAACCGAGTGACTCTTTGGAACCATCTGGGCAGCCGGCGATTCCGAGTGAGTCATCGAAACCTTCCGAGCAGCCGGCAATCCCAAGCGAGTCATCGAGGCCATCTGAACTTCCGACGATTGCAAGTGAACCATCCAGAGTGTCTGAACAGCCGATACTCCCAAGTCAGGCAGAGAACGTAAAAACGCTGAAAAAGGCGGTTGTGAAAAAAACAGTCAGCAAAAAAGACGGGACGATCTCCATACAGGTTTCAAAAATATCCGGGGCAGCAGAATACGAAATTTATCGTAGTACAAAGAAAAATGGTACCTATAAGCGGCTGCTTACCACGAAAAAAACGACAGCAATTGATAAAAAAACCACGTTTGGAAACACGTATTACTATAAAGTCCGTGCCCATGCAAAAATAGGAAAACAGGATATCTATGGTCCATTTTCAAAAATCTGTGCGGGAAGAAGCGAGCATTTTGGAACAATGAAACTCAATGCCGTAAAACAGACAGCTTCCGCAAAACTAAAAGTCAGCTGGACAAAGATGGCAGGTGCGGATGGGTATGAAATTTACCGTAGTACAAAGAAAAACGGCAATTATAAAAAAGTCAAGATAATCCGTAAAAAAAGTACAGTTACGTTTGTGGATGTGGTGAAAAACAAGAAAACATATTATTATAAGATTCGTCCGATTGGAAAAATCGGTTCCCGGACTGTGAAAGGAACGTTTTCTATGGTAAAAATGATCAAAATGAAATAAAAAGATTGTTATTATTAAACAAAATAACGGGGGAAAGTTGAAAAAATTTTTTTTCTCTTGTAAATTTACAAAATTGTTGCATATTTATGTTACCTGAATTATAATAAATTTATTGCGTGGGAGAAAATAATAGGGGGCAGTCAGATAAGGCAAGGAGGAAGAGCATGAAAAGAAAACAAGTAATGGCATGTCTGCTGGCGGCTACTCTTTTTACGACTGGATTACCACAAAGTGTTCAGGCAGAACAAAAGAAAAACCAGACAACAGATCAACAGGAGAACATTGTGGGGACATCGGAATCCGACCTGGCACGCGCAGAAAAAAATGTGTCAGTATTAGATGAGATGCAGAAAGAATCGACAAAGAAAGATTCGACGGAAAAAGAACATGCACAAGATGAAATCGTAACGGTGATCGTGGAAGTGAAAGCTGCATCGATGTTGTCACTGTATCAGCAGTCAAACAGTACAAATCTGAATCAGTTTTTGGAAAAAAATGAGGCACACCGTGCTTCGATTCAAAAGCAGGTAGAATCGGTGAAAAATTCTATTCTAAATCTGGATCAGACAACGCAGGAAAAAGCAGAATTTTTGTATACATACGACACCGTATTCAGTGGTCTGTCTGTGAAACTGCCATACAGCGAGTTAGAAAAGATTCAGAAACTGCCAAATGTAAAAAATGCATTTGTGGCATCTACATATCAGCTTCCAAAAGATCAGACGAGTGAAGATTCCCTGATTCACGAAATGGTAAACAGCGGTCGTAACATGATCGGTAGTGATAAGGTTCAGAATAAATCCGACATGAATTATACCGGAAAAGGGCAGACGATCGCAGTGATCGACAGTGGTCTGAGCTACAAACATGAGGCATTTACAAAGAAACCAGAAGATCAGCATTACGATGCGCAGAAGATACAGGCGCTGTTGGATAAAGAAAATTTTGCCAGTGAGTCAGACTTTCAGACAAATACCAGAGGAACGTTAAATGCCACGGCAGGAGATGGCACATCAAGTGTTTACAAGAGTGATAAAGTTCCATATGCATATGATTATACCAATCACGATACAGATGTGACACCGACAAATGCAAACAATCACGGAACACATGTATCCGGAATCGCAGCCGGAAACAGCGATAAGATACAGGGAGTCGCACCTGACGCACAGCTTATGATGTTGAAAGTATTCGATGACAACGGAACATCAAGTGATGCGGCTTTATTGGCAGCTTTGCAGGATGCGGTACTGTTACAGCCGGATTCCATCAATATGAGTTTAGGAACAGATGCCGGTTTTTCAGTGGATTCTGACGAGGCGATGCAGAAAGTTTACGACAATGTAAAAAGTGCAGGCATCAACCTGGATGTTGCAGCCGGAAATTCAACAACCAGTACGAATTACAGCCAGCTTGGAAATGATGCGACAACGGAAAACATTGATAACGGAATCGTTTCAAATCCGTCTACATTAAATGCGTCGTTATCTGTGGCATCTGTTGAAAATGTGACAGTCAGTGATGCAATGTTCATCACCGACAGTGAGGGAAAGAGCCATGAGTATACCGAAAATGCGACAGCAGGAAAGTCATTTTCGGATCTTGGAAAAGGTACATATACTTATGTGGACTGTGGAACCGGTAAAACAGAGGATTTTAACGGCAAGGATGTAAAAGATAAGATCGCATTGATCCAGCGTGGTGGTCAGGATGCATCCGGAACGAATCTGACATTTAGTGTGAAAGTTCAAAATGCAGCAAATGCGGGAGCAAAAGCAGTCATTGTCTACAACAATGTCGATGGTGTGTTCGGAATGCAGATTGATAATAATTCTTATCTGGTACCTGCAATCGCTGTAACAAAAAGTGTTGGAGAAAAATTGATCAGTTTGATGAAAAACGGAGAAGGTGTCATCAATTTTGATCCGGATGAGAAAGCAAATGTCGAGAGTGATCAGGCAAATCAGATGTCTAGTTTCTCTTCATGGGGAACGACACCGGATCTTGGAATCAAACCGGAGATCACAGCACCGGGCGGAAATATTTATTCTGCATATTATCTGAACAGCGATGGCAGCAGTGCCTATGGAAATATGAGTGGTACTTCTATGGCATCTCCGCATATGGCAGGAGCGTCGGCTGTGGTACGTCAGTATCTGAAAGAAAAACATCCGGAAATTCAGGAAAATCAGCTGGAGACAATGGCAAATACATTGGTAATGTCAACTGCTACGCCGCTGGAAGATAAGAGTAATGAGAACGGTTCAGAAAAACTTTATTATCCGGTACGTCAGCAGGGAGCCGGAATGGTCAACCTAGAGTCGGTAGTAAAAACGCAGGCTTATATGAATGTCAAAGGCAGTGAGCGTCCGAAGGCAGAGCTTGGATATAACGAAGAAGGTTCCTATACATTTACAACAGAAATCGTAAATATGGGAAACAAAGAGCTTTCCTATGATCTCAATGCAGCTGTGCAGATTCCGAATTATTATGTGGGAAGTGACGGAAAGACGAATTTCATTTCCCAGAGTGATCTTTCTATTTTGAATCAGGGAGCAACAGTAAGCTTCTCGGGAACTTCTGTCAGCGGAAAAACAGTGAAGGTTCCAGCAAACGGAAAATCAGAAGTAACCGTAAAAATTCAGCTGGATAAAAATAGTGATACGATTAAAAAATACAGTGAAATCTTTAAAAATGGGTTCTATGTAGAAGGATATCTGTTCGCTAAGAGTAAGAGTGCAGATACAACGGATCTGAATGTGCCATATTTGGGATTTTACGGAGACTGGGGCAAAGAAAGTATCTTTGATGCCAGCGCTTATGACAAAGATGCCAATCCGGTATTCGCGACAAGTGGATTGTTTTCTCCAAGTATCGGTGGCTCCTGGTATTCTCAGGGAACACAGATTACGATCGGACAGAATCCGCTTGCTGTACTGGGGGGAGAAGAAAATGTCGATCTGACCGCAGATAAAGATCACATGGTCATTTCCCCGAATTCACAGTATGTATACGAGGCGATTCCATCTACGATACTGTTGCGTGGTGTAGACAAACTGGAATACAAGGTGACAGATAAAAACAATCAGACCGTGAAAGATTATAGCTATGATTACGTGTCAAAAAGTATCTATATGGCAACGGCGAGCGCACTGATCTCGGCAGAGACGCGCGTTTCAACAACTGAGAATGAGATTTATTTTGATGGAAAAGATTCAAGTGGAAAGGCACTGGAGGAAGGTGATTATCAGTTTACGATCGAGGGTACCAAAGCCGGAGTAAAAGACGGAAAAAATAAGACAGAAAAGGCTTCCTATACCGTAACTGTGGATAATACGGCACCGGTATTAGACGAAAAGAACAGTGTGATCTATGAAAAAGACGGAAAAGTATATGTCAGTGTAGCGGCAACGGATAATCATGGACTGGCTGGATTCCAGTTGAAAGTACAGAAATCAAATTCAGGATGGTGGCAATCTTCTTCTGCAAATATGTATAAGTATTCGGATTGCGTAGATGACGACTGTCAGGTATTTGAACTTGGAACGAAATCTGAGCTGGAGAGTGCGGGATATAAATTAGACAGCATGACAGTGGCAGCCTATGATTATGCGATGAACTATAGCACGTTAACAGTAAAAGAAGGAGAAGAGCCGGAGAGAAAACCGAGCACGAAACCGAGTGAACCATCGGATGTCAGCAAACCAGAAGAACCATCGGATAGCAGTAAACCGGAAGAACCTTCAGATGAAAGTAAGCCAGAAAAGCCGTCTGACAGCAGTAGACCGGAGAAACCGTCAGATGAAGACAGACCACAGCAGCCGTCTGATATCAGTGGTCCGCAGAATCCTTCGGATGGAAACGGGGCAGAGAAACCTTCAGATGAAAGCAAACCAGAAGAAACATCGGGAAGTAAACCAGAGAGACCGGGAAGCGGAAGTAAACCGGAAGGACCATCAGATGGAAGTAAACCAGCAGAACCGTCTGATGTCAGCAAACCAGAAGAACCTTCGAATGGAAGTAAACCGGAGAGACCGGGAAGCGGAAGTAAACCACAGCAGCCGTCTGAAGGAAGTGAAGCGGAAGAAGTGGAAGGAATTCGACTGTCTGATTCGAAAGTCAATATGACGGTTGGTGAGGAGAAGAATCTGATCGCTTATGCGCTTCCATCCGGGAAAATGCTTACAAATGTATTGTATCAGAGCGATGATACGGACGTGGCAGATGTTACATCCGAAGGTACGATCTCAGCGAAGAAAGCGGGAACAGCAAAGATCACGGTTATGACGATGGATAAAAAAATAAAGACCGTGTGTGAGGTGACAGTTAAGGATGCGCCAGAAAGTCCGAGCACGTCTGCTCCTTCTCAGCCTTCTCAGTCAGAGAGTGAAGTGACCGGTATTGAACTGAGCGACGAAGAGATTCATATGGCGCCAGGTGACAGAAAGAATATCAAAGCATACTTTACGCCAACCGGAACGGTAGTGGATGATGCAAAATTTGATGTGGAAGATAGCAGCGTGGCAGCCGTGACATCGGATGGAAAAGTAATCGCCAGAAAAGCCGGAACAACAATAATCAAAGTTCAGACAAAAGACGGAAAATATCAGGCAGAATGCAAGATTGTGGTAGAAGAACCGAAGAAAGAGGAAGAAGCCACGACGATTGACTCCATCATCTTGAGCAGTGAAAAGATGAATATGACAGTCGGCGAAGTCAGAAATCTGATCGCGATCGCGAGCCCGAGCGGTACGATTTTGAAAGATGCGGTTTACAAGAGTTCAGATGAGAGCGTTGTGACAGTATCTGAATCAGGAGCTGTGACAGCAGTCGGTGCGGGAACCGCAATGATCACAGTAAAAACAAAGGATGACAGCTGTAAGAGCATTTGTAGCGTGGAAGTGACACCGGCTGCGACAACGCCATCTGTACCGAGCACGCCGAGCGGAAGTGAACCTTCTACGTCAGATGATGAAAGTGTTTCTGAGATAACAGGCGTCGATGTGAAAAATACATCCTTTGGTGTGATGGAAATTTCATGGGATCGTACCGCAGGTGTTACGGGATATGAAATCTATCGGAAATCAGATTCCCAGCAGACATACCAGAAAGTGGGAACTGTCTCCAGCAGTAATCAGACCAGCTATGAAGACAAGACAGACATTACATTTGGTAAGACTTATACCTATAAAGTATGTGCATTTATAACAAAAGATGGTCAGACTATAAGAAGCAAAGACAGCGCGGAAATATCTGCGAAAGCGTTGATTCCGAATAAACCGGTAGTGAAAAAAGCCGCAAGCCAGAAGAATGGTACGATTGCAGTACAGTTTGCCAAAGTATCCGGTGCAGCTGGCTATGAAGTATATCGCGGTACCAGCAAAAACGGAACCTATCAGCGTCTGACGAAAACAACGAAGACGAGTGTTGTAGATAATCAGAAACATGTATTCGGAAAAACGTATTATTACAGAGTCAGAGCTTACGTGAAAAATGGAAGCAAAACGGTGTATGGAGCATTTTCAAATGCTGTTTCCGTAAAATGCGTTCATTTCGGAACAATGAAATTGAATGCAGTAAAGAAAGTTTCTCCTACAAAATTGAAGATCAGCTGGAGCAAAACGGAAGGAGCTCAGAAATACGAACTCTACCGCAGCACAGCAAAGAATGGCTCTTATAAGAAAGTCAAAGTCATCAACAATGCCAATGCAACAAGCTGTATTGATAATACCGTGAAAAAGAAAAAGACGTATTACTACAAGATTCGTCCAGTCGGAAAGAATGGATCAAAGACAGTCAACGGTAGTTTCTCCGCAGTAAAAGCAGGAAAAACACGATAAGGAATTAAAAAAATTTAAGAGGTCCCACCCGGAGTTCTCCGGGTGGGATTCCTATGTGGACGATTTTAAAATTCGGCTGGTCAATAAAGTTTCTAAAAAAATAATTGACATTTCAAAAAAAATGCCGTACAATAGACGATAGTTGTTTGACTTTACGTCATTCGATGTGCAGCCGTAGTATAATGGATAGAACGTCGGACTCCGACTCCGATGATGCGGGTTCGATTCCCGCCGGGTGCATTTTTTTATTATAATTTTTTAATTAGGGAATACTTTGAATGGTCCCAGATAAGAGATGCAGAGGCAGGTAGGAGGCAGCGATATGCAGGATAGTAAAAAACCAATGGATTCAAGAGATAAAAACAGTGGTTTCGATACCGTTGTAGCATTCTGTAGAAAAAATGTGCGTTACATTTCAGCTGGAGTAGTTTTTCTACTGTTAGTTTTATTATTGGTGAAAGTAAACGGAGAAAACAATAAGACAGGTCAAACGACACAGGCGGACAGCTCTAAGGAAGTCATTTCTGTAACATCTACACAAGAACAAGAAGAAACACAGTCTGAAGAATCCGATGGATATGAAGTAAATGCTTATCCGGAAGTAAACAAACTCATTCAATCCTATTACAAAGCTTATGCAAAAGGCGATCTTGATGCAATCAAAAAATGTGCGGAACCGATTTCCGATACTGAAAAGAGTTATTTGAAAGTGTTCAGCAAATATGTAGAAGAATATAAAAATATTGTTTGCTATACAAAACCAGGCTTAGAAGGAAAGGATGCATATATGGTGTCCGCGTACTATGATATGAAATTAAAAGGTGCGAAAACAATGGCACCTGGTTTGGATTTCTTTTATGTAGAAAAGACAGAGGATGATGCCTGGACGATCAATAATATCTATAGTCAGTACAATATACAAAATAAAGAGTATGAAATGGAAGAGGACATGATAAAACTTATGTCCGAATTTGAAAATGACGAAGATGTTGTAGAATTGAAAAAAGAGGTACAGGATAAATATATAAAAGCATTAGAGTCTGATGAGGATTTGAATAAAATCATTACAGTGAAGCTGCAAAAAGCATTAGCAAACTGGGCAGATGAGGTTGTAGCAGAGCAGAAATCTGAGACAGAGAAAAAAGACGCGAAAGCAGAAGAGGAAAAAGAACAGAAGGAAAAAGAGCAGAAAGAGAAAGAAGAAAAAGAACAGAAAGAAAAGGAACAAAAAGAGAAAGAAGAAAAAGAGCAAAAGGAAAAGGAACAAAAAGAGAAAGAAGAAAAAGAACAGAAGGAAAAGGAACAGAAAGAGAAAGAAGAAAAAGAGCAGAAGGAAAAGGAACAGAAAGAAAAAGAAAAGAAAGAAAAATCCGAGAAAAATACAAAATCGGAAATTCTGTATACGACTTCAAAAGTAAACATCCGTAAGAAACCGGATCAAAATTCGGATAAAATCGGAGAAGTGGAAATCGGAACAAAAGTGAAAGTGTTGGAGACAACAGATTCCGGTTGGTCAAAAGTGGAATACCAGGGACAGGAAGCTTACATAAAGAGCGAGTTCCTGTCAAAAGACAAGCCTGCTGATAAGGCTTCTGCAACTTTTTTGGAAACAGGAAAAACAATCCGTCTGACGCAGTCGATCGTAATCCGAAATGGAATCGGTGAGGATAAAGGAAAGCTCGGAACAGCATTTTCCGGGGAAACGGTAACCGTTATCATGAGTTATGAAGAGGGATGGACAAAGGTTTCCTGGAAAGGTGTGGAAGGATACGCAAAAACGGATGTAATCAAATAAAGGTAACTAGTGAACTAGTCAGGAGACAAAAGCTGTCATGTGAGAAGAAAACAGAGTTGTTTTAATCTTCTGCGTGACAGCTTTTGCTTTTGTTGAGATAGAAAAGAGGAACAGATGGAAGAAACGGGAATCAGAATCAATAAATATCTCAGCGAATCGGGTGTCTGTTCGAGAAGAGAGGCAGACCGCTGGGTTTTGGAGGGAAATGTAACAATTGATGGAAAAACAGCAGAAATTGGGGATCGTGTACTGCCGGGGCAGAAGGTGGAGTATTTTGGAAAACCGGTAGTGCCGGAAACGCAGCGTGTGCTTTTGGTTTTCAATAAGCCGAAGGGCATTGTATGTACGGCAGAAAAACGAGAAAAAAATAATGTGATCGATTTTTTAAAGTATCCGATTCGAATCTATCCGATCGGTCGTCTGGATAAGGAATCCTCCGGATTGCTGCTTTTGACAAATGACGGGGAACTGGTCAATAAAATTATGCGTGCAGGAAATATGCATGAAAAAGAATATCTGGTGCGTGTAAATAAACCAGTCACGGATTCTTTTTTGCATGGTATGGCGAATGGGGTACCGATTTTAGATACCATGACGCGAAAATGCCGAGTAGAGAAAACTGGGAAATTTACGTTTCGAATCGTGTTGACGCAGGGATTAAACAGGCAGATTCGCAGGATGTGTGAATATTTTGGCTATCGCGTGAAAGACTTACAGCGTGTACGGATCATGAATATCTGTCTGGAAGATTTGGAACTTGGAACGTATCGGGATGTGACGGAAGAAGAATGGCAGATATTGAATGAGATGCTGGCGGATTCTTCGAGCAACACAGTCATTCCGAAGAAAAAAGATCCGACGAGAATTGAGCGGATTCCGCAGAGAAAGAAGAAATCAAAGCAAATGGCAAAAAAAGGAAAATCACCGGGAAAGAAATGGAAATCATCCGGTTATAAATCTGGAAATGATGACAGGAGGAAAAAACATGACACCGGAAGAAAAAGTTAAAGAATTGCGACGTGTGATTGAATATCACATAGACCGCTATTACAATCAGGATGATCCGGAAATTACCGATTACGAATATGACCAGCTGATGTTGGAATTAAAAAGAATAGAGAAAGAACATCCAGAACTGGTGACAGCGGACTCCCCGACGCAGAAAGTTGGCGGAAGCGCGAAACGAAAAGCAGGTGTATTGGTAAAACACAATGTACCGATGCTGAGCCTTCAGGATGTGTTTTCAAAGGAAGAGATTTATGCGTTTGTAGAGGAAATGCAACAACAATTTGATCATCCGGAGTTTGTTGTAGAATATAAGATCGATGGTCTGTCTATGGCAATCCGTTATGAGGACGGCGATATGAAATTAGCCGTCACGCGAGGCGACGGAATTTTGCAGGGCGAGGATGTAACTGCAAATGCGCGTGTGATCCGGGATGTGAAAAAGAAATTAAAGGATAAAGTGCCATATATCGAAATCCGTGGAGAAGTCTATATGAAAAAAGAGGATTTTGACCGGGTAAACGAGGAGCAGGAGATGCTTGGAAAAAAGACGTTTGCGAATCCACGAAATTGTGCGGCCGGAACGCTGCGTCAGCTTGATACTTCTGTGACACGCGACAGAGGCTTATGCATGTTTGTGTTTAATGTGCAGGAAACACGGGGATTTCAGTTTCAGACGCATACAGAAGGATATGAGTTTTTAAAAAAGCAGGGCATAAAAGTCATTGATGACTATAAAGTTTGTACGACAGCGGATGAAGTATGGGAAGCGATCTGTGCGATTGGTGAAAACAGGGGAAATCTGTCTTATGATATTGACGGTGCGGTTGTGAAGTTGAATGACTTAGAACAACGCCAGCAGCTCGGTGCGACGGCAAAAGTACCACGGTGGGCGATCGCATACAAATATCCGCCGGAAGAAAAAGAAACAAAGATTTTAGATATTGAGCTATCGGTCGGACGAACCGGACGAATCACGCCGACAGCGGTTTTTGAACCGATTCGTCTCTGCGGGACAACCGTATCGCGGGCAACTTTGCACAATCAGGATTTCATCGATGATCTTGATGTCGGGATTGGGGATACCGTACTGGTTTATAAATCCGGAGAGATCATTCCGAAAATCAAGTGTGTAGTGAAAGAAAAACGACCAAAAGGCACAACGCGTTTTAAAATTCCGGATGTCTGTCCGGTTTGCGGGGCACCGACAAAACGGGAGAAGGACACTGCGGATATCCGATGTACCTCGATGAATTGTCCGGCGCAGTTAGAACGGAGGATCATCAATTTTGTTGGTCGTGATGCCATGGATATCAAGGGATTCGGAACCACGTATATTGAGGAACTGACCAGACTTGGATATTTGAATGATGTGGCGGACATTTATACGTTGAAGACACACCGGGACGAATTGATCGAGCAGGGAATTATCGGAAAAGAAAAAAATACAGATAAACTGTTAGAGGCCATCGAGGCGTCGAAAGAAAATGAAGCATACAAACTTTTGACCGGACTTGGAATTGCGAATGTCGGAAAATCGGCGGCAAAGTCTCTGCTTTCTTATTTTCACAGTATTGATCGAATAGAAGAGGCTTCTGTTGAGGAATTGATAGAGGTCAATGATATCGGAGAAATCAGTGCCGGATGTATCTTTTCTTATTTTCGTGATGAGAACAATCGGCAGATCATACAGCGCATGCGGGAATATGGCGTGAATATGGTGTATGAACCGCAGCAGGCAGAAAATCAGATCTTAGCAGGAAAAACGGTGGTGATCACCGGAACACTGCCGAGTATGGGCAGAAAGGAAGCAGCCGAATTGGTCGAAAAGTATGGAGCAAAGGTATCCGGTTCTGTTTCAAAAAAAACCGATTATCTGCTCGCCGGGGAAAATGCCGGAAGCAAACTTGCAAAAGCACAGTCACTTGGCATTACGATCCTTTCGGAAGAAGAATTAAAAGAAATGTTAGACAAACAGGCATAAGTGTAATACAACAAAGGGGATGATAAGTTATGCCAATTAAAACACAAAGCGATCTACCAGCAAAAGAAATACTGGAAAATGAAAATATATTTGTCATGGATGAAAATCGTGCGATGCATCAGGATATTCGTGCCATTGAGATTGGAATTGTCAATCTGATGCCGCTGAAAGAGGATACAGAATTGCAACTTTTGCGGTCTATGTCAAATACACCGATTCAGGTGAATGTCACATTTATTGTGCCATCGTCTCACGAATCAAAAAATACATCGCGCAACCATTTAAACAAATTTTATGTGCCGTTTTCGGCGGTAAAACATCAGCGGTTTGACGGACTGATCGTGACGGGAGCACCGGTAGAGACGATGGAATACGAAGAAGTCGATTATTGGGAAGAATTCTGTGAGATCATGGAGTGGACAAAAACGAATGTGACGTCCACCCTGCATTTGTGCTGGGGTGCACAAGCGGCGATGTATTATCATTATGGCATCCCAAAACACAGACTAGATCAGAAAGTATTTGGTGTGTATGAACATCGCGTACTGAATCGGAAGGTTCCGTTGGTACGAGGGTTTGATGATTATTTTATGGCGCCACATTCGAGAAATACCGTGGTGCGAAAGGAAGATATCGAAAAAATCAGCGATGTTACCATTTTAGCAGAGTCGGATGAAGTGGGAGTTTTTCTTGCCATTGCAGATGAAGGACGAAAGATTTTTGTTATGGGTCATCCGGAGTATGATCGTTATACCCTGCACAATGAGTATATGCGGGACAAGAACAAGGGATTAGACATTGCAGTTCCGAAAAATTATTATCCGAATGATGATCCGACAAAGAAACCGAAATTACAGTGGCGTTCCCATGCGAATGATCTGTATACAAACTGGCTGAATTATTATGTATATCAGCAGACACCGTATGATTTTATTGATACAGCGGAAATTCTTGGAAAATAAAATTTGAAAAAGCCCTGCTTTTTGGCGGGCTTTTTTTATTCCACAACTGTACAAATGCAAACTTCAACGGATACACTGCATTTTTCGTCATTTTTATCCAAAAGCCGCTTTTATTTGATACAATTAGAAAAGAGATTCGTGAATTTTCTACAAAAAAAGGAAAAAAGTACTTGTCTTTTCGACAATATGACTTATAATAAATATATGAGTAATGGAAGATGAGTACGTAGAATAAGGAGGGGAGTCAATGATCAGTTCAGGGGTTTATAATTATGTAAATGTATTAGATAAAGCGGCGGATGCGAGCTGGAAACGAGGGACAGTACTAAATAATAACATTGCAAATGTCGACACTCCGGGCTACAAGAGACAGGACGTGAATTTTGAAAGTCTGTTGAAGGCAGAACTTGGCAGCAGTAAGTATCGGAGTGTAGATGAAGCGGTAAGCAATGTGGAATTGTCTCATTTAAATGCACAGGCTTATACCGATGCGTCAGAATTTTCATATCGCCAGGATAAAAATAACGTGGATATTGATACCGAGAACGTCGAGTTAGCATCCGAACAGATTCGCTATCAGGCACTGACAGACAGTATCACACAGGAATTTAATCGTATGAAAACAGTATTAAGCTAGATATCAGACACCATAGAAGTGACAAAATAAAAAAATAAAGAGAGGGAGGAACGACTATGGGATTATTTCAGGCATTTGATATCAGTGCGAGTGGCATGAGCGCGCAGCGATTTCGGACGGACATCATTGCGGAGAATGTTGCAAACGTAAATACGACAAGAACGGAGGATGGAACACCGTATAAACGAAAAATTGTAACATTTCAGGAAAAAGGGGTGACACCTTTTTCAAAGGTTTTAGCGAGAACACAGGCGAGAAACAGTTATATCGGAAATGGTGTAAAGGTATCACAAGTAGGGGAGGATACGACGACACCCGAGGTTATGACTTATGATCCGTCAAACCCTGATGCGGATGAAAACGGATATGTGCATTATCCGAATGTGAATATTGTCACGGAGATGACAAATATGATCGACGCGACAAGGGCATACGAAGCGAATACGACAGCATTTGACTCTAGCAAGTCTATGGCACAGGCAGGACTTTCCATCGGAAAATAATAATTGAATAAGGAAAAAGGGGGAGAAAAGATGAATATGTCAACATTGCAGGCTGTTACACCTACGGATTATTATAAGCAGGCATCGGCGAAATTGAATGATACCGGGCAAAACCAACAGTTTGGTACGATTTTGCAATCGGCGATGGATATGATCAATGAGACAAATTCGCTGGAGCAAAATGCAGAGACGGAATCAATACGTTTTGCGCTCGGGGAGGCGGAAAACACGCATGATCTTCAAATTGCACAGTATAAAGCGAATTATGCTCTTATGTATACATCAGCAGTACGAAATAAAGTATTGGATGCGTACAAAGAAATTATGAATATGCAGATATAAGTAGGTGGGTTGAGACGTGGAAAAGGGAAAAGAGCTTTTAAACAAAATTGTAGAATGGTGGAAAAAATTTTCTACCAAGCAGAGGGCTGCTATCATCAGCGTGATCGCTGTGGTTTTGGTTGCACTTGGTATTTTATATTTTGTCAGCTCCAGACCGACAATGCAGACGCTGATCACATGCGAGAACACCGCACAGGCTTCGGAGGTCAAAGAACTGCTTGATGGAGAGGGAATCAAATATGAAATCGCAAAAGACAATCTGACTTTTATGGTAGATGCCAAAGATGATGCAGATGCAGTCTTACTTTTGGGAAGCAACGATATACCGGCTGCAAATTATGACATTGATAATGTTTTTGACGGTGGATTTAGTGCGACGGAATCGGATAAGACAAAGAAATATCAGCTTTATCTGGAAGAAGATATATCGGCAAAATTGGAGACGCTTGCAAATGTAAAAAGTGCAAAAGTCACCCTGTCGATTCCGGAGGATGACGGAACAATCAATGCGACAAAAGAAGAGACATATGCCAGTGTGATCCTCGAATTAGAAGGGAAAATGGAAGAGGAACAGGCAGCGGGACTGGCGAATTATATCGCGACTGCGGTCGGCAATAAAAGTACCGATAATATTTTGATCATGGATTCGGATACAAATGTTTTGTTTTCCGGCGGGGATTCATCGGATCCGATCGGAACAGCAAGTACGACACAGCAGACGTATAAAAACAAAGAAGAGAAGCGCGTGAAGTCAGAGGTAAAAGATGTCATGCTCGGAAGTGATGTTTACGATAACATCGAAGTCGGCATGAATCTGGTACTGGATTTTGACAGAAGCAATGTGACAACGAAAAAATACAGCATACCAGAAAACCGGGACGAAGGATATCTGACAACAGAAAAAAATTACGAAGCGACGACAGAGGGCGGAACAGCAGCCGTTCCGGGAACAGATACAAATCAGGATGATACGACATATATGACGCAGGATGGAACGATCAATAATTCCACTGTTACAGATAATTCCAAAGAACACGCGCTAGATGAGGAAGTGACGAACACAGAAAAGGGAATCGGCAGCATCAAATATGACGAATCGTCTCTGACTGTGGTCGCAACAAAATATAAAATATACAATGAAGATGCGTTGAAAAACGATGGAACATTGGATAAAATGACGTTTGACGAGTTCAAAGCGGCAAATGAGGAACGAAAGAAGACAGATGTGGATGAGGAATTTTACACGGCAGTTGCAAATGCGACCGGCTTTTCACAGGATAACATTTCGATTATTGCCTATGAGGTTCCGTTTTTCCAATATTCTGATAATAACGGGTTTGATGTGAAGGATTATCTGCCGATCATTCTGGCGGTGCTGATCTTTGCTATGCTTGGATTTGTGGTATTCAAGAGTACCAGAAAAGAAGCGGTTGCAGAACCGGAACCAGAATTGTCTGTGGAGGATCTTTTGGAAACGACCAAAGAAGTACAAGAGCCACTGGAGGATATCGGATTTAATGATAAATCAGAGGCTCGTATACAGATTGAAAAATTTGTTGATGAAAATCCAGAAGCGGTTGCATCGTTATTGCGCAATTGGCTAAATGAGGAGTGGGAGTAGATATGGCAGAAGAATACAGCGGAGTGCAGAAGGCAGCCATCCTTTTAATTGCGCTTGGACCAGAAAAGTCGGCAGCAATCTTTAAACATTTGAAAGAAGAAGAAATTGAAGAACTGACATTGGAAATTGCAAATACCAGAAGTGTATCACCGGCGGACAAGGAGAAGATTCTAAATGAATTTTATCAGATCTGTCTGGCACAGCAGTACATCGCCGAAGGCGGTATTGGATACGCAAAAGAACTGTTGGAAAAAGCATTGGGAAGCGAAAAAGCACAGGATGTTATTTCAAAGCTGACAGCGTCGTTACAGGTTCGTCCGTTCGAGTTTATCCGAAAGACCGAACCGTCACAGATTTTGAATTTCATTCAGGACGAACATCCGCAGACCATTGCATTGATCTTATCGTATCTGGCACCGGGACAGTCGGCGCTGATCTTAAGTGCACTGTCACCGGAAAAGCAGGCCGATGTCGCAAAACGTATCGCGACAATGGACCGTACCGCACCGGATGTAATAAAGGAGGTCGAGCGTGTATTGGAACGAAAGTTATCATCCTTGATCAATCAGGATTACACGATTGTCGGAGGCGTCGATGCGATCGTAAACATCTTAAATACTGTCGATCGTGGTACAGAGAAACATATTATGGAATCTATGGAGATCGAAGAGCCGGAGTTGGCAGACGAGATCAGAAAGAAGATGTTTGTATTCGAGGATATCCTTCTTTTGGACGACAGAGCCATTCAGCGTGTGCTGCGTGATGTCGACAACAATGACCTTGCAGTGGCATTGAAGGGGGCAAACGAAGAAGTACAGGCTGCAATTTTCAAGAACTTGTCACAGCGTCTGGCATCGATGATCAAAGAGGATATGGAATTTATGGGACCGGTTCGAATGAAGGATGTCGAAGAGGCACAGCAGAAGATCGTCGGCGTCATTCGAAAACTGGAAGAGTCCGCAGAGATTGTTATTTCCAGAGGTGGAGGTGACGAGATCGTTGTATAATTTTTATAAACAATGCTATGGCACAAAGGTCGATGCACCGACACGTGTCATTGACTCAAATCGGGCAGTAGAAGAAAAATTAGAAGAGCTGGCAAAAAAACTTCGCGAAGAGACCAGCCAGCAGGGGGAAGGATTTGTAGAAGGTTTCACAGAAGGAATTAATGCAGAAAAAGTTGAGGATATACTAGAAGATCAGAAAAGCTTAGAAGAGATGACACAAGAGGAAGCGGATGCGATTCTTGCGGATGCCAGACAACAGGCAGATGCATTGATCGCATCTGCAAATCAGCAAAAACAGCAGATTGAACAGCAGGCGCGCAAGGAGGGGCACTCCCAGGGGTATGCGGATGGTCATGCCGAAGCGCTGCAGGAAATGGAACAGGAAAAAGCAGAATTGTCGGAGTACAAAGAACAGTTAGATGCACAGTATCAAAAACAAATGGAAGAGCTAGAACCGCAGCTGGTGGATGTGATCACACAAGTGTTTGAAAAAGTATTTCATGTGCAGTTTGACGATAATAAAGCGATTCTTGTGCATTTGATCAAAAAGAGCATGCGAAAGATGGAAGGCTGTCATGAGTTTAACGTACGCGTGTCAGAAGATAATTATGCATTTGTGGAGGGACATAAGCAGGATATTCTGACAAAAGTTGGAAAGGATATTTCGCTTGCGATTACAGCGGATCCGATGTTAAAAGAAAATGAATGCCTGATCGACACGGATTCGGGTATTTTTGATTGTAGTCTTGGCATTCAGTTAGAAAATCTGGTAAAAGATATTAAATGCTTGAGTATGTGAGGGGAGAACAGTGGGGTATAATTTGGACAAATATTTGCAGCTTGCAGATGGTACCTATTTTAAACGATTGGGAAAAGTAGTAAAAATCGTCGGTCTTACGATCGAATCGGTCGGACCGGATGCAAAATTAAATGATCTATGTAAAATCATTATCGACACAGAACGCGATCTGTATGTGATGGCGGAGGTGGTCGGATTTCGTGACAAACGAATCCTTTTAATGCCGTTTGAGAGTGTAGAAGGAATCGGCGTTGGTTGTGTGGTGGAAAATACCGGACATCCGTTGATGGTCCGACTTGGACCGGAAATACTCGGACATACGCTTGACGGAATCGGAAATCCGACCGATGTAGACAGTCTTTCATTGGCGGAGGAATATCCGGTGGAAGCGACACCTCCTGATCCGATGGACCGTGTGATCATTAATGAGGTACTTCCTCTGGGCGTTAAGGCGGTAGACGGCCTTTTAACGATCGGCAGGGGGCAGAGAATCGGAATCTTTGCTGGTTCAGGTGTCGGAAAAAGTACCCTTCTGGGCATGTTCGCCCGCAATACCAAAGCAGATATCAATGTGATCGCGCTCATAGGAGAGCGCGGACGAGAGGTAAGAGAATTTATTGAACGAGATATGGGAGAGGAAGGAATGCGCCGCTCGGTTGTCATTGTAGCGACTTCTGATAAACCGGCTCTGATTCGAAATAAAGCAGCGAAAACTGCAACTGCAATCGCAGAGTATTTCCGTGACCAGGGAAAGGATGTCCTTTTGATGATGGATTCGCTGACTCGTTTTTCTATGGCACAAAGAGAGATCGGATTGGCTTCCGGTGAGCCGCCGGTGACGCGCGGTTATCCGCCGAGCGTGTATTCGGAAATGCCAAAATTGTTAGAACGAGCCGGAAATTCTGATAAAGGTTCGATTACCGGACTCTACACCGTACTAGTAGATGGTGATGATTTCAATGAACCGATCACGGATACAGCGCGAAGTATTCTTGATGGTCATATTATGTTATCTCGAAAACTGGGACATAAAAATCATTATCCTGCGATCGATGTGTTGCAGAGTATTTCCCGATGCATGAGCAGTATTGCATCGGACGAGCATAAAAAGCTGGCAGGAAAAATGAAAAATGTGTTAGCAACATATCAGGAAGCGGAGGATTTGATCAATATCGGTGCCTATAAAAAGGGATCAAATAAGGATATTGACTTTGCAATCCAAAAAATCGATCAGGTTAATGCATTTCTGATGCAGGGCACACATGAAAAATTTACATTTGAAGAGGAACTCGAAGAATTACAAAAAGTATTTGAATAAACAAAGGGGCGTTTTTCATGGCAAAATTTGTTTACAAGATGCAGAACATTCTAAATATTAAGTATCAATTGGAGAGTCAGGCAAAAATCGCATTTTCCACGGCGAATGCTAAACTTCGAGAGGAAGAGGATAAACTGATGGAGTTAATGCGGCGAAAAGATGGATATGAGCAGCAATCGCGTGAGCTGGTAAATGGTGGAACGATTCATATTTTGGAAATCCAGTCCTGCCGGGATGCGATCGAGGCGATGCAGTCGGCCATCCGTGCGCAGACGGCACGGGTACAGGTGGCGGAAAAAAACGTGGATGCAGCACGCCAAAAGCTGAATGATGTGATGATCGAGAGAAAAACGCATGAAAAATTGAGAGAGAAAGCATTTGAAGAATTTAAAGAAGAACTCGGCGCAGAAGAAAATAAAGCAGTCGATGAGCTGGTAAGCTACAGTTATCAAAAAAACGCAGAATAAAGGCAGGCTGATTCGCCGGAATGGAGGCAGACATGGCA
Source organism: Lachnospiraceae bacterium (assembly GCA_051880395.1). GTDB lineage: Bacteria > Bacillota > Clostridia > Lachnospirales > Lachnospiraceae > JBJENW01. Next base: position 30,965 of record JBJENW010000063.1, on the reverse strand, counting down.
AAAGAGCAGGAATCGCAGACACCGCAGGGAGAAGAAACTGTGGATAAAAAACAGCGGAAAAAAGAAGAAAAAGCAAGAAAAAAAGCAGAAAAGAAAGCGAAAAAAGGAAACGGTGGAGAAGGAGAGGAAGAGAAAACCGGCGTCGGTAGTAAGATCGCGATGTTTTTTGTGACTCTGATCATCGTAGCGGTCTGGCTGGTCATCATTGCGCTTTTGATCAAAATGGACGTTGGCGGCTTTGGCTCCACGGTAATGACGCCGCTTTTCAAAGATACTCCATATCTGAATCGAATTTTACCGGATACCGGAGAGGAAGATAAGGAGCCACAGATTTCGGATGCATATAGCGAGTATCAGACGGTAGATGCGGCGATTGCCCGTATTAAAGAGCTGGAAAAACAGCTGAGGGAAGCAGAGAGCAACACATCTGACAGTGATGCAAAGACACGGGAGTTAAAAAAAGAAGTTCAAAGACTCTCGGAATATGAACAAAATCAGAAAAAATTTGAGGAAGAGAAAGCAAAATTTTATGAGGAGGTTGTTTTTGGCGATCAAGCACCCGATATATCTGAATATAAGAAATATTATGAAGAAATTGATCCGGCAAATGCAGAAAACCTGTATAAACAGGTGGTAAAACAAGATGAGACGGATCAAGAATTACAAGATTATGTGAAGATGTACTCTAGTATGAAACCAAAAGAAGCGGCGGCTATTTTTGATACAATGACCGATAATCTGAGACTGGTTTCAAAGATATTAGAAAATATGAGTGCATCCGCAAGCTCTAGTATATTAGGCGCGATGGATAAAGAAACAGCGGCAAAAGTGACAGAGTTGATGGAGCCAAAACAGTAAAATCAGCAGATCACTGCGACGACGATAAGATGCGGCAACTGGGATTCGCGGTTTTCTATAAATACATCATAGATGAAAGGAGGAATGAACATGCCAGAATCGATGATTTCTGGTCTCTCCCAGAACACGGACACCAGGATACGCACAAATGGGAAGTCAGATGCAAAGGCGGCAGAAACACAACAGGGAATGTTTTCTGCATTACTTGGACAGGTATCGGTGCAGACCGACACAGCATCGTTTGATAAAAATACTCAGACGAAAGCAGCAAAACAAGATCAGACGGTCGATCTGCAGCAATCGAAAAGCAAACTTCAATTCAAACAGATGACAGGCAGGAATGAACAGATGCAGCCTCAAAAAGTGCAGGATGCGATGCAGTCTTTTCAAAATCAGGCAGATGCGATGCTAAAAGATGCATTTGGAGTGACGGATGAGCAGATCGAAGAGGCAATGGAAAAACTTGGGTTGACCTATGAAAATCTGCTTCAGCCGACAGCACTGATGCAGCTTGCAACAGAATTGACAGGAAACAGCGATGTCAGCAGTCTGTTGCTAAACAGCGATTTTTCACAAATGATGGGACAATGGCAGAATCTGACACAAGATCTGCAGGAAGAACTTGGATTATCGGCTGAGGAACTGCAAAAACTCTCGGATGCCATGTTACAACAGCAGACTGGAAAAGTGGAATCATCTGAGCAGGAAGATGCAGCTGAGCAGTCAGTGACACAGAGCCTGAACCAACAGCCAAAAACAGAAGAATCGCAGCAAGCAAAAACAGCGTCGGAAAATTCAAAGACCATGCAAGATAAGGAAGCAACAGAAGAGGTCACCGAGAATCCGGTAACGGACGAAGCGGGCTACAAGCAAAGTGAAAAGACACAGACGGAAACATCTGAAAGGGAAGTGTTGCAGCCACAGACAGAACAAATGCCAAACATTACAGAGGGAAATGAAAAGGTATCTGACACAGAGTCAGTACAGCTTCAACAGACAGCAGATCCTGTAGACAGCCAGGAATTGGCAGTCACCGAAGATGCCAAAAAGGTTTCGACAAAAGAAACCCTGCAAACAGGTCAGAACGTACAAACTGCACAAAAAGTGGAAGAACGGTCGGAAACTGGCAGTGACGACCAAGACAAACCGATTCTTGAAAAAGAAGCACCAACCAGGATGGAAAAAGCAGAGGAAGCATCCCAGCAGGAAAACACACAGTCACAAGAGGATTCAAATGGGGAGGCGGGCAGGCAGACAACTGATCGTAGACAGATGTCTTCGAAAGAAATGATTTCACAGGAACAGACGCAAGAGGCATCGGCCCAGAAGACACAGGAACCGTCAAAAGTGACACATGGCAAAGCGGAGACAACGCCAAATCCGGTACATGGGATGCAGTCTCAGCAGTTGTCGGCCACACAGCAGACGACACAGCCTGCACAGGCGGCCACACAGCAGGTGGATGCGCAGGCGATCATCGAACAGATCACAAAATTCGCGAAGACACATATTTCTCTTGACGGCACGACAATTTCCATGCAGCTGAATCCGGAGCATTTGGGAAAAGTGTATTTGCAGGCGTCCTATAAAAACGGAGTGCTGACAGCACAGCTTGCCGCACAGGATTCTGCGGTAAAAGATGCCATCGAGCACCAGATCAGCCGACTGCAGGAAAGTTTGAACCAACAGGGAATTAAGGTACAGGCAATCGAAGTCACCATTGCAAGCCATGAATTTGAACAGAACTTAGAAGGAAATCAGCACCAGATGAGTCAGGAAATGGGACAGCAGAATCAGCAGGAACAAGAGAGACAGCAGGCAAGGAGAAATCTAAATTTAAATGAAGAAAATATTCAGGCATTATTTGAAGATCTGTCAGAGGATGACAGTTTGAAAGCAAAGATGATGTTGGAAAACGGAAACTCCGTTGATATGACAGCGTAATGTCTGGGAAAGGAGAATGATATGGCATTAGTACAATCTGTAGACAACGGAAAAATCGTAAATGCGACCGGAAGTGCATCGGAAAAAAGCGATCAGAGCGCAAACAAAGCAAAGTCAAGTGGTTCGACCCTTGGAAAAGACGCGTTTTTACAACTGCTTGTGGCACAAATGAAATATCAGGACCCGTTAGAGCCGACCGATAACACAGAATATGTCGCACAGCTTGCAACCTTTTCACAGTTGGAGGAGACACAGAATCAGACCGCTGTGCTGCGTGAACAAAATGCAGACAGTCTGATCGGAAAAAATGTTGTCGTTCGTACCACAAATGCCGGAACCGGCGAGATCAATGAGGATGCCGGAATGGTGGAATATGTGCAGCGCGAGAGCAGTAAAGTATATGTCTTTGTCAATGGAACAAAATATAACTACGAGGATGTTTATCAAGTATTAGACAATAATTATCTTGATGCCATCAGTCTGGCAAAACAGTTGACGGATGTGGTAGATCTTTTACCGTCGGTTGCAGACTGCAGCCTGTCACACAAAACGCAGGTCGATAAAGCGGTGCAGGTGTATAATTCGATGAATGCTTATCAACAGAGCTTTGTTTCGAAAGAAACAACGGATAAGTTAGAGGCGTTGGCAGATAAGCTTTCGAAACTGGGCGCAGACGAAGAAAAGCTCGACAAGAAAGATCCGGATGACAAGACACAGGAGACACAAACGGATACGTCAGATAAGAAGGAGGATGCCACAGAATCGGCATAGATCTGACAGATCGCTGCAGAAAGGAAGGGATTGTGATGCAGAAAATACAGAATCCATTCACTTCCATAGAACAGGTGCAGAACCAATATCCACGGCAGCAAACAAAACGTGCGGAAAAGGAAGTCCACTCGTCGTTTGCCGAGATACTGAATCAGCAGCAGAAAAAAACGGATTCCACAGGGCTGAAGTTCTCCAAACATGCCGAAAAACGGCTGTCGGAGCGAAATATCACACTTTCTGCTCAGCAGAAAAGCAGGCTGGAAACCGGTGTTTTAAAGGCAAGTGAAAAAGGAATTAACGAGTCTTTGATCATGATGGATTCCCTGGCATTTATCGTCAATGTGCCAAATCGAACGGTTGTGACGGCGATGGACCAGATGGAATCGTATGATAGTATTTTTACAAACATAGATGGTGCAGTCATTGTATAGCCGGACCTTTTTGGAGGCTAGGGTTTCTGACTGACAGAGGAAACCGGACAGTACCAAATGTATAAGGAGGTCATTTTACTATGATGAGAGCAATGTATTCCGGAGTATCCGGATTAAAAACACACCAGACAAAGATGGATGTCATTGGTAACAATATCGCAAACGTAAATACCGTCGGATTCAAATCGTCCAATGTGACATTTTCCGATATCATGTATCAGCGTACATCGGCTGCATCCGGTGCGACCGCCACAAAAGGTGGTGTCAACGCCAAACAGATCGGTCTCGGTGTTACGACAGGGGCTACATCTGTGAATATCACATCGCAGGGTGCTGCACAGAATACCGGCGGCGCATTTGATATCCGAATTTCAGATTCGGGCGCAAGCACCAGTTTCTTCGTTGTGAATAATGGTAGCCAGAATGTCTTTACCCGTTCCGGTTCCTTCTATATAGATGGCGCGGGAAATCTCGCCATGACATCGACCGGTTACCAGGTCATGGGCTGGCAGCCGGACCCGGATACCGGATTGATCAAAAAGGATATCGTATCTCCGTTGCAGATCATGAAAGAGGAGAATCTGACTTCGGCGCCGGAGGCAACCACATATGCGACGGTTGCAGGAGTGCTTGATGGAAAAGATACCGATGCATCGAGTAAGACGGGATATGCGATGTCACTGCAGTTCTATGATGATCTGGGAGAATCGTATACGGCGAAATTTGCGACGCGGGCAACGGGTGTGAATGGAGAATATACGGTGGAATTGAGTGACATTATTGATGCGAACGGGGCGTCTATCTTTAAGAATCGGACGGATGGACTGACAGCGTCTAGTGCACAATTATTTGGTAAAGATTATACGACAAATGCGAAAACATATACTTGTAATTTGAAGAATGCATGGTCAGTGGAATCGAATAAAGCGATAGCGGCAGGAGATACCACGGCAGATCCGAGTCAGATAGCGTTTACAGGTTCAATTTTTACAGATGGAACAGATACTTATGCATACGATGGTACATCGAAATTTTACAGAGTGAATGTTACCACAACAACGGATGCAAACGGAGTGACGACTACAACATATAAAAATGCCGGGGTAGCTCCTGGCAGTATATCATTAGCAACTTTTTTTGATGTACCGACGGATGTGAAAGATGCAGATGGTAATTCGACTGTTACATATCAATTTAATGCTGCAACAGCCGGACCACCAGCAACACCAGCAACTTGCACGGCAACCAAAAAAGGTGTTTTCTATGAAATGACATTCAACACCGGAAACGGAAAATTCACCTCCATCGGTGACAGTGACGGCTCTGTAGATTTAAAATTATCTGCATTGGGAACAAATTTCAAAGACATCAGCATCGACTTCTCCTCCATCAAAATGTACGGAAACGGCGGAACCTCCACCATGGGTATGTCCAGCGGTCAGGCAGACGGAACGACCGGAAAAGGAAAGAAGATGGGAAATATGATCGGACTTTCCGTATCCGATAACGGAGAAATTTACGGAACATACGACAACGGAAATAAACAGCTGCTCGGACAGATCGCAGTTGCGCAGTTTGCAAATGCATCCGGTCTGGAAAAAGCAGGCGAGAACTGTTATACGACGACATTAAACTCTGGTGAGTTTGACGGCATCGGTGTTGACATTACGGCAAGCGGTGGAAAGCTGGCAGCCGGAGAACTGGAAATGTCCAACGTCGACCTGGCGCAGGAGTTTACAGAAATGATCACCACACAGCGTGGATTCCAGGCAAACTCACGAATCATCACCACATCGGATTCTCTTTTGGAAGAATTGGTAAATCTGAAACGATAAGGATAAGTTGAAAAAAACAGTCTATCGGTTGAATTGTGCACAATAACCAAAAAACAAAAGAGAAAATACAAAAAAATACAAAAAATTTGGGAAAAATTTGGGGAACTGTGTAGCATAGTTCCCCAAACTGTGGTACAATATAAGAAGAATTAAGAATTGCATTTGGAAAAACATACAGTTCATCGAAATGCATTGGGGAAATAAAAAATAATAAGGGGCAGGTGGTAGTAGTATGGATATCGCAACAATAGGTGGTCTGATCCTTGGTGTTGCAATGTTTGTCGTTGGTTTGATCTCCAACCATGCGGATGTTGGTAGTTATGTCGATGTCGCATCCATTATCATTACAGTCGGTGGTTCTATTTCCAGTGTGCTTGGTTCCTTTACGATGGCAGAATCAATCACCGGATTGAAAGGATTCACTCTTGCATTGAAAGGAACAAAAGAGGATGTCAGCGTGGTGATCAAAAACATCATCGACCTGGCAAACGTGGCTAGAAAGGAAGGACTTCTGGCGTTGGAAGAAGCAGCCAATACGATTGAAGATGAATTTTTGAAAAAAGGCATCATGTTGGTTGTAGACGGAACCGATCCGGAACTGGTACGAGGCATTCTGGAAACAGATTTGTCCTGTATCGAATCGCGACACAAAAAGGTCATTGCCTTTTGGGAAAAATGGGCTGAGATGGGTCCTGCCTGGGGTATGATCGGTACCCTGGTAGGTTTGATCAATATGTTGGGAAACCTGGAAGATGTCAGTACGGTAGGACCGGCCATGTCGGTTGCCTTGATCACAACCTTATATGGTTCCTTGGTTGCAAACTGGCTTTGTAACCCGATCGCTGCAAAACTTGCAGATAACAACAGTCATGAAATGATCATCAAAGAAGTAACCGTGGAAGGATTATTATCAATTCAGGCAGGGGAAAACCCACGTGTCATTGAAGAAAAACTGAAATCCTTCTTAGCACCGAAGTTACGTGAAGGATTGACAGCAGAAGGCGGAGGTGAATAAGCGTGGCAAGAAAGAAACAGGAAGATCCGCCAAAAGGCTCACCAGCATGGATGGCGACATTCAGTGACTTGATGAACCTGCTGCTTTGCTTCTTCGTTTTACTTTTTTCCATGTCCAGTGTGAATGAAGAAAAATTTGAACTGGTCATTGCCTCCCTGCAGAGCAGTTTCAGTGTACTGCCGTCCGGTGGTGCGGCAGTCGGGGACGGACAGATGGTTTCTTCCGGTATCAGCCAGCTGAAGGAATTTGATGTCTATTATAATGAAGGAAGCAATTCCGACGGAAAAGAAGACAGCAAAGGCGGTGTGACAGAGGATGAAAACGAGATGACAGCGCAGGAACAGGTGAAACAGGAACAACTCAGCGAATCCGAAAAAATGGCGGAGCAGGTAGAAAAAGAAGCCAAACAATATGGCATTCAGGATCAGGTGGAAGTAGATTTCAACGGACAATATGTACTGGTGACTTTAAACGGAGCTTTACTATTCGAATCCGGTTCGGCTGAGATTCGTGCGGAGGCAATGCCTTTAATGGAAAAAATCGGAAAGATCCTTGAAAAATATCAGGATAACATTATCGAAATTGAAGGACATACGGATAATGTACCGATTCATAATTCTAATTTTGCAAGTAATGAGGCACTTTCTTTATACCGGGCGATGTCCGTGACAGATTATATCAGAGAGCAGACCTCTATTGAACCGTCCAGATTAAAAGCGGCCGGTCGCGGAGAGTATGTGCCGATTGCGGATAATAATACACCAGAGGGACGAGCTAGAAACAGACGTGTCGAAATCAAAATTTACAATAAATCCTATTCGGAACTGAACGAACCGGATACGGCTGATAAAAAACAGTAATTTGGAGGGAAAAGAACCATGAAGAAAAATTTGATTAGCGTATTAATTTTAGCACTCGTACTGGTCAATACCATTTTAACCGGAATTATGATGTTTACCGTGATGCCGGCTACAAAAAAATCAAATGAACTGATCACAAAAGTGTGTGATGCGATCGATCTGGAATTAAAAGGCGGAAAGCAGGATACCACACAGGTATCAATCGATGATATGGCAACCTATGCCATTGCAGATGCATTTACGATCAATCTGAAGAAGGATGCAAATGATAGTAAAGATCATTATGTAGTCATGAATGTTTCTTTGGTCATGGATACAACAAATGAGGATTATGCGACTTATGGAGCGACCATTGCAGAAAAAGAGGATATGATCAAGAGTACCATCAATCAGGTTATATCCGGTTATACTTATGATCAGTTCTCGAAAGACATAGCGAATGAAAAAGTACAGGCAGCACTGACAGAGGCATTACAGGATCTGTATGGCTCCGGATTTATTATCGATGTGAAATTCTCAAGTATTACATATCAGTAAAATGCAACAATGAGGCGGTGAGGGATAAATGGGAGAGGTATTATCTCAGGACGAGATCGATAGTTTACTACAGGCGTTGAGCACAGGTGAACTTGGGGAAAACGATATTGAAAACAAAGATGAAAAAATGGTAAAAGAGTATGATTTTGCCAGACCTGCAAAGTTTTCGAAAGAACATTTGCGTACACTAGAAATTATATTTGAACATTATGGACGACTGATTTCTACAAATCTGCCGGTGTACCTGCGAAAAAGTGTGCAGGTAGATGTGGTGAACTCGGAAGCAGTCATCTATTCGGAATTTGCAAACGCATTGTCAAATCCGGTCATTCTTGGAATTGTCAATTTTGCACCGTTAAACGGAACCATTATATTGGAATTGGCCACAAATCTTGGATTTGCGATGGTGGACCGTATGCTTGGCGGCGCAGGGGAGCCGTTAGAGAAAAATCGGGATTTTTCCGAGATCGAATTGATCATCATTGAACGGATCATGTCGGTGTGTGTCGGTCTTTTGCAGGAACCGTGGGAAAATGTTTTGGAATTGCATCCAAGACTAGAGCGCATCGAGACAAATTCCCAGTTTGCACAGATCATATCCCCAACTGAGATGATTGCCATTGTCACATTAAATATACACATCGGTGACGTGGAAGGGTTGATGAATGTTTGTCTTCCGTACATTACACTGGAAGGCGTTATGGATAAACTGAATACAAAGTACTGGTATTCTTCTATGCAGAGTAAAGATGAAGAAGAATATACAGAAGTAATCGAAGGACTGATCGATAAAGCACCGATTCCGGTGAAAGCAATCTTGGGCAAGAGTGTGATCTCAGTAAACGAATTTATTAACCTGCAAAGGGGAGACATCATTCGAGTGGACCGAAAAGTGGGACAGGAGTTAGATGTTTATGTAGGAAGTATTCGCAAATTCACTGCATTACCGGGAGCATCCGGTGACAACTATGCAGTTCGAATTACATCAGTAGTCAGAGAGGAGTAGAACGGTATGGATGGACTATCACAGGAAGAAATTGATGCATTGCTAAATGCACAAAACTCCGGCGGTGGCGCAGATGCAGGGGAAGGTTTGTCACCGGAGGAAAAAGACGGGATAGGAGAAATCGCGAATATCAGCATGGGAACAGCGGCAACAACGCTTTTTTCCTTAGTAAACCGTAAAGTAGAAATTTCTACGCCGGTTGTAAGCGATGCAACGTGGGATGATATTGTAGAAAATTATGAAAAACCCTGCGTATTTATTCGAATTGCTTATACAGTAGGCTTGGATGGCAGTAACCTTTTGGTACTGAAGGAACATGATGTAAAAGTAATTACCGACCTGATGATGGGAGGCGACGGTACAAATACCGAAGGAGAATTAGGAGAATTGCACTTGAGTGCGATCAGTGAAGCGATGAACCAGATGATGGGTTCCGCAGCGACGTCGTTATCTTCCATGTTAAGTAAAACGATTGATATCAGCCCGCCATCTGCGGATCTGATAGATTTGGCAGAGACCATTGATGAAGGTACGATCGATGAGTTTTTGTCAGGAGAGTTTGTAAAGATTTCCTTTAAAATGGAAATAGGAGATCTGGTGGACAGTGAGATCATGCAGCTGTATCCATATTCGTTTGCAAAAGATATGTATCATAGTTTTGCGGAAAATATGGCAAAGGATGTAGAATCCGGCAGCATTGCGGCAAAGGAGGAACCGAAATCGGAACCAAAAGCCGCACCGACACCAGCTCTGCAGCAGCAGAACATGAATCAGGCATCGATGCAGGAGCAACCAATGCAAGGGCAACCGATGATGGGGCAGCCAATGGCAGGACAGCCGATGATGGGACAACCGATGATGGGGCAGCCAATGATGGGACAGCCAATGGTGGGACAGCCGATGGACATGTCGCAAATGTATGGTATGCCACAGCAACAGGTAAATGTTCAGCCGGCGCAATTCCAGGCGTTTACAGGAAACGGTGTGGCCGGATTCGAACAGGAAAACATAGATTTGATCATGGATGTTCCACTAGAAGTGGTTGTGGAATTGGGAAGAACCAAAAAGACCATTCATGACATTTTGGAGTTTTCTCCTGGTACGATCATTGAACTGAACAAAATTGCGGGTGAGCCGATCGATGTACTGGTAAATGGCAAGTACGTAGCGAAAGGGGAGGTCGTTGTAATTGAAGAAAGCTTTGGTATCCGTATAACGGAAATTATTAAGTAGAGTAACTGTCAAACAAGAATTGAAGAAGAAGGTAGAGGAGAATAAATATGGCTAAGAATATTTTAATCTGTGATGATGCAGCATTTATGAGAATGATGATCAAAGACATCCTGACAAAGAATGGATACGAGATCGCAGGAGAGGCAGAAAACGGCGCGAAAGCCGTAGAAAAGTACAATGAAACAAAACCGGATCTGGTACTGATGGACATTACCATGCCGGAGATGGATGGAATTCAGGCGTTGAAAAAAATCAAAGAGGATGATCCGAATGCGGCAGTGATCATGTGTTCTGCAATGGGTCAGCAAGCAATGGTAATCGAAGCGATCCAGTCAGGCGCGAAAGATTTTATTGTAAAGCCATTTCAGGCGGAGCGTGTGCTTGAAGCAGTGAAAAAAGTTGTGGGGTAACCTGTGCTTTTGCTAGACATTCCGTCTTCGATGGACAGCTTTTTACAGCTGCTGAGTGTACTATTCATATTTGTGGTCGTGCTTGCACTGACTTATTTTACAACACGCTTTCTTGCGGGCTATCAAAAAACGCAGATGCATCAAAAAAATCTGCGTGTCGTAGAGACATTGAAGATCACACAGAATAAGTACATACAGATCATCGAAGTGGGGACTGTCTATCTCGTCATCGCTGTCTGTAAGGACACGGTGACGAGATTGGCAGAATTGACACCAGACCAATTGAAAGAGTTGAATCTGGAAGATTTAGAAGAAAAAAAGACTTCGACAGAAGATTTCCAGACGATTTTAGAGAAGGTCAAAAAACGTATACCGAAAAAGTAGGCTGAGAGTATGAACAAGAAGAAAAAAATAATTTTTATCTTATCTTTACTGATTGGACTTACGATGGTGGGGATCACAACGCATACCTATTACCGGACAACGGTATACGCAGCAGAAGATCCGGCAACCACGGCAGCCAAGAAAGCAAGGATAGAAGCTGGGAATGCCAGCTCGAATCTGGCTGGGAAGACGGGAGACGATGGTTTTTCCGTGACAGTAAAAAACGGTGAGGGCGGCTTATCCGGCAATCTGAAAATGCTTTTAGTATTGACGGTGCTTTCGTTAGCTCCGTCAATTTTGATTATGATGACCTCGTTTACGCGGATCATTATTGTACTGCATTTTGTGCGTACTGCACTCGGTGTGCAGACGGTTCCGCCAAATCAGGTATTGATCGGATTGGCACTGTTTTTGACGTTGTTTATCATGCATCCGACATTTAACCAGATTAATGAGAATGCGATCAAACCTTTAGATGAAGGAAAGATCACACAGGAGGAGGCGCTCGATGAGGCACTCAATCCGTTGAAAACATTTATGTGTGGGCAGACGAAAGTCAGTGATCTGAATACATTTTGCGATATCGCAAACACGACATATGAGACAGACAAAGATACGGGAGCCATCATAGAATCATCGATTCCACTGGATGTGCTGGTACCGAGCTTTATCATCAGTGAACTGCGCTCTGCATTTATTATGGGATTTATTATCTACATCCCGTTTATTGTAATTGACATGGTCGTATCATCTGTCCTAATGTCGATGGGTATGATGATGCTTCCACCGACAACGATTTCCATGCCGTTTAAAATTCTTTTGTTTATTCTTGCGGACGGATGGAATCTGGTAATCGTAAATCTGGTAAAAACATTTTACTGACGAAAGGGGCTGAAAAATTATGACGGAAGATCAGGTTTTGGATATTATGAGTCAGGCGATTTACGTGGTGATCAAAACAGCGGCACCGCTTCTTTTCGTTTCTCTGATCGTGGGTCTGATCATCAGTATCTTTCAGACCGTGACATCCATTCAGGAGCAGACGCTGACGTTTGTTCCAAAGATTCTGGCTGTATTTATCAGTTTGATCGTGCTGGGGTCCTGGATGTTACATACATTATCCGGCTATATGACAAACCTTTGGTCGGATTTTAGCTTGTATTTGAGGTGAAAAAGGGTGCGAAAGAAGCGCACACCAGGCATGAATGAGGGATACTATGATAGATGTGACAGTTTCATTAAAGACATTTGAAGTGTTTTTGCTTGTATTAGTACGGATGGCGTCGTTTGTTTCTGTGGCGCCATTTTTCGGTACTACAAACACACCGGCAAGAATTAAAATTGGTTTTTCATTGTTTGTAAGTATTTTGGTCTGTCGCGTGATTCCGATGGAAGAGATCGCTTATACCGGAATATTAGGCTATAGTGTGATCGTTCTGAAAGAAGTGGTGACAGGTCTGATGATCGGATTTGGTGCCTATATCTGCACAACGATCATTTTTTTTGCGGGAAATATGATGGATATGGATATGGGGCTTTCTATGGCAACGATGTTTGATCCGACTACAAAAATGACAGCTACGATTTCTGGTAATTTATACTATTATATCATTATGATGCTGTTGATCGTTTCAAATATGCACTGGTATATTTTGCGCGCAGTGATAGACTCCTACACGGCAGTTCCAATCGGAACACAGGCATTTCAATGGGAGCATCTGGTGCAGACGATGATCCGGTATATGGGGGATTCTTTGGTGATCGCATTTCGAATTGAACTGCCGGTATTTGTCTGCATTATGATCTTAAACTGCGTATTAGGAATCATGGCAAAGGTATCTCCGCAGATGAATATGTTTTCCGTCGGTATGCAGATGAAACTGCTCGTCGGATTTACAGTGTTGTTTTTGATCGTAAGGCTTGTGCCAAGCGTATCGAATTTCATATTTAAAGAGATGAGGATTATTGTAGTAGAAATTATAAAAGGGATGACGGGAGCATGATAGAAAAAGATTGGCTGCAAAATTTGCCATATGCGTATGATCTGCAGTGGTTTGCAAAAGATGGACCCGGCGGGGAAAAAACAGAGCCGGCAACAGAAAAAAAATTAACAGATGCCAGAAAAGAAGGAAAGGTTTCGAAAAGTAAGGAGCTTACAAACGCATTTCAGCTGATCGTTCTGTTTTTGGTTTTAAAAATTTTTATCAATATGCTCGGCGAGCAGATGCATCAATTGTTTCCAATGTTTTATAACAAAATTCCGGAAATTTTGAATAATAATCCGGGAAATCTTTCAGTTGGGACGGTGGTGGATCTATTCGATCATATGATTGCAACGATGCTCAAGATGATGGCACCATTTTTTTTGTTTGGCTTTGTGATCGTAATCCTCTCGGAAGTACTGCAGGTTGGATGGAAGGTTACAGGGAAACCACTTCAGCCGAAATTTGATAAATTTAATCCCATCAACGGATTTAAACGAATCATTTCGAAGGATTCTCTTTTCGAATTATTGAAATCTTTTATGAAAATTGGCATAATTGTGTATATTGCATATAATTCGGTCGAAAAGCAGAAAGAAAAATTGTTTATTTTGTATGAAATTCCACTGGTGCAAGCTGTGGGGTTGTGTGGTACAATAATTATAGATGTCGGATTGAAGATTGCGGTGGTATATCTGTTGGTCGGAATTTTAGATTTTGTTTATCAGAAGCATAAATTTAAGACCGATATGATGATGACCAAACAGGAAGTGAAGGATGAATATAAAAACACCGAGGGAGATCCAGAGATCAAAGGACGCCAGAAGCAGCGAATGAGGGAAGCGTCGCAGAGGCGTATGATGCAGGATATACCGAAAGCAGATGTCGTTATTACAAACCCGACACATCTGGCAGTCGCTTTAGCCTATGACCCGGAGAAGGGGAAAGCCCCGGTCGTACTGGCAAAGGGAGAAGATTATCTGGCACAGAAGATCAAAGAAGTAGCCAGAGAAAACCAGGTGGAGATCGTGGAGAACAAACCGTTAGCTCGAATGTTATATGCGAACGTGGAAATTGGAAGGGAGATTCCACCGGAGCTATATCAGGCAGTAGCGGATGTACTGGCGATGGTATACAGTATCAAACACAAACAATTATAAGGGGGGAGCTTTATGAAAAAAACAGATATCGGCGTAGCACTGTATTTATTGTGTGCAATCATATTTTTTATCGTGCCGATTCCGTCTGGTCTGTTGGACGTCATGCTGGCGTTTAATATTTCCATTGCACTGATCGTGTTGTTTACATCCCTTTTTGCAAAAGAAGTTCTGGATATGTCGTTTTTTCCAACGTTACTGTTGTTTACGACACTATTTCGAATTTCATTAAATGTATCGTCAACCCGTCTGATCCTTGCGACCGGTGATCCGGGAAATGTGGTAGAGACATTCGGTACATTCGTTGGTGGAAATAATCTGGTCATCGGAGGAATTGTATTTATCGTATTGATCATTATCCAGTTTATTGTCATCAATAAAGGTTCCGAGCGTATTGCAGAGGTAACGGCACGATTCACACTCGATGCTATGCCGGGAAAACAGATGGCGATCGATGCTGATTTAAATACCGGTGCGATCACAGATAAACAGGCAAAAGAGCGGAGAGAAAAGATTCAACAGGAATCTGCATTCTTTGGTTCTATGGATGGTGCAACGAAGTTTGTAAAAGGAGATGCGATGGCAGGTCTGATCATCACCTGTATCAACTTTGTCGGTGGTACCGTGATGGGAATTACCGGTCAGGGATTAGAGGCTATGGAGGCATTTTCAAAATATGGACTTCTCACCATTGGAGACGGACTCTGCAGCCAGATACCGTCGCTTCTGATTTCACTTGCTACGGCAATTCTGATCACAAAAGCGTCGAAAGATGCTGAATTCAGTTCGACACTGATGAAACAGCTGTTCGGTGTACCAAAGGTCTTATTTTTAGCAGCGGCAACAATGGTGGGACTTGGAATTGCGACACCGTTAAACACGGTTTTATTTCTTGCGATGGGTGGTGCCTATGCATTAGTCGGCATACAGATGAATAAGGTGATCGCAGAAGCTGAAATCGAAGAGGAAGTCGATATGGATGAAACGGAAGCTGAGGAAGTGCGAAAGCCCGAAAATGTCGTTTCTTTATTGCAGGTTGATCCAATCGAGCTGGAATTTGGATACGGAATCATACCGCTTGCAGATGTCAATCAAGGAGGCGATCTGCTTGACCGGGTTGTGATGATCCGAAGGCAGATCGCATTGGAACTTGGAACCGTTGTGCCGATCATCCGTCTGCGGGATAATATACAGTTGAATCCAAACCAGTATATTATTAAAATAAAAGGGGTACAGGTTGCGGAAGGAGAGATTTTGTTTGACCATTACATGGCGATGAATCCGGGATTTGTAGAAGAAGAAATTACCGGTATCCCGACGTATGAGCCGTCGTTTCATCTGCCCGCTATCTGGATCACAGAGGGACAGCGGGAACGTGCAGAAAGTCTTGGCTATACGGTAGTCGATCCGCCGTCGATCATTGCAACACATCTGACAGAAGTGATCCGGACCCATATCGATGAGTTCCTGACAAGACAGGACACGCAGGGTCTGGTGGACAATCTGAAAGAGAGCAACCCGGTATTGGTGGACGAGCTGGTTCCAAAGCTTTTGGGACTTGGCGAGGTACAGAAGGTATTGCAGAATTTATTGCGGGAGGGAATTTCCATCCGCGATCTGCTTACAATCTTTGAAACGCTTGCAGATCATGCAACAGCGACAAGGGATACCGATATATTGACAGAATATGCGAGACAGGGATTAAAACGGGCGATTTCCGGAAAGTATTTTCCGGCAAATGAGACCACAAGCGTGGTGACACTCGATCCGAAAGTCGAAAAAGACATTATGGGTTCTGTGAAACAGACAGAGCAAGGGGCCGTGCTTACCATGGACCCGGAGCGGGTAAAAACCATTATGAATTCTGTGCAGGAGGAAGTAGGAAAGTTAGAGGATCTCGGAAAAACGCCGATCATTCTGACTTCTCCGATCGTGCGGATGTACTTTAAACGGTTGACAGAAAATTACTTTAAGGATTTGATCGTAGTTTCCTTTAATGAGGTGGACTCCGACGTAGAATTACAATCAGTGGGGATGGTGACAGGATAATATGACGATTAACAAGTATCAAGGGAAAACAGAGGAAGAGGCAGTAGAAAAAGCAAAACAGGAGATGGGCGATGATGTCGTTGTCTTAAATGTGAAAGTGGTAAAGCCGAAAGGGTTCTTTCAGAGCTTTAAAAAGCCGACATATGAAGTAACGGTAGCCAGAGAAGAAAAAGAAGAAAAAGTGACACCGATGCAGGCATTGTCTTCTCCGATGCGTATGCATGAAAAAATTGACTTGGCGGCAGATGAAGAACTGCCGTTGAGAAATTCAACAGAGAAAAAAGAACTACAAAAAGAAACAGAGACGAAAACACAGCAGGCCGTATCAAAAACCATTCCGGAAATGCGCACGCAGGAGAAGGAAAATCAGAAAGAGGCACTTGCAAAAGATCCGTTAGAGGAGCGGCTTGAGACGTTACAGTCGTTTCTGGAACAACAGCTTTCTTCTGAAGAATCAGACAGAAGGCATCGAGGTGAAACGATTCCGCATTTACAACAACAGGAAAAAGAAAATCCGGAGAAAGAGGAGGGATTTAAATTCCTGAAGATGATCTATGAGATTCTTCTAGATAATGAGGTAAATGAAAAGTATGTGAATCAGATTATTGATGAGATTGAAAAAATCATGAGAAACGGATCGAGCGTCGATTACATATTGTCCAACGTTTATCAGAAAATGATCTTAAAATTTGGGCAGCCAAAGACAATCAGCATGGCGACAAACGGTGGACCGAAAGTGGTATTCTTTATTGGACCGACAGGCGTTGGAAAGACAACCACGATCGCAAAGATCGCATCCAAATTCAAATTAGAATATGGAAAAAAGGTTGCTTTTTTAACAGCGGATACATACCGGATCGCAGCGGCAGAACAGCTTCGAACATACGCGAATATTCTTGATACACCATTGTCGATCATTTACACGGCGGAGGAAATGAATGAGATTATCGAAAAAGAGAATGAATATGACCTGATATTGATCGATACAGCCGGTTTCTCTCATAAAAGTGATGCACAAAAAAAAGATATGCAGCATTTGATCAATAGTTTGGATCCGCAATATGAAAAAGAGGTTTTTCTTGTGGTCAGTGCCACAACGAAGTATAAAGATCTTTTGGATATCACAGACACTTATAAACAAATCACCGATTATAAGATTATTTTCACAAAATTAGACGAAACCACTTCTTACGGAAATATCCTAAATATCAAGCTGTATGCCGATGTGGATTTGTCTTATACGACAAACGGACAGAATGTACCGGATGATATCGAAGTATTTAATACGCAGAAAATAGTCAAACATCTGTTGGGAGGAAAATAGCGAATGGATCAAGCAGAACAATTACGCAACGTCATCAAACTGCAAAATCAGCGCAACATCCCGAGGATGGAGCCGCAAGCCCCCCCACGGGCACGTGTGATTACCGTGACGAGTGGAAAAGGCGGTGTTGGAAAGTCGAACGTAGCCGTAAATATCGCGGTACAGCTGCGGCGTCTTGGAAAAAAAGTGCTGATTTTTGATGCAGACCTTGGACTGGCAAATGTCGAAGTGATGTTCGGTGCTGTCCCACAGTATAATTTGAGCGATCTGATCTATCGTGGAAAAAACATACGAGAGATCATATCGAAAGGACCGATGGACATCGGTTTTATCTCGGGAGGCTCCGGAATCGTCAGTCTGAACAATTTATCAAATGACCAGCTGGCTTTTTTGATCCATAATCTTTCCGATCTGGATCAGCTGGCGGACTTTATCATCATTGACACAGGTGCCGGCATTTCGGACCATGTATTGGAATTTGTGATCAAGAGCCCGGAAGTATTGGTGATCACGACACAGGAACCGAGTTCTCTGACCGATTCTTATTCACTTTTAAAAGCGTTGCATCGAAATCCGAATTTCCGAAAAAAAGAGGTTTGCGTTCGGGTGATCGCAAATAAAGTTCATTCAGAAGAACATGGACGGATTATTTTTGATAAATTAAATTCGGTTGTTTCAAAATTTTTGGATGGAGAGCTGGAATATCTGGGAATGGTACCGGAGGACGCACAGTTAGATAAGGCTGTGTTACAGCAGAGCCCGGTTTCTATTTATAAACCAAATGCGCGTTCTACGAAGGCGTTTGAACTTTTGACAAAGCGACTTTTGGATAAGGAAATGCTGCCGCAAGAGACGCAAAAAAGAGGTATTACGCAACTGGTCACAGGGCTTGTGCATAGGAATGGATAAAAGGGAAAGAGGGATAATGCCAATGATATTAGATATGTTTAAACCCGGCTGCAGAGTCGATATCCGGATTTTGCAGCAACTGAAACGGGAACAGGAGACGGGAAAGATCGCACAGATCTTTAAAAGTCGCGTATGCGATGTGAAAGAGGATGGTATCATACAGCTTCTGATGCCTATGAACGGGTCACGATACATTTTACTGCCATTGGACTTTCGTTATGAATTTGTGTTTTATACAGAACATGGTCTGTATCGGTGTGAAGGAGAAGTGACGGAACGTTTTAAAAGCAATAATATCTATATGAACAATATACGGATTCTCACACAGCCAAGCAAATATCAGAGGCGTGAATATTATCGATATGATTGTCTGATGGATCTGAATTATGTGGAATTGCCGCAGGAGATCGCATCTCTCAATGATGTAGAAAAGGTACAGCAGGAAATTGCAAAACGATCGTTGGAAGAAAAAACAGGATTTGTTCTGGACATCAGTGGAGGAGGAATCCGTTTTATCTCACAGACACCGTGTGAATCGGGAAGCAGCGTATTTTTATGGATCGCGCTCAGTAAAGAGAATGATCAAAAAAAAGATTATCGACTGATCGGAAATGTCTTACAGTCAGAACGGATTGATCAGGAGCGGGAGAAATACCAGAATCGCGTTGAATTTATCATTAAGGATATGAAAATACGTGAGGATATTATCAAATTTATCTTTGAAGAGGAACGAAAAAACCGAAAGAAAAACGGGTGACAGCATATGAAAAAAAATATTTTAGTAGTTGATGACTCTGCACTTATGAGAAGGGTCTTATGTGATATAATTAACACAGAACAAAGGTTACAGGCAATAGATGTATGCAGGGATGGCTTGGAGGCGTATGAAAAACTGAAAACTACGAGATATGATGCAGTACTTTTAGACATCAATATGCCGCGAATGGATGGATTAGAACTGTTAGACCAGTTAAATAAAGATCACATTCAGGCGACGGTCATTATGGTAAGCACGTTGACGAAAAAAGACGCATCTGTCACCATTTTAGCAATGGAAAAAGGCGCCGTTGACTTTATTACAAAACCAAGCAATATCATTGAAGCAAAGGGTGAGGACTTTAAACGGCAACTGCTGGAAATTTTAGAAGCAGTTCTGTTTAAACAGACAGTCAGAACCAGAACAGAGGGCAAAAAACTGCGTATCATCGGTGCTCCGAAAAAAGCGAAACATCAGATGAGCAGTGGTGGAAGCAAGATTGTTGCCCTGGCTTGTTCGACAGGCGGACCAAAAGCACTGCAAAGTGTGATTCCGTATTTGCCGGCAAATCTGGATGCGCCGGTTGTTTTGGTACAGCATATGCCGGTCGGGTTTACAAAATCAATGGCTGACAGGCTCAACCAGATCAGCAAGATCAATGTCAAAGAGGCACAAGACGGTGAGATTTTACAAAAAGGATGGGTCTATGTGGCACCCGGCGGAAAACATATGGAAATTCAGAAAACGGCAGGTGGACATCGGGTCGCATTAAATGACAGACCGGCTATCGGTGGGTTGCGTCCATGCGCAGATGTCATGTACGATTCGCTGAAAAGCAGCACATATGATTCTGTTACGTGTGTGGTACTGACCGGTATGGGAGCAGATGCAACGAAAGGAATTCTTTCCCTTCGTCAGTCGAAACCAATCCATGTGATCGCACAGAATGAGGAGAGTTGTGTGGTGTATGGTATGCCAAAGTCTATCGTAGAAACCGGAGTGGTCAATGAAGTAGTTCCGCTTACAGAAGTTGCCCAATCAATTACAAAGAATGTGGGGGTAGAATAATTATGGATGTTAGCCAGTATCTTGAGATTTTTATTGACGAAACAAACGGACATATTCAGAGCTTGAATGATTGTATTATGACACTTGAACAGGAACCGGAAAATAAAGACATGATCAATGAAATTTTCCGGGCAGCCCATTCGTTGAAGGGAATGGCAGGTACAATGGGATTTAAGCGGATGCAGCGCCTGACCCATGACATGGAAAATGTATTTCAGGAAGTGCGTAGTGACAAATTGAAGGTAACCAGTCACATGATCGATATTCTGTTTGAATGTCTTGACGCGATTGAAGGATATTTGGACAACGTAAAAAACACGTCAGACGAGGGAACAGATGACAATGAGGCAATCGTTGCGGAATTAAATTCCCTGCTGACAGACAGCAGTGATAAAGATCCGGCAGTGGCAACAGCGCCGGCGTCTTCAGAAGAAAAACCTGCGGAGGAAAAGAAGGAAGAAGACAGACGTCGTTTCCTACGTCAGGAACTTGACAATGCAGAAAAAGATCAGGTAAAAGCAGCCGAAGATGCAGGTCAGACACTTTACGGATTTACCTGCTATATTAAAAGCGGGTGCCTGTTAAAGGCAGCCCGGGCATTTTTGATCTTTAAGGCAGCGGAGGAATTTGGGCAGATCATTGTTTATAAGCCGAGTTCCCAGGATATTGAAGATGAAAAATTTGAGTTGGATTTTTCGTTTATCATGATTTCAGAAGAACCAATTGAAAAAATTTTAGAAGCGACAAGTGCGGTATCTGAAATTGAAGAAATGGTCGGCGAAAAAGTCACCTATGAGCAATTGCTGGCATTCGAAAACAAAAAAATCGAAGAAGAAGAAAAGAAAAAAGCAGAAGCACAGAAAGAGGCGGTACAGGCACCGGCGCCTGTGTTAGAGACAAAACCTGCACCGATAAAGAAAGAGACGAAACCGGCGGCGAAGAAGACGACGACACCAAAACCTGTCACAAATCGAACGGTGCGTGTGGATATTGAAAAACTGGACGCTTTGATGAATCAAGTCAGCGAGCTGATCATTGCGAAAAACAGCCTGGTATCCATCAGTGCGACAGAGGGCGGAGATTTCCAGAACCAATCGTTCCATGAGCAGATCGAATACTTAGAGCGTATTACGACAAACCTGCATGAATCCGTCATGAAAGTGCGAATGGTACCGATTGAGAGCGTTGTCAATAAGTTCCCGCGTATGATCCGTGATTTGTCTAAAAAACTGAATAAACCGATGGAATTACATATGTCTGGTGAAGATACCGAGCTGGATCGTACCGTTGTCGATCAAATTGGAGATCCTCTGCAGCATTTGCTTCGTAATTCTGCCGATCATGGTCTGGAATCTGCAGAAATTCGTAAGGAGCGTGGAAAACCAGAGACAGGTTCCATTACGTTAAATGCGTTTCAGGAAGGAAATAATGTCATTATTGAAGTCAGCGATGATGGTAATGGTATTGATACGGATAAAGTTTTATCAAAAGCAATCGAACGAGGCGTAGTAACGGAGGAACAAGGAGAACATTTGTCCCAGAAAGAGATCATCGATCTGTTATTCTTACCAAGTTTTTCTATGGCAAAGCAGATTACCGATATTTCGGGACGAGGTGTTGGACTTGATGTTGTAAAATCAAATATTGAAGCACTAGGCGGCGATGTAGAAGTTAAGACAAAATTAGGGGAAGGTTCCAAATTTACTGTTCGTCTGCCACTTACACTGGCGATCATTCAGGCGTTGATGGTAGTCATCCGTGATGAAAAATACGCCATCGCTCTTGGATCCATTCAGAATATTGAGGATATCCCGTTGTCAGACATCAAGTATGTACAGGCAAAAGAAGTCATCAATATCCGAGGAAGCGTGATTCCGCTGATCCGTCTGGATGAGGTACTTGATATCGAGCCGTCGAATGAAGAGAAAGACAGCTTAACGGTTGTAATCGTTAAGAAAGGGGATAAATATGCCGGACTTGTTGTGGATGATCTGATGGGTCAGCAGGAAATTGTTATCAAGTCACTTGGCAAGTATATCGAGAACAACAAGATCATCAGCGGAGCAACGATCTTAGGTGATGGAGAAGTTGCGTTGATTCTGGATGTAAATGTATTGATGTAGGGGGGAAGTAGCCATGGCAGAGGAATTACGTGTAGTAGATCAGGATAAAAAGCAGTATATCGTAGTAAAAATCGGTAGTGAACAGTACGGATTAGACATAAATTATGTGGATAATATCGTCCGGATGCAAAAGATCACCCGCGTGCCGAAAGCGCAGTCGTATTTCCGCGGAATCATCAACTTACGAGGAGAGATCGTTCCGGTTATGAGCATTCGAAGAAAAATGGAATTACCGGATGATGAGTTTACAAATAACACGCGGATCATTATTTTGAAAATTGAGCAGCAAGGATCGATCGGAATCATCGTAGATGAGGTCAAAGAAGTGGTCACGTTAGGCGAGGATCAAGTGGACAAGAATAACAGCTATGAAGGAAAAGGAGGAAAACCTGCGTTTATTAATGGAATTGGTCACAGCGAGGAGGATTTGATCTCCATCTTCGACATTAACGCGATCATAGATGAAAAAGAAAATGGCTGATGCGTTTGAAAGTGAGGATTGCGTATGTATAATAATGATCTGAATCAAATTAACGAGACATATGTCGATGTTTTGCGTGAAATCGGAAATATCGGAGCTGGAAACGCGACAACCGCTGTGGCGAATATGCTGGATATGCGAATTGATATGCGTGTGCCAAATGTCAAACTATTGACACTTCAGACGCTGCCGAGTGCAATTTCGAGTGAGACGGAACCGATTGTTGGTGTGTATCTTCAGGTAGAGACGGATATCACCGGAAGTATGATGTTTTTATTAAAAATGGATTCCGCGCACTATCTTGTGAATAAGCTGATGGGGCGGGATAGTACATATGCTGAGGATTTTGATGAGATGGACCTTTCCGCGTTAAAAGAAATCGGAAATATCATTGCGGGTTCCTATTTGTCCGCGCTTTCCGGATTGACGCATATGGTGATCACACCATCGATTCCGTATGTGGCAGTGGATATGGCAGGAGCAATCTTAAGCGTGCCTGCCATCGAATTCGGAGCATACGGAGATTATGCATTAATGATCGAAACAGAATTTGGGGATGATGTGCAGATCGAGGGGTATTTTATTTTGCTGCCTGACCCGGATTCCTATTTAAAGATCTTGGAGGCATTGGGAATTCCACAATAGGAGAGGAAGGTTGTATGAGTGCTGTAGTGAAAGTGGGAATGGCGGATTTGAATATCTGCCATTACCCGGATATAATCACAACATTGGGCCTAGGCTCCTGTATTGGAATCGCACTATATGACCCAGTGAAGAAGCTAGGTGGTCTGGCACATATCATGCTGCCGGATAGTACGCAGATTCGCAATAATTCAAATATTGCAAAATTTGCGGATACCGGAATTGAGGAACTGGTTCGCCTGATGGTCGCAAACGGCGCATCAAAGAGCAGACTTGTGGCAAAAATCGCAGGCGGTGCCTGTATGTTCGCCGTCAAGGACGGAAAAGCCGGTATCGGAAACATCGGCGCCAGAAATGCAGAGGCATCAAAAGCCAAATTAAAGCAGCTTGGAATACGACTTTTAGCAGAAGATACAGGATTAAATTATGGCCGTACGGTGGAACTGCATACAGATACGGGAGAGTTTTACATTAAATCGGTTGGAAAACCGTTAAAAATTATCTGATGAAGGACGGGGTAAAGAGTGAAAACAAAACAGATACCAGCAATTGTCATGTTAGCGGGTGGTCTCGTCTATTGTATCATCGGATTTCAGCAACAGTTTGAGGCAGGAACGTTTCTAAAACAGCTTTTGTTGATATTGATTGTTTTTTTTATCATTGGGGAGATAGCAAAGGCTGTTTTAGATCCGTTTTTTAAAGAAGAGAATGAGCAGACAGAAGAAAAAACGGAGGATGCCGAAACAGATTTGCAAGAGATTGCGCAGGATGAACAGGACGGACAACAATCAAAGAAGAATACAGACAACTATGAGGCAGAAAAACAGACAGAAGAATCTCAAAAAACTGCCGGGGATGTTTAGGAAACAATTGATATGGGAGGCTTGAATGTATGAGGGAAGCAGAAAGAACAAAATTATGGGAATCGTATCAAAAAAATCCGACACCGGATCTTCGAGAAAAAATCATCGTTGAATATGCACCACTGGTACGTGTGGTAGCAGGAAGATTAAGTATGTATCTGGGGTATAACGTGGAGTACGATGATTTGGTCAGTTACGGGATTTTTGGTCTGATCGATGCAATTGATAAATTTGACATGGGAAAAGAAGTAAAATTTGAAACTTATGCCAGTTTACGCATCAGGGGGTCTATTTTAGATCAGATTCGAAAAATGGACTGGATCCCACGCACGATTCGACAGAAACAAAAGCGGATGGACGAAGCGATTCGTGCAGTCGAGACAAAAACTGGAAAAAACGCCAACGATGAAGAAGTAGCAAAAGAACTTGGTGTATCCGAAGCAGAACTTTTAACATGGCAGACACAGCTGAAAATTACAAATGTGGTGTCATTGAATGAATATGTGGAACAGGGAAGCGAGCCGGCAATGGATGCCAGAGGAAATTCTCAGTTTACACAACCGGAGGATGCGGTGCAGCAGGAGGAACTCAGTAACAAACTGCAGAATGCACTGGAACTTTTGACAGAAAAAGAACGTAAGGTGATTGAGTTATATTATTATGAGGATTTGACACTGAAGGAGATCAGCGTTGTTTTAGACGTATCAGAGTCCCGTATTTCTCAGCTGCATACAAAGGCGCTCGCGAAAATGAAAAAGGAGATGGGAAGTTACATGGGAATGCTGGCAGACCGCTGAAATAGAAAGGGGAGGAAACAAGCCTATGCAAACAAACGGTTTTTTTCAATTACAAATGCAGCAGACGGGTATTTATTTAGTTGTTTTTCCGCCGCAGGAAGGCGGGGTAAGCGCAAATATTACAGAAATACTGGCATATTTGGATAAATACAAGTATAATCATTATGATATCAAACAGCTGGATTTGGCAGTGAAGTCGGTCAAGCAGCCGATGCCGGTGCGTGTAGCAGATTTTAAAGGGGATTCGGTTGACGAGCAGTTGGATATCGATATTTCGTCGGATCGTCTAAAGGTTACCGGACGATTCTACCCACCGTCTAATAATGGGCGAAGGCTGACATTGGAGAGCATAATCTCAAGTCTTCAAAAAGCAGGAATCAAGACGGGAATCAATAAGGCCGCTTTGGAATCGTTTCTAAATGACCGGCGTTACTGTGAGGACTTCGATATTGCGCAGGGAAAGAAACCGACACCTGGGACAGAAGCTCGCATTGAGTATTATTTTAATACAAATCATAATCTCAGACCAAAACACAATGAGGACGGTTCTGTTGATTATAAAAGTATTGATGTGATCAGTCATGTGGAAGCAGGGGATTTACTGGCGCGCTTGTATAAGGAAAAACAAGGCACCGTTGGCACGGATGTTTTTGGAAATGAAGTGCGCCCGCCACAGATGAAACCGAAACATCTGGCATATGGAAACAATATCGATATTTCCGAAGATGGAACAGAAATCTTTTCAAAAGTAACCGGACATGTTACACTGGTAAAGGAGAAAGTTTTCGTATCGGATATCTACGAGGTACCGGCAGATGTGGATAATTCTACCGGAAATATCACATACGACGGAAGCCTTCATATCAAAGGAAATGTCAAAGGTGGTTTTGAGGTACATGCAAAAGGAGACATTACGATCGAAGGCGTGGTGGAAGATGCCGTGGTGGAAGCGGGGGGACAGATCATCGTAAAACGTGGAATTCACGGAATGGGCAAAGGCGTACTCAAAGCCGGTAGCAATATCATTACCAAATTTATCGAAAATTCTACGGTAAAATCGGGTGGATATATCGAAACGGATTTGATCATGCACAGTAACGTATCTGCGGAGACAACCATTACGGTTGCCGGTAAAAAAGGGTTTATCAGTGGAGGAGTGATCCGTGCCGGAGAATTGATCGAAGCACAGACGATTGGTTCAGAGATGGGGACACTGACACAGGTAGAAGTTGGTACACCGCCAGAGACAAAAGAACGTATGATGGCACTTTCGAAAGAAATCGAGAAACAGATGAGCGAATTGGAACAGATCAAACCGATTCTTGCTACATTTTCCTCGAAACTTGCAAAAGGTGTGAAACTGCCACCGGAAAAGATTGCATATGTGAAAAAGACGGCGGCAAATTTCCAGACCATTCAAAAATCAGTTGCAGAAAAGCAGGCAGAGTTAGAACAGCTGAAACAGGAAGTAAGAGAAGGAGATAGTGCGAAAATCGTAGTCAATCGGGATGTGTTTCCGGGGGTCAGCGTCATGATCTCTGACTCTAAGCTGAATGTGAAGAATAAGAGAAGCTGTTGTGAGTTTGTAAAGCGCCAGGGGGATGTCAGTGCGCAGAACCTATAAATCCTATTTTCTTGCTTAGCGGACAAAGGGAGGTGGTCGTATGAGTATACGTCCAGTGGAGATTACAGGAGCGATTCAGAGAGTCAATGATGTGGGAACCTTCAAACAGCAGGAGGAAAGTCGACCCCATTTTCAGCAGCAGAACATTCAGGCAGAATTTTCCAAAGAAGCCATGCATCAGATGAAGCAAGTGCAGCATCAGGAAAATGCAAAAGAGGAGAAAAAGCGTTATGATGCCCGTGAAAAGGGAAGCAATGCGTATCAGGATAACCGAAAAAAGAAAAACAAAAAGAAAAAACAGACAGAAGAAAAAGAGTTCCAAAAAGAATTAAAAACAGAAGGTGGAACGTTTGATATAAAAATTTAGACGGAAAAATAGACAGGAAGTTTAGGAGAAAAGGCATGACAGGGTTTGAAATTGTATTGTTATTGATCGGTATTGTGTTAATGCTCGGAAGTTTTTTTGTAGCAGAAAGGCTCTCCCCGCGGGATGTCGATCATATAGCAGAACTTAGCAGAGAAGAAGTAAAGACAATCGTAGACAAACAGATTCAGGATTCTAAAGCACGAGTAGAAGAGATGGTAGATGAGACGATCGATAATTCAATGGAGATCGTAGAGGCAGCGTTAGATAAAGAGACAAACGGGAAAATGCTTGCACTCGGAGAATATTCAGATACCGTTATGGAAGAAGCCAATAAGACACATAATGAGATCATGTTTTTATATAGTATGCTGAATGATAAGCATACAGAGCTGACAAATTTTGCCGGGGAACTGCAGGATCTGATGCGTCAGATGCAGCGAATGGAGAGCAGTATGCGAAAAGATCTCGAACAGCCGGAACCATCAATGACAATAGAGAATCTGCAGGAATTTCCACAGATGCAGATACAGTCGGAGGAAGAAAAGGGAAATGGAGAAGCCTCACAGACAGAGCAGAATCTGAATGAGACGATTCTGGAGTTGCATAATCGTGGTATGGCAAATGTACAGATCGCAAAAGAATTGAATATCGGTTTGGGCGAGGTACAGCTTGTAATTGGACTATACAGAGGAGAGGGCAAGGCGTGAAATTTAAGTATTATCTCAGAGGTTTAGGAATCGGAATTTTTTGTACAACACTTTTGTTGACATTTGAGCATCATTTAGATAACAGTACAATGAGTAATGAGGAAGTGATTTCCCGTGCAAAAGAATTAGGAATGGTGATGCCGTCACAGGAATCGGGCGAACTGCAGGAGGGAGAAGATGCGAATGAAGAAGAAACGGACGAGACTAAAGAAAAGGTGTCGGATTCAGGTCAGAAGACAGCAGATGCAGGATCTGGTGCGGGAGCTGAAGCGGATTCATATTCGGAAGAAAAAGATGAAGGAGAGAATAAAAAATCTTCAGAAACTGAAAAAAAGAGCAGCAGCACTGATGAAAAAGCAACGAAATCAGAAGAACAAAAAAAAGCATCTGAAAAGACCGGTTCTGGGAAGAGTGCTGATGTAAAAGAGGCGCATGCGATGGTCAACTTTGAAATCCATTCCGGAGAATATTCGGATGTGGTATCGCAGAATCTGTTTCAACAGGGAATTGTAGATAATGCGGATTCTTTTAATGCATTTATTGTTGCAAACCATTATGATCAAAAGCTTCAGCCGGGAACTTATGCATTGCCGAAAGGCGGCACCTATGAAGAAATCGTGAAAATATTAGTGGGCAGGTAAGCATACCTGCCTTTTCTATGCGGACGTTTCCGGTATCCGGCGGACTGTGTATTGGAAACGATTCCCTAATGCAAGGGCTAGATTGTTGTTTTTTGAATTTTACAAAAAATAAAAAAAATTCCTTGCATCAAGATATAAAACATGGTATGATAATAATGTTAGTCAAAAAAACACATACATCGACTTTTGGGCGGGTGCCTATGGTTGCCGAAAAGGACGAAATGTATGGAAGAACAAACCAAATGGAGGAAGAAAAATGAGCGTTATTTCAATGAAACAGTTATTAGAAGCAGGTGTACATTTTGGACATCAGACAAGAAGATGGAACCCGAAAATGGCTCCATACATCTACACAGAAAGAAATGGTATTTATATCATTGACTTACAGAAATCTGTAGGAAAAGTAGACGAGGCTTACAAAGCCGTTGCTGATATCGCAGCAGATGGCGGTACGATTCTTTTCGTTGGTACGAAAAAACAGGCACAGGATGCAATTAAAACAGAAGCAGAGCGTTGCGGAATGTTCTATGTAAACGAAAGATGGTTAGGTGGTATGTTAACAAACTTCAAGACCATCCAGAGCCGTATCGCAAGACTGAAATCCATTGAAGAAATGGAAGAAAATGGTACATTTGATGTACTTCCTAAGAAAGAAGTTATTGCTTTAAAGAAAGAGCAGGAGAAATTAGAGAAAAACTTAGGTGGTATCAAAGAAATGAAACGTCTTCCGGATGCAATCTTTGTTGTAGATCCGAAGAAAGAAAGAATTTGTGTTCAGGAAGCACACGCTTTAGGAATTCCGTTGATCGGTATCGCTGATACAAACTGTGATCCGGAAGAATTAGATTACGTGATCCCTGGAAACGACGATGCGATCCGTGCAGTAAAACTGATCGTATCTAAGATGGCAGATGCTGTTGTAGAAGCAAATCAGGGTGAAGTTGTAACAGAAGAGGAAGTAGCAGAAGAAGTAGCAGAGGAAGCATAAGTTTTCAATCGAGGAGGGCAAATTCATGGCAATTACAGCAGCTATGGTAAAAGAACTGCGTGAACAGACTGGCGCAGGTATGATGGATTGTAAAAAAGCATTAAACGAGACAAACGGCGACATGGACGCAGCTGTTGAATTCTTAAGAAAAAAAGGACAGGCAAAGGCTGAAAAGAAAGCATCCCGTATTGCAGCAGAAGGTATCGTAAAAGTTGCAACAGACGGAGACAAAGCTGCAGCAATCGTAGAAGTAAACTCTGAGACAGACTTTGTTGCAAAGAATGAAAAATTCCAGACTTATGTTGGAAAAGTAGCAGAGCAGGCTCTGAAAACAAATGCAGCAGATATCGATGGTTTCTTAGCAGAAGCATGGACAGAAGACAGCAGTAAGACGGTTAAAGATGCATTGGTTGAACAGATTTCTGTTATCGGTGAGAACTTAAAGATCAGAAGATTTGAAAAGGTAGAAGCTGCAAACGGATGTGTTGTAGATTATATCCATGGTGACGGAAGAATCGGTGTTATCGTAGAAGCAGATACAGCTGTTGTAAATGATGATGTAAAAGCTGCATTAAAGAATATTGCAATGCAGATTGCTGCTTTGAATCCGAAGTATGTATCCGAAGATGAAGTAGATCAGGAGTACATCGCACATGAAAAAGAGATTCTGTTAGCACAGATTCAGAACGATCCGAAAGAATCCCAGAAACCAGAAAAAGTAATTCAGGGTATGATTGCCGGACGTATCAAAAAAGAATTAAAAGAAATCTGCTTAGTAGATCAGGTTTATGTAAAAGCAGAAGATGGAAAACAGACGGTAGAAAAATACTTAGAGCAGGTATCTAAAGAAGTAGGTACTACCGTAACTGTTAAGAGATTTGTTCGTTTTGAAACAGGCGAAGGAATTGAAAAGAAAGAAGAAGATTTTGCAGCTGAAGTTGCAGCACAGTTAGGCTAAAAGATATTCTTCGCAATAAATGAAGAGAGGCTTCTCCAACAATAGTTGGGGAAGCTTTTTTTGCGTGCTTCGTTTTCGATTTATATGGGTGTAAGTCTTTGCAACCACTACTTTATTGGCCTCCCACTGCATTTTCGTAGCCACCACTTTTTGGGTATTTTGACGAAAAATATCTCAAGCGAGGGGGATTTCCTACGCGGACGTTTCCAGTATCCGGCAGGAGGCAAGGTGCGGGGTGGCTGAA
>JBJENW010000062.1:0-21199 GCA_051880395.1 Lachnospiraceae bacterium | reverse complement strand
CACAAAGCTTGAAAATACGGGCTTTGTGGTGTTTTTTTATTCCAAATTATTTCTTGGAAAAATCAAAAAGATCATTTCTTTTCGCTTGGTACTAAAAAAGTACTAAAAATTATAAAAGAAATGATGCATAGATTACGCTCTGATTCTTCAAAGTATTCTGATTCTTCAAATTATGTAATGTGTTAAAATGTTTGAATAATAAGGGACAGTTCAATATGGCTGTCCCTTTTGAATTAATAAAACAGAAACACAATTTAAACCTAATAAAAACATTCTATTGATATATTACAAGCATAAACGATAAAACGAAGAAAAGGAGAATTAGAACATGGCAAAATCAAAACTGGTAAAAGCAAATGAAAAAATTGCGGAAGAAGTTGTAGGAGGATACAAAAAGATTGAAGAAGGAGTAGTAGGCGGCTATAAAAAAATTGAGGAGAGCGCAGTTGGCGGATTCAACAAAGTGGCAGATAAATTTGTTGACAACTTTCTGACAAAGGAAGGGGAATCTGTCGAAGATGCGAGGGCCAGACTGTCGGCTGAACAAAAGGCAAGGGAGGAAGCGAGAAGAAAGGCAGGTCTTGAATAATGAAAAAGAGTACATTTGTTGCTATGATCTTAGGAACGATTGGAGGTATTTTATTTGCGCTGGGAATGTGTATGGCATTGATCCCAGAATGGAATGCTTTTAAACCGGGTGTGATCATGGGGGTGATTGGTGCAGTTGTGCTACTAATCATGGTCCTTGTCTGGAGGAAGATGGAACATAAGGCTCCGATTCAGGTATCTGGTAAAACTATGGGAGCATCTTTAATCGGTATTATAGGAGCATTGTTACTAGGTGTTGGGATGTGCCTTACGATGGTATGGAGCCATATGGTTGTTGGCATCATTATTGGTGTTGTCGGAATCGTTGTTCTTCTATGCCTGATTCCTTTTGTCAAAGGGTTAAAGTAAATGAAAAACTGGAAAGTACACTCTATAGAGATTCTGATAATATGAGGTAAAAAGTGCAGCGGAAAAATCTGCTGCACTTTTTTAGGGATTATCCTTTTTTTGTTGTTATGATCAGATAGATGGAGGTGAATATATGGGAAGAATATTGAAATTTTTACATTCAAGATATACTCTGGCGGCGTTTTGTATTGCACTTGAATTTGTACAGATCTTGGTGGTATTTGTTTTATTATATAAATATTTTTTTGCCGATCACAGTTCTTGGAGTTATCTTTCATGTGTGTATATTGCTTTATATAATCAATAAAGATGAGATTCCGGAATTCAAACTGCCGTGGCTGATTCTTCTTTCTATGCTTCCGGTTATAGGTGCATTTGTATTTATGCTGTTGTCCAGTACGGAAAAGAGCAAAGAGATGCAGAAAAAGTTTGAGGATGCCAAACGGCGGATACAGCCATACTGGCAGGATTCGGAATGCATGGAATATTTGAAACAAACAGACATGGATGCATATTCCTAGGCACATTATCTGCATCAGGTCTGCGCCTTGCAGCTAAAAAAGGAGTCGATGTTCGTATTATCACACCTCACATTCCGGATAAAAAGACAATTTTTCTGATGACACGATCAAGTTATGAAAGACTGATAGGGGATGGGGTAAAGATTTACGAATATACGCCTGGATTTATTCATGCGAAAAACATTGTGTGTGATGATAAATTTGCAGTCTGTGGAACCATCAATTTAGATTATCGTTCTCTGGTTCATCATTATGAATGTGGTGTATGGATGTACCATGTGGAGTGTATCAGGGATATGAAAGAAGATTTTGAAGAGACTCTGAAACAGTCAGAGCAGATTAATGAATTAGGAGCGAAACTGAAGGGATAGGAGAACGGAGATGAGAACAGTAACAATATTGCTTACCAGATATTCAGACTGTTTTGGGAAATTTATATGCGGTATTAGTAAGTATAAATATTCTCACGCATCCATATTGATTGATGAAGCGGAAGAAATTTTTTATCATAATAAACTTATTATTAAATCAGATTTTCTTAAGTTGACGACATTGCCCATTAGACGGGTGGCAGAGACTTAATTCATAAATGATCTGTTCGATATAAGGATCTGCAGGTGGCTTGTCGTGGAAGATGACGGAATCAAGCGAAATATTCAAGTATTTGGCTAATAGACTCAGAGTTTCAAGTCTGGGGTTAGCATTATAGTTTTCAATATCGGATATTGTGCGTAGCGAAACGTGCACATTCTCAGCCAGGGTATTCTGCGAAAGATTTCTGCGAAGGCGCTCTTCTTTGACCAGATCTCCGAGCAATTTCTTAACCATCATTTTCATCACCTCACTTAACGCATATATTTTACTCTAGTTCCGCAGTATATGAAATGTGTTATAATGCGCGAACTAGAGCAATATAATGCGTTAAGTGAATAGAGAATAAGGATGTTATTTGGGAGAAGAGTCTGATTGAATTACACAGATCGGTATAGACATAGCAAAAGCTTATTAAAAAAATCTTATACCAATATGTGGAACCTCCTTCTGGTGAGTATGCAGAATATGCGATAATAACATGTGGTTTAGCACATAAAATAGTATGGATAATCTGGAAAGTCGAATTAGGTATAAGCCGATTCGACTTTCTTTTTGATTGTCGAATTTTATCGAACAATAGAATACGGTGTCGGTCCCCGCCTTCTGGGATTTCAGAAAAAAAGAAATCAGAATACAGGAGGATAAATAAATGGATGAACATAGATATACCGGTTCAAAAATAAAAAACCAATTTACAGCATACATATCGGCACAGATCTGGGGAGCCAGACAGAATTATTTAAGAAAAATGCTGAGAATTAGCAGTAATGAAATGATGATAGAGAATCTGACAATGGAAAAGACGAGTATTTCAGTGGAAGAGAGCCTGGAGATGGAATATCGTGAAGAAATGCTGATGAAAGAAGCAAATGGGTTCTATCCGAAATGGGATGAGATGAAGGATCAGAAACTTGTCGAAGCGTTGCTCTTACTGCGTGAAGATGAGAGAAAACTGATCTATCAGCATATATTTGAAGAACGGACGTTTGATGATATAAGCCGGATCAATGGTTTGCCACCTTACAAGGTGAAAGGAATTTATTACTATGCAATTCGTAAGATTAGAAAATGGGTGGGAGGTGACAGGTAATGAATTTTGAGGAGGTGCTATTACGAGCACAAATGGGAGATCAGGAGGCAATATTGCAGATACTGAAAATGTTCCGTCCGTTGCTGATAAAGAATTCTTTGATAAATGGAAGGTTTGATGAAGACTTGTATCAGGAATTAAGTATTGAAGTGTTGAAGGGCATTAGGAATTATAGGGAATTGAATTAATATATAGAAAGAAGGAAGGTGGTGAGTATAGGGGTAGTAGTATCACTATCCTTCCTTTTTAAATTTACTATGTAACACAATAAGTCGTATTTGTCAAAGTAATAGCAAATCTACGATTGATACATTCATACAAAAGAACATAATTTTTTTAGAGATAGAAGAGGGCTTTATAACATTCAATAGAATTTGTCCGTTTTCATTAATTCAAGAGGTGTTTTCCTCAATTCTGAAATTATAATTACGAAGAAAAATACTAAAGAGATCTAGCATATTTCTTTGGTGGGACTCCGACAATTCGTTTGAAAACAGTAATAAAATTGTTATAATCCTTAAAACCGCATTGTTCAGCGATTTCTGAAAGCGGCAAGTCGGAGTCCGCCAGTAATCTTTTCGCTTTCTCAATTCTTAGGGTTCGGATATGTTCTGCAATTCCTACGCCATAGCTTTGTTTTGAAATCTCATATAGCTGAGTTCTGCCTATGTGAAATTGGCGGCAAAGTGTTTGAGAATCCAATTCATCTGCAAAGTGTCTGGAAATGTATTCGTCAATCTGCACAGGGAGTTCCTGTTGCTTCAGAGATACCATACGATCAAGACATAAGAAGGAGGCAACTGCCTGTAAAATATGGGAGGCAGAATGGATGTAGTCATTGGAAATGAGTGGCTGCATATGGCAGGTTTTTTTTAATTCAGACATATCTATATGATAATTTTTACATAAAGTTTTTATCTGAGCCCATCCTTCTTCATATGAAGGGTAGGAGAAAACATGTCCAAATAATAAATATCCAATCACAATATTTCCTAAATAAAGAGGAGCAATGCTTTCAGTAAGACCCGCATGGCAGCGATAGGTGTAGGGAGAATGGCGTCTTGCTGCAATTTTGCAGGCATTTTCATCACACAGGCAGCATTCTTTTCTGCCGGTGTCATCAGTTCGGATAATCTGACAAAATGGAGCAATTTGTTCAGGGTAAGCAGCCAGTTCATGAAAGGCATCATCAAAAACGGTAATACGAATATGGGTAAGGTTGTAAAAATCCTTTAGTAAGGCATTCAGTTTAGTTAAATCAAAAGAGGATATCATGGCAGACTCCTTATAGTTTTTTTGATTTAATCATATCACATGTGCGAACAAATTCAAAGAAAAAAGAACAGACGGCTATATATTTATTGTTTTGCATGGAATATGATTTAAGTATCAAGAAGAAGAAAGGACGGATAAAAATGTTAGTAACGTTAAGTGAAGTGATGAAAATTGCAGAAGAGAAAAAGATTGCAATAGGGTCTTTCAATACGCCAAATCTTGAAGCCTTACAGGCAATCATAGGCGCAGCAGAGGAACTGGAACTTCCGGTAATCGTCCAGTTTGCACAGTGCCATGAACCGTGGATTCCTCTTTCTGTGATTGGACCAATCATGGTCGAGGCGGCAAAAAAATCAACGGTTCCGGTTTGTGTACATTTGGATCATGGTGAGACACTGGAATATCTGAAGCAGGCGTTAAACCTGGGATTTACTGGAATTATGTACGATGGTTCTACTCTTACCTATGAAGAAAACCTTGCCAATACAAAGATTGCAGTAGCGATGGCGGCAAAGACAGGTGCATCTGTAGAGGCTGAACTTGGTTCCATGGGAAGGCGAGAGTCAGGTGCAGGAGACGATTCGGGAGCAGATGATGAAACAAAGATTTATACAGATCCGCAGCAGGCCTCAGTGTTTGTGAAAGAAACGGGAATCGCTGCATTGGCATGTTCCTTTGGAACAACACACGGAATTTATCTGACTGAGCCAAAACTGGATTTTGATGTGGTAAAAAATGTACGGACATTGACTAATAATATTCCGGTTGTTATGCATGGAGGTTCTGGCGTAAGTAAAGAAGATTACAGGAAGGCGATTGAAGCCGGAACCCGCAAAGTTAACTATTTTACTTATATGGATAAGTCCGGTGGTAATGCTGTAGCGGAATATATAAATTGCATAAAAGAAGGAGAACCATTGTTTTTCTCGTCAGCTTCGATGGCGGCAAGGGATGCAATGAAGGAAAATGTGAAAGCAGCAATGAAAATGTTTGCACTAATGGATTAACAGAAGGGAGAAACGAAAATGAGTAAAAAAATGACATTTGCACTGGCATTTTGTAACCGTGGATTTATGCCGGGAGAACTGATTTACGGAGCAAGAGAAGATATGATCAAGGCTGTGACTGATGCGGGTTATGACTACATTGCCATGGATGCGGAACTGACCAGATTTGGCGGAATTGAAACGAGAGATGAGGGACTCCTCTATGCAAAATGGTTAAAGGAACATGAGGGAGAATATGATGGTGTAATCTTTTCCATGCCAATTTTTGCAGATGAGAACGGAGCTATTACGGCACTGCAGGATGCGGGAGTACCAATTCTGATGCAGGCTTATCCGGACGAAATCGGAAAGATGGACTTTGCTCATAGAAGAGATGCATACTGTGGAAAATTTTCTGTTACTGACGTATTTACTCAGTATAATGTACCTTTTACTGTTATGAAACCTCATGTCGTACATCCATTATCTGAGGCATTTGCACAGAATTTAAGAGACTTTGCGGCAATCTGCCGTGTAGTAAACGGAATGAAAAGATTTAATGTCGGCTGTATCGGGGCAAGAACCACGGCATTTAAGACTGTTCGTTTCGATGAAATCACGTTACAGAAATATGGAATTAATGTAGAATCATTTGATCTCTCCGAGTTGATTTATAAGGTAGAGCATAAGGCAGATGATGATGTGGCGGTTGCGAAAAAAATCAAAGTTTTGGAGAACTACACAGACTTCACAAAAGTGCCGGAATCCAATAAATTAACGCTTGCAAAAATATCTGTTGTAATTGACGAATATATTGAGGAATATCATCTGGATGCTCTGACTCTGCGCTGTTGGAATGAGATGGAGACCTATATGCGTGTATGTCCGTGTGTCTTGTTAAGTGAATTAAATGACAGAGGTATTGTTGCTTCCTGTGAGATTGATATGTGTTCTGCATTGACCATGCGTGCCATGAGTCTTGCGAGCGAAGAGCCGACTGCTGTACTGGATTGGAATAATAACTATGGTGATGATGAGAATAAGGTGATCTTATTCCACTGTGGACCAGTTGCCCAGAGCTTAATGACTGAAAAAGGAACAGTTACTGAGCATAAGATGTTTGCAAAAAGTGATCCGGGTTCAGGATGGGGATGTAACGAAGGAAGAATTAAGGCATTCCCAACTACTATCTCCAACTGCCAGACCAAGGACGGTAAAATTATTGTGTATGCAAGTGAGGCGCAGTTTACAGACGATCCGATTGAAGATGCATTCTTCGGGTGCGGCGGTGTCTGTGAAATTCCGGATTTACAGAATAAGCTGATTAAACTAGCAAGGGGAGGCTTCAAACATCACACTTCGGTAGGTGTTGGTCATATGAAAGAAATCTTAAAAGAGGCATTTACCACTTATCTTGGATACGAATGGGTAGATATCGATTAGGAGGAATGTAGCATGAAAATTGCAGGATTGGATATCGGCACAACAGGTTGCAAATGCACGGTCTTTGATGAGAATGGGAAATATCTGGACAAGGCATACCGCGATTACCCGGTAAGGCGGACGGTAGGAGGCCATGAGATTGATATTTCTGCTGTGATGGACGGTGCCTATGATTCCATTCGGGAAATGGCGGAAAAATATCCGGATATTGCAGGCATCGGTGTTACCAGTTTTGGAGAAACTTTTGTCTGCGTGGATGAGGCGGGAGAACCTCTTCATCCGGCAATGCTTTATACGGATCCTCGGGGAAAGGAAGAGTGCCGGGAACTGGTTGAAAAACTTGGAGAACGGGAGATTGCAAATATTACCGGTCTCCGTCCGCATGAGATGTACAGTATTTCCAAAATCATGTGGATCAAGAAGAATCAGCCGGAGGTATATTCTTCTGCTCGAAAGATTTTTTTGATGGAAGATTATGTGGTCTATCATCTGACGGGAAATGCACAGATTGATTATTCCCTTGCTACTAGAACGATGGCATTTGATATCCGCAACCTCTGCTGGAGTCAGGAAATATTTGAAGCGGCAGGAATTGATATGGGTCTGATGGCGGAACCGGTACCGACCGGAAGTGTTGCCGGGACAATCAGTCTGGCAGCAGTACAGAAGACAGGACTTAGCCGGGATACAAAAGTAGTTTCTGTGAGCCACGACCAGGTATCAGCAGCTGTAGGAGCAGGTGCTTTTGACGGCTTTGTAGCTGTGGATGGGGCCGGAACAGTAGAATGCCTTACTCCGGTGTATGATCAGATACCGGACATCGACGTGATGTATCAGGGATATTTTTCCGTAGTACCTTACGTAATACCGGGAAAATATGTGGCATATGCATTTTCATACACCGGAGGAGCTCTAATGCAGTGGTGTACAGAGACACTGGCAAAAAAAGAAATAGAGTTGGCGAAAGAACAGGGGATTTCTGTCAATGAGTATCTGGAACAGGCTTATGCGGCTCAGAAAGAAGAAGAGATTCCAAGCGGGCTTCTGATACTGCCTCATTTTGCAGGTGCTGCGACTCCTTATATGGATACCGGTTCCAAAGGGGCTGTCCTGGGACTTACAACGGCGACAACGACAGCTGATATTTACCGCGGTTGTATGGAAGGCGTTGTCTATGAAATGTATCTGAATATGCAGGCACTTCAGGGTTCAGGAATCCGGTTTGAAAAAATCCATGCCACCGGCGGCGGAGCCCATTCTGAAGAATGGATGCAGATGAAGGCAGATATGCTGAATGTGCCTATGGTTGCATTGAAAACTGTGGATGCGGGAACGGTAGGAAGTGCTATGCTGACTGGAATTGCGATAGGGATTTTTCACGATTTGCAGGATGCCGCGGTTCATATGGTGGAAGAAATTAAAACTTATGAACCAAGACCGGCAATGCATGAAAAGTATATGAGAATCTATAAAAAATATCAAAATGTTTATCAAGCAGTCAGACCACTTATGTAGTGGTATAGACTGTCTGGGAAAGGTGAGGAAAAAATGAATCCATATATAGGACATGACACACAGTTGTATGGAGTAGAAGAACATCGCCTTGTAGGGGGAAAAGGTGACGGTATGCGTCTCCTTGAAGTGAATAATGGAAAGGGTCTTATGCTCACTATTTCGCCTGACAGATGTGGTGATATTACCAGACTGCGTTTTAAGGGAATCAATATGAGCTACCTGTCTCCCTGCGGATATGCAGCACCGGCTTATTACGATAGTATCGGAGCAAACTGGCTTAAGACCTTTACAGCGGGCTTTCTTACCACCTGCGGACTACAGGCTGTGGGCTCTCCATGCATGGATGAAGGAGAAGATCTTCCACTCCATGGTTCCATCGGTAATCAGCCCTGTGAGCAGGTCTACTGGAC
The DNA here is from genome assembly GCA_051880395.1 of Lachnospiraceae bacterium. Taxonomy (GTDB): domain Bacteria; phylum Bacillota; class Clostridia; order Lachnospirales; family Lachnospiraceae; genus JBJENW01. The sequence goes on along the minus strand of JBJENW010000062.1, from coordinate 12,408 downwards.
CGAAGACGAAGCTGGTCTTGTTATTCATACCATTGTAAAAGATGAGACCATCTTTGGCAGAAAACTCCGGATGGAGCGTAAGATTCAAGTTTCCACTGAGGAAAACAGTTTTGAAATATGTGATACGATCTACAATACAGGAGATAAAACAGAGCCTGTTGAGATTCTGTACCACATGAATATGGGATATCCGTTGTTGGACGAAGACAGTATTGTGAAAATACCGGCGGTGGAAGTACTGCCAAGAGATGACCATGCGGCAGAGGATATAGAAAACTGGATGCATATAGAGAAACCGACAATCGGATATCAGGAACGCTGTTATTATCATAAGTTTGCAGATGAGTCAGGAAGAGCTTCTATCTTCCAGCCGAAACTGGGAATAGGACTGAATATTTCTTTTGACGCAACGGAACTGGATGGTTTTGTGGAATGGAAGATGATGGGAGTTAGAGATTATGTGCTCGGTCTGGAATGCGGCAACTGTTATCCGGATGGACGCGATGTAATGAGAAAGACAGGAATGCTCAAGTTCCTGAATCCAGGAGAAAAGAAAACATATAAAGTAAAAATTACCATGATAGAATCATGCGAAAATAAAAAGTAAAGGGGATTTTATTATGAGTGAAATCAAAGCAACAGCAAAAGTAGCAGTCTTAACAGGAGAAAAGAAAATTGAAATCCGTGAATTACCGATGCCGGAAATCAGTGATGACGAAGTGCTGGTTAAAGTGGAAGGCTGCGGTATCTGCGGAACAGATGTGCATGAGTACAAGGGAGATCCATTCGGATATATTCCGATTCAGCTCGGCCATGAAGGAACAGGTGAAATCGTTAAAATCGGAAAGAATGTAACTGTGGATTATTCCGGAAAAACGTTGAAGGTTGGAGATAAGATTGTAACCGGATTAAAACCATGCGGTGTATGTGATACCTGTAAAAAAGATCCAGAGCATATCCATCTGTGTGATGGTGGAGAAATCTTTGGTTTGCTTCCGGGCGAAGATCACTTCTTTAATGGCTGGTTTGGTGAGTATATCAAAATCAATGAAGGCGGAGTTATCTTCAATGTATCCGATATGCAGGACTTGGATTCCAGACTTTTAATTGAACCTGCAGCAGTTGTTGTACATGCGGTAGAAAAAGCAAAAGAAATATTTAATTTCAAACATGATTCTTACGTACTGGTACAGGGATGCGGACCAATCGGTTTACTGTTATTGACAACTGTCCGTACTATGGGATGCCGTAATATTATTGCAGTTGACGGTGATGAGAAGAGATTGGAGATGGCAAAGAAATTAGGTGCGAAAGTAGTCATCAATTTTATGAAAGAGGACGCAGAGGCACGTGTAAAAGAAGAGACAGAAGGAAAGGGTGCGGAAATGGCATTCCAGTGTACAGGTTCTCCGAAAGCTGCTTCTACTATCTGGCATTATGTGCGCCGTGGCGGTTCTATGTGTGAACTGGGATTCTTTGTAAATAATGGAGATACTACCTACAACCCGCATTTGGATATTTGCAATAAAGAAATCAAGGTTACAGGATCCTGGACATATCAGGCTAAAGACTGGCTTCAGGCCATGGAAATGTTGAAGGAAGCAGCAAAACAGGGCTATCCGGTAGGCGAGCTTGTATCTCACAAGTTTCCGTTAAATGAGATTAACGAGGCAATGGAAACAAATATCCGTATGGATGGTTTTAAAATTGCGATTGTAAATGAATAAATTGGAAATCATAAAATCCATGTGCCGACAATTATGTCGGTATATGGATTTTAAGGTATTATGAAATAGTTACATATTGTTATCAATTTGAAATTTATTACAATTGTTCATTCCTGCAACAATGATGAAATAGAAAAAGACATATTTACATCTACGGAAACAAATTTTACTATTACTGAGTCTGTTTTTTTTCTATACTTCTTTTAGATTGTCAATGAAGGAGGATAAAAATGCAGATAAAAACTAATAAAGGAATTGTTGAAGGTAAAGAAGAAGGGAATTGTATCGTATTTAAAGGAATTCCTTATGCAAAGCCACCTGTTGGGGAGCGAAGATGGAAGTTACCGGAAGAAATGGAACCGTGGGAAGGTATTTATCAGGCAAAACGGTTCCAAAATATCTGTCCTCAGAAACTTCCGGATGATAGTAATCCGGTTTTATCTATGTTTTATAGGGAGTTTTATTCTAATCCGAAATATGTACCGCAGATGAACGAAGATTGTCTGTATCTAAATATATGGATCCCTAAGAATACTGGTAATAAACAACTTCCAGTTGCATTTTGGATTCACGGAGGGGCATTCAGTAGTGGATATGGAAGTGAAATGGAGTTTGATGGTGAATCCTGGTGTGAAAAAGGGATTATTCTTGTGACAATTAATTACCGTTTGAATGTTTATGGATTTTTGTCACATCCCTGGCTTAGAGAAGAAAGTTCTCAGAATATTTCAGGGAATTATGGATGTTACGATCAGATAGCAGCATTAAAGTGGGTATATGAGAATATTGGCAATTTTGGTGGTGATCGCACACAAATTACGGTTATGGGACAATCTGCAGGTGCAATGAGTACACAGGTGATGGTATCCAGTAAACTAACCGAAGGAATGATAAGTAAAGCAATTCTGCAAAGTGGATTGAGCTGTAAATCTGACCTTCTTCCGACTCCTACCATGGAAGAGGCAGAAACATATGGAAAAATGTTTGTGGAATTTACAGGAGTAGAAAATCTGAAGGAATTGCGAGAACTTGATTCAGTCAGGTTAGAGGAAGCAATGTTGAAGTTAGAAATGGTTTTGCATAAAAAAGGTCTTTCATTATGTATGGTTCCTAATGTGGACGGATATCTTTTAGAACGGTCTGTGAAAGATTTAATCTGTCAGGGAAAAGTGCGGATGATTCCATATTTGATAGGAACGGTTGCAGATGAACTTGGAAATACCAAAGAGGATATTGTGAAGAACGGCCATGGTGTTCTTTATGATGAATGTATTGAATGGAGCCGAATTCTGGAGAAAGAACAGAACAATCCGGCTTGGATTTATTATTTTGGACGTAAATTACCAGGAGATCAGGCTGGTGCCTTTCATACTTGTGAACTATGGTATACGTTTGGTACTTTGAATCGCTGTTGGCGTCCATGGGAACGGAAAGATTGGGAATTGAGTAAAGAAGTGATTCGATATTGGACAAACTTTATTAAAGAAGGAAATCCGTCTGTGGACGAAACGGATGTATGGAGTCCTTGCACAGAAGCAGATCCATTTATAAAAGTATTTGAATAGAATTTACAATGGTGGAGTTTGAAAGGAGATAGAAAAGAAAATGGCATTTATGTTTTACACGGGAAGTGAAATGACACAGCCAAGGACTTGTGGAAAGACATGCAAGGAAGTAAGTATGGATGAATTGCGTAAATTAAGTCCGTATTTGACGAAAGAAGAAGAACAGTCGCCTTGTGCCAAGTATTTTTATCAACCGATGATGGAACTGGCTGAAGAGCACCAGATGGCATTGAAGCAGCCATTGCCGGATACTTATTGCTATATGCCTGAAGATGCCGGTTGGAGAATGCTTGATACACCATATGAGGAATTTGAAAATGGCTATGGGGTACTTCCAAACGGGATAGGCTTTTCATCTGTGTTAATTCGACAGCCAGGTAGAACGGATGAAAAGGTGAAATATTTTCGAGAAAAATTTGCAGTGGAGGGGAACCTTTATTACAAAGCATGGTATCCTGGATCTCATTTAATACACTTTAATGACGGTGCGGTGGAGAATTTTGGATGGGGATTTACAAAAATTGAGTTTTCGCCTTTGAATTTCAATTTGGATATTATTCGGGTAAATGAACAGGAAATTGCACAAAAGGATCCTCATTGCCTTCGGATTCTTGGAGCCGGTTCCGTGAGTAATGGGGTATTTGACCCGGGGGAAGAAGAATATGCAGGGATGCTGATGTATGATCGGGAAGTTACAGGAGGGAGGGAACTTCGTGTCAGATACTGGGATGGACTTACTTTCTGTTCTGATGGAACGATTCGAATTAAAGTGATCCATGACCGGGAGGAGATGTTCAGGCGTGCGCGTTTGAGAGCAGAACATTGTATGAGAGAGTATTCCAATGAGCAGTACTTGATGGAAAAATTCTGGGCAGAAAGGAATCAAAAGAGTATATTATGAAGATTTAGTGGTTTAATCCTTAATAGTGCAGCAGAAAAAATGAAATTTTTCTGCTGCGTTATACTTTATTTAGGTGCTTGTTCGCATTTCCTATATTTTCCGGCTGAAATGCCAGTTTCTTTTTTAAATACCCTGCAAAAGTAATTATAATCATTAAATCCACATTGCACCGCAAGTTCTGAGATGGATAAATCTGTTTCTAAAAGGAGCTTTTTTGCATGTTTTATGCGCAATTCTAAAATATAGGCAGCGATGCTTTTGTCAAGGTACATATCACACACTTGATAAAGCTTACTTCTACTGATGCCAAGTTCTTTTGTAATACGTGCTACACTTAAATCTTCACTGATATGTTCCATTAGGAATGTTTCCATATTTGTGATAAAGTTCTGCTTGCGTACACGGATACTGTTTTCATAAACAGCATAAAGCGTACATGCTTCCATTAGCTTTGCAGAAGCCTGAATAATTTCTGGAGATTTCAGAGGGATATCGTTAATCAGATCCATGGAGTCTATGCTATCTCCAAGATAGGGTCTGGCATATGTTTTCAAATGAAGGTTCAGCAGTTTTGAATCAGGCATATCCGAAATTTGACCGAACATCAAGTAACCAATTATTTTACCATTCATGCGAATTGGAGCACATGCTTCCACAAGACCGGCGTGACAATGGTATATAACAAACCCCTGCTTTTCCTGACAAAGGGTAAATGCTTTATAATCACTTTGCACACATAATTGCTCTGTAGCGGGATTATCTTTCATACATTGACAAAAGCGACAGCCACAGGAAGGGTACCTCATAATAGGGTTGTGATCTGTATCTAACAGAATTATCAAAAAACCAGTGAGTAAATGAAAATCCCGCAGGAGGCTTAGCATCTGCTCTTTTTCTATGTCAAGTGCCATATTGTCTTTCTCCTTTGTGTTCATAAGAAAATAAAGGAAATGCGTAAAAACAGCATTTAATCTTTTATCAATTATAGAAAGTATAACATAAAAAGAGAAAAAATACAAAATAAATGGACGAATTTACAGTGTGAGAAAAACTATTTCCTATTTTTATTTTTTATTTCCATATATTTTTATATCGGAAACAATAAAACGGAGGCAATACAATGAAGGAAAAAAGAAATATTATTTTAGTCATTGCTGCAATTTCATTTACACAAGGATTACAGTATTTTGTATCACCAATTTTAGGAGCGGTTCAAAAGCATTTTTCGAATGCAGATTTAAGTTTGGTACAGATGTTGATTACAATTCCTGCATTTGTATCCATTTTCATATCTATTCTGGTCGGGACACTTGTTAGTAAGGTCAGTAAAAAGAAAATCTTGATATTTGCCTGTCTTTTGGCTTGCATAACTGGTTTTTTGCCGCTTTTGTCAGATAGTTTTTATCTGCTTTTTGCCAGTCGAGCATTATTTGGAATCTGTATTGGTTGTCTGGCTCCATTAAATACAGCAGTGGTTGCAGAATTCTACGAAGGGGATGAAAGGGTTACGGCAATGGGAATACAGGCCGCATGCATTGGTATCGGTCTATTGATTATCACAACGCTAAGCGGTTTGCTCGGGAGGATACGTTTTCAGAATGCTTACTATATTAATATTATAGGATTTTTAGCAATGATTATTATTATGAAATGGCTTCCTGATACAGGAAAGGAAATAGTCAAGAAAGGAGAGAAAGCCATCACGAATAGAAAGGTGGTTGAAATCTGTATTTTTGGATTCTTTTCTTATATGTTTTTAGTTACATATTCTACGAATGTCGCAATGCATATTAGTGGATCTTTGGCTGGCAATACCGGTATATCGGGAATATTGACAGGAATATATTCTGCGGCTCAGATTGTGATGGGATTGGTTTTGGGAAGGCTGACTAAGATAGCTGGGAAATATGTGCTTTCGGTTTCGATGTTCTGCTTTTGTGCAGGTGGTTTACTGATGGTTTTTTTTCCGTCAAATATATTACCACTCATTCTTGCTGGAATTTTATGCGGATTTGCACAGGGGATTTACGTGCCTGCTTCGTATGTAGAAATTTCAAATGCGGTAAATCCGGCTGAAGTTGCTCTAGCAAGTTCATTTTTTAATGCTGCAGGATGTGTGGGACAAACAATCTCTCCTTATGTATTGAATGGGTTATCGAAAGCAATAACGGGTGTGACGACTACAACAGAAGTTTTCATATTAGCAGTATTTGGAATGGCTGTTATGGGTGGAGTATATATGATAAGAAAAAGAAAGGAAAAGGAATAATATAATGAAAAAGTACCCGAATTTATTGAAACCAATTAAAATTGGCAATCTGACACTAAAAAACAGGATTATAGCTGCCCCGACTGGAATGATGGATCTTACACCGGATGGAAGGCTGACTCCATATAATGTCTGCTATTATGAGTTGAAAGCCATGGGAGGAGCGGCTGTTGTCACTATTGGTGAAAGTATCACAGACAGTAAAACAGGCGAGTCTCATAATCGACAGATTCATTTAGATGATCCGGAATGTATGCCAGGACTTGCACATACGGCACTTGCTATTAAACGGAGCGGAGCGATTGCGAATATTGAACTTTCTCATGGTGGAAAGTATGGCGGGTTGGTAAGTATAGCAGGAGAAGGTACTTCAAATCGTTACTCTTATGGTCCAAGTGAAGAATTTTTATCTTCAGGGGAGCATGTACATGAAATGAGTAAAAAGATGATTATGCATATTGTTTCTCAATATGGTACGGCAGCAAAAAGAGTGAAAGACGCAGGATTCGATATGCTGATGATCCATGCAGGACACGGCTGGCTTTTTAATCAGTTTATGTCTCCAAAAGAAAACCGAAGAACGGATGAATTTGGTGGATCTTTGGAAAACAGATGCCGATTTTTGATGCTCGCGTTGGAGGAGGTTCGTAAAGCTGTTGGACCGACATTTCCTATTGAATTGAGAATGAACGGAGAAGATCATATTGAAGGTGGCGTTCATCTGGAAGAATATTTGGAAATTGCAAAAATGGTGGAGGATAAGGTTGATTTGATTAATGTTTCTTGTGGCTCTCACGAAGCAGAGGGACAATTTGTCCGGACCCATCCATCTATGTTTTTAAAACATGGCTGCAATGTCTATCTCGCAGAAGAAATTAAGAAAGTGGTAAAAGTGCCGGTTGCCTGTGTCGGAGGAATCGGATCCCCAGAGTTGGCGGAAGAAATTATTGCTACTGGAAAAGCGGACATTGTGGAATTGGGTCGTGCACTTTTAGCCGATCCATATTTCCCCAAAAAAGCGATGCGAGGAGAAAGTGATGATATTACACCATGTTTGCGGTGTTTCCATTGTTTCAGTTCTATTGTTGATAGTACAGTTGTTTCGTGTTCTGTAAATCCGGTTATTGGGCATGAATTTGACTGCAAGTATTATCATCCGCCGGTAGAGAGAAAGAAGAAAGTTCTGATTGTCGGAGGTGGACCAGGTGGAATGGAATCTGCGATTATAGCAGCAAAGAGAGGACATCAGGTAATTTTGTGTGATGATACGGATTCGTTAGGAGGTGCATTGAAGTTTGCCCAATATGTATCTTTTAAAGAAGACCTATATAGATTCGCACAAGTATTGGAAAAACGTGTTAGAAAAGAAAAAGTAGAGATTCGTTTAAACACTTTCGTAGATCGGGGATATGTAGAACAGGAGAATCCAGATGTGCTGATTGTTGCTGCAGGTGCAGAACCGATCATACCACCAATCAAAGGAATCCACGGAAAAAATGTAATTTTAGCTACAGAATGCGAAAGCATGATGGAGCAGCTTGGTGATTCAGTTGTAATATTAGGAGGCGGCCTGATAGGGACAGAAACAGGAATCAGCCTTGGAATGGAGGGAAAGAGAGTAACAATTATTGAAATGCGAGATTGTATTGCTCCGGAAGCAAACATGTTCCATAAGATGGCAATAGACAAAGAGGTGAAAAAATATATTATTCCATGTGTGAATACAACTGCCCGGGAAATTACGCCGGAGGGAGTGATATGCACTGATCTTCAGGGAAAAGAAATATTTGTGAAAGCAGATACGGTAATTCTTTCGGCAGGAATGCGACCTCGTACAAAAGTTGTGGAAGAACTGGAAGGTGTGGTGGATGAGTTTTACATGATTGGAGATTGCGTAAAAGCCGGGCAGGTAACACAGGCAATGAGTCAGGCATATTTTACCGCACGTGAAATCTGACGGCTTAGAAGAAATGGAGGAGAACATGAAGAAGATACCAATCTGGGGAAAGCATATTCCGGGTAACAGCAGTCGAAGTAAATTTGAAGACATGGAAATAAAAGGAAATCCGAATGTTATATTACAGATGATAAACCTTATCTGTACAATTAAGGGTAATAAATTTAAGGATAAAAAAAGTGTACTAGATACATTTACATATGCAGCATGTATCAAAGCGGGATATGAAAAAGAAACTTATGAAGATGTTCCCTATCTGGCACCATTTCCGGTAGAAGGAAGTGAAAAAGCTGTAATTGTAATCCCTGGAGGTGCATATTGCTATAAGCAATCGGATCTGGATGGTGAAGGGAAACAAAGTGAGGGAGATTTAGTTGCACAGGCATTAAATAAAGAGGGAATAAGTGCATATGTTTTGTGGTATCGAACCAATCCTTATCGAATGCCGATTCCGCTTCTTGATGTCCAGAGAGCAGTACGCTTTTTAAGGTATCATGCAGAAGAATATGGAATCAACCCGAAATGGATTGGGTTGATTGGGTTTAGTGCAGGAGGGTATCAGACTGGGGGTTTTTTGAATCTTTTAAGAGGAAAAAATCGTTTCCCAAAGAATTATGTTCCAGATGAAATTGATGCAATGAGTGACGAGGTATGTCAGGCGGCCATGATTTATCCCTGTCTGGAATTCGGTAGCAGTCCAACTATGCTGTTTGCAATGTTTCAGCCTGATCAGGTAAAAAATCCTGAGACCAGAGAGAAGATTATTCGTGAATATGATTGCATAGAAAATCTGGTTAGTGCGGATGTGCCTCAGTTTTTGAGTTATGGAACGAAGGATACCCTTATCAGTCCTATGCAGGCTCAAAAGTATGCCGCCAAACTTACTGACATAGGTGGCTCTTGTCAAATGGTTGTTGTAGAAGGAGCAGGGCATGGATATGGAGCAAAACCGCAGGAGATGAAGAAATATGAATATTGGTTGAAAAGTTATCTGGATTGGAGCAAAGCACAATTTGCACAATTAGAAGGTAAAAAGATTGTGGATTTCTCAATAACAGAGATTGTCACTACTTATAAAATGAAAATCAATCCGATTTATGATGACGCATGGGAAATCTATCAGGAGAGTGAAATACCGGGATGTGGATCTGTGAGGTGTTTCTTGATAGTTGGAAAAGAAAAAGCACTTTTGATTGATTGTGGATATGGTGTAGGAAATATATTTCAAGTAGTTCGAAAGATAACGAGTAAACCGATTATTTTGGCTTGCACGCACGGACATATCGATCATGCTTTTGGTGGATGGGCATTTTCTGAGCGATATATGCATTCTGCAGACAGAGAGTTATTTACGTCCTATCAAGTTTCGAGGAAAATTTTGGATACATATACAATGGTCAAGGTAAAAGATAATCGGCCCTCTCAACAAGAAAGAGAGGCTAAGGCTGCATTGGTTCAAGAAAAGAATATCAATGTCCGTTTTGATAATCTTGAAACATTACAGTATCTGGACTTAGGCGGAAAAAAGATTGATTGGATTCATACCCCCGGACACACTGCCGGAAGTGTTTGCTTTATTGACGAAAAAGCCGGAGTTATTTTTTCAGGAGATACACTTGCAACCATGGTCTGGATTGCACTTGAGGAACATACTTCTGTAAAAATGTATCGGGATTCTTTGCAGAAAATCATACGCGTATGTGGAAGAAAAAATATTAAACGTTGTTATATCTCACATACGAATGTGGGGAAGGTTCATGATCCTCAGAAAATAGCCCGTTCATTGCTACGGGGAGCAAATATAATTTTAAAAGGGAGAAAAGGAAAATATTTGCAGATGGGGCTTGTTCAGGGACAAACTACTATTTGCTCTGGAAAAGTAATTTTGTGGAATAAAGAACATCTATGTTGATATGCGAATGTTAATTTAATAGTAGAAAGGAGATTAAAATATGAATCCATGTATGCCACTGTGGGAACATATAGCTGATGGAGAACCACATGTATTTAAAAATCCAATAACTGGAGAAGAAAGGCTTTACATTTATGGAACACATGATACATCCAAAACGTTTTACGGATCTTTAGATTACACACTTTGGTCAGCACCAATTAACGATCTGACAGATTGGAAAAATCACGGTGTGATATGGCAAGTGGAACGAAGCGGTGGAAAGAAAGAGGGAGAGAGTCATTTGGCAGCGCTTTTTGCGCCAGATTGTTGTCAAGGACCAGATGGGAAATTTTATTTATTTGCCTTCCCAATCGGAGCAGTAAGTGACAAAAGAAATATTTTGGTCAGTGACAGTCCTGAAGGACCGTTTCAACCATATGGAAGGATTGACTATCTAGGTGATCCGGCAGTATTTGTTGATGAGGATTCAAGTGTATATGTTTATAATGGAGGCCCTGGATCGGAGACTCCTACTGTGAGCAGGTTAGATAAAGACATGTTGACTACTTTGGAAACTCGGGAAATGAAGACCATGGAAGGGGATAACATTCCCAATTTCTTTGAAGCTTCATCACTGAGGAAGGTTGGTGAAAAATACATTTATATTTATTCCTCTGCCCGAAAAATGGATGAACGTTATTTCACACAAACTGCACAGGGATTAACGAATGGATATGCGTTACTGGAGTATTGTTATAGTGATAATCCAATGGGACCATGGAAATATGGAGGCGTTTTGCTAAATAATGGAGGAGAACCATTGGGCGAACCGGGGGATTATTATTATGGTACGAGAAGAAGCTACTATAATGGAACAATACATGGAAGTATAGAGAAGATTGATGGAAAATGGTATGTTTTTTATCATAAAAATACAAATAACAGTGATTTTTGCCGTCAAACTTGTATGGAACCGATTCAAGTGAAAGTATTAGAGAATGGAGATGTTTATATTGCAGAAGCAGAGATGACGTCACAGGGATGTGAAGATGGTGGGCTGCCAACAAACCGCATATATCCGTCTGGAATAGCCTGTTATCTGACAAATGGAGCTTATATTACTTCTGGGTATGAGGAAAAAAAGGAGTATAATCCAATTATAAATATTAAAAATGGTGCAGTTGCCGGCATCAAATATATGGATTTTGGGTATGGAAAAACATATCGTTTGGAAATGGAATTGATGCCAAAAAATCTGGGGGGAAGAGTTGCAATACGCTTGGATGATCCAAAGACAAAGCCTTTGGCAATTCTTGATATTCCTATAGAACCTAAAATTATTTTAAAAAATGAAGATGAAAAACAGGAATTTCAGAAGATAGAAACAAATGTTGGTTGTATTAGTGGAAAGCATGCTATATATTTTTCCTTCTATACAGAAAGTGAAAAAGAAATCTGTGAGTGGAACTCGTTTACATTTATAGAATGTTAATTTTACGATATATATGGATGAATTTACAACATAGTAGACAAAATTCTCTATTGAAATTTTCTTTAGATGGGTAAATATGATTATTAAGTAAATACAAACGGAGGGATAAAAGGAATGAGTAATGAGAAAAAATATCTGAAGTTTAGAAATAAAATTGGTTATGGAATAGGATATGGTGGATATGCCATGACTAGTTCATTAATTATGAATTTTACACTGTTGGTTATGACAGATAGCATTGGATTAAATGCGGGGATTATTGGCACCTTAATGATGGTATCTAAGGTGTTTGATGGAATATCAGATGTGCTTTTTGGAACAATGATTGATAGAACAAATACGCGTATGGGAAAAGCACGTCCATGGATGTTTGGAGCTGGCTTTGGCATAGCAATTTGTACAATTCTTACTTTTGTCATTCCGCCTGAAATGAATGATATACTAAAGTATGCATGGTTTTTTATATTTTATACTGCGTACAATTCGGTTTTTGCTACAGCAGTTGGTATTTCTTTTAATTCTTTGACAGTATTGATTACTAAGAACCCTACAGAACGAGTTCAGCTAGGAGTTTATAGTTTTATGTTCGGTTTGGGATTTCAA
>JBJENW010000061.1:0-3692 GCA_051880395.1 Lachnospiraceae bacterium | reverse complement strand
GATATTTTTCGCCCTCCAAAAAAGTAGTGGGCAGATGAACGTAGTGGTTAGCCCGGCAAATAGAAAGTTATATGCAACATGCGAGATAGGAATGGAAAATAATAAAAAATACTTTAAATTAAGGGAAAATATGGTAAAATAGAAACAGAATCTGTAAAATGAAAAACTATAATAAGGAGGCAGAAATATGGCAAGATTTACATTACCGCGTGATGTATATCACGGAAAAGGATCTTTGGAGGCATTGAAAACATTTGAGGGAAAAAAGGCGATCGTCTGTGTAGGCGGCGGTTCGATGAAACGGTTTGGATTTTTGGACCGTGCGGTTGGGTACTTAAAGGAAGCCGGTATGGAAGTGAAATTATTTGAAGGAATCGAGCCGGATCCGTCCGTAGAGACAGTTATGAAAGGTGCCGAAGTGATGAAAGAGTTTGAGCCGGACTGGATCATTGCCATGGGTGGAGGGTCTCCAATTGATGCTGCGAAAGCGATGTGGATCAAATATGAATATCCGGATATTACATTTGAGGATATGTGCAAGGTATTCGGAATTCCGAAACTTCGTCAGAAAGCCCATTTCTGTGCGATTTCTTCTACTTCCGGAACAGCAACGGAGGTAACGGCATTTTCGATTATCACAGATTATGAGAAAGGAATCAAATATCCGATCGCTGACTTCGAGATCACACCAGATGTTGCGATCGTAGATCCGGAACTGGCAGAGACCATGCCGAAAAAACTGGTGGCACATACGGGTATGGATGCACTGACCCATGCGATTGAAGCCTATGTATCGACGGCAAATTGTGATTATACCGATGCACTGGCATTACATGCGATCAAGATGATTCAGAATGATCTGATCGGTTCTTATAATGAAGACATGGAAAAACGCGACAGTATGCACAATGCACAATGCCTTGCAGGTATGGCATTCTCCAATGCGCTGCTTGGTATCGTACATTCTATGGCACATAAGACGGGTGCAGCATTCGCGGATTACGGCGCACACATTATTCACGGAGCAGCCAATGCCATGTATCTGCCAAAGGTCATTGCGTTTAATGCAAAAGACGAGACCGCGAAAAAACGGTATGGTGATATTGCAGATTTCATGCATCTTGGCGGCAGTACTTTAGATGAAAAAGTACAGCTTCTGATTCAGGAAGTACGAAAAATGAATGATGAGCTGAATATTCCGCATTGTATCAAAAATTATGGTGCAGACAGCTATCCGACCGAGCAGGGATTTGTACCGGAGGAAGTGTTCTTAGAGAGACTGCCTCAGATTGCGGCAAATGCACTGTTAGATGCCTGTACAGGATCAAATCCGCGTCAGCCGAGTCAGGAGGAAATGGAAAAACTGTTGAAATGCTGTTATTATGATACAGAGGTTGATTTCTAAAATACAATCGATATATCTGAAAAAAACACGGCTCCTGCGCAGGAACCGTGTTTTTTCATGGTGCCTGTTCACGTTACGTTTTATATGAGCGTAAGTCTTTGCGAAATCTACTTTATTGGCCTCCCACTACGTTATCTTTTTCACCACTTTTTCGTCAAAATGTCCAAAAAGTGGAGAAATTGCTTTTTGAATAGACGCAAAAGTTGACTATAAAGTAAAAAAGATGTAAAATTATAAAAGAGAATTTCGAATTTGCAGAAAATTAAGAGGAAATATGATAAAAAAGGGGAGAGGATAATGTTTAAAAAATTAAGAGCCATGCGAATCAAAAAGAGACTGCAGGCAAGCTCAGTAATCACGATTGTACTTGCAAGTATAGCGACGATTTTTGCACTGATTGTCACAATTTATATGTCATCAAGATATGATCGAACGTTGGATTATTATGCATTCCCGCAGGGAGATCTTGGGCATGCAATGGCGGCACTGGCGGATGTGCGAAGTGCCACACGCGGCGCGATCGGGTATGATGAGAAAGATCTGATCGATCAGATGAAACAGACACATGACGAAAAAATGCAGGAGGTGGATACCTATTTAAAAAAAATTGAAGGTACGATCATCACAGATGAAGGACAAAAAGCATATAACGATATTGTGTCTGAGTTAAATGAGTATAAGGAAATTGATGCAAAAGTGATGGAATTGGGAGCGACGGTGGATGAATCAAAAAGTGGGGAAGCACAGAAACTTGCAGTTGAGGAAATGGCGCCGGCCTATGAACAGGCATATGCGGCGTTACAGTCCCTTATGGATACCAATGTGCAATTGGGAAATAGGTCGCAAAAGGATTTAAACAGATTAAAGGTCATTTTACTGATCGTGATTCTTGTAGTGCTCGTGAGCGCATATGCAATATCAATGTCGATCGGGCAGATGATCGCAAAGAGTGTGGCTGACCCGATTCATGAACTGGTGGAACGGTTGAAAACCTTTGCAAAAGGAGATATCAGTTCGCCGTTTCCGATGATGAAAAATGATGATGAGATTGCAGATATGGTGAACGCGGTTGGAAATACGACTGGAAGTTTGAAGAGGATGATTGAAGATCTGGAACATCTGCTCGGTGAAATGGCGGAGGGAAATTTTGATCTTCACACTTCCTGTGAAGAAGCTTATGTGGGAGACTATGAGGCACTTTTGCGCGCAATCCGGAAAATGAATAAACAGATGTCTGCGACACTTCGGGATGTCCGGGAGGCATCGGAGATGGTATCCTCCGGGGCAAACAACCTGGCACAGGCATCACAGGGATTAGCAGAGGGAGCATCCGATCAGGCCACTTCCGTAGAAGAAATGCAGGCGACGATGGAAACGATCACGGATGGATTGATGCATACAGCAGATCAGGTGGAAAAGGCAAGTCAAAGAGCAGAGGAATGCGCGAAACAGGCAGAAGAGAGCCGCTTGGAGATGCAGATTATGACAGATGCGATGAAAAAGATCAGTGAGACCTCTCAAAAAATCGGAGAGATCATTTCGGAAATTGAAGACATTGCCAGTCAGACGAATCTGCTCTCTTTAAATGCAGCCATTGAGGCGGCCAGAGCCGGAGAGGCCGGAAAGGGATTTGCAGTGGTCGCTGATCAGATTCGTACATTAGCCGATCAGAGTGCGAAGTCAGCAGTCAATACCAGAAATCTGATTGAAGAGTCGATTCATGGAGTGGAAACCGGAAATGAGACTGCACAGAAAACGGCGGAAGTGTTGGAGAATGTGGTGACATCGGTGCGTCTCATTGCAGATGCGTCTCATGCGTTGAGTGAGACAACGGCACAACAGGTAGAATCTGTAGAGCTGGCAAATCAGGGAATCGCAAAGATTTCTGAGGTTGTGCAGTCGAATTCTGCGACATCCCAGCAGGCATCTGCGACAAGCGAAGAATTATCGGCACAGGCAGTCAGCATGGACGAGATGGTCGGAAAGTTTCGGTTAAGACCGGAAAACTCACGGTAAACGCAAGCTTTTTTGCATGCATACGCACTTACGCTTTATATGAGTGTAAGTCTTTGCGGGTTCTACTTTATTGGTCTCCCACTACGTTATCTTTTCCACTACTTTTTGGGCATTTTGACGAAAAATATCTCAACCGAGGGGGATTCCTACGCGGACGTTTCCGACATTCGTCTGGGAGAGAACACAGGGGCGGCTGGTTCAAAAGTGACTAGGCAAAAATGAAGTCGAGTTCGGACGGGTGGGATTGTGATGCTTTATTTTTGCTGTTTTT
>JBJENW010000060.1:0-21360 GCA_051880395.1 Lachnospiraceae bacterium | reverse complement strand
CACAAAATCAGACACAAAGAGACTCCGAGAGAACATAGGATAGAAAAGGGGGGATCGGTATGCAGTATGAAAAATATAATGCAGCAGTACGCGAGATGATACAGGAAGTTCTTGCAAATCGCGGCAGGGACGCAGAAAAGACACTCGAAAGCTGCAACCGGATCGAAGAGTATGGAATGCACACAAATGACGAAAAGCTGCTAGGATTTGCGTGTTACTACCGGGCGGAGACCTATTATCTGTTAAATGATGTGGCGCAGGAGTTTTATGAATTGACAAGAGGGTTGGAATATTTGCAGCGTTCTGCTATGTGGGAGGAAGCGGCGAGTGCATATAATCTGCTTGCGATCACGTTTGTAAATCGCGGCAATGCTACGGTTGCGCTTGAATATTATCTTCGTGCACTGACATATGCAGACCGGTATCAGTTAGAGGAGATGCGCTATATTGTAAACCTAAACATCGGAAGCCTTTACGCTGCATATGGTCAGAAACAACAGGCACTGCGTTATTTTGAAGAAAGTCAGACAGTATTAAAGCAGTGCAGAAAGCAATATAAAAACGCAGCATTGGAAAACGCGGAAATAGAGGCAGAGTTAGAGGTACATGAAAAGAATCAAATGCTTTTATATATCAGTATGGCAGACTGTTATCTTGGCATCGGGCAGATGGAAAAAGCGCAGGAATATTTACAGCGTGCCTGGCAGAAATGCCGGATTCTGGAATCGAAGCCGGATGAATTGTATCTGTTTTGCTTTGAAGCAAGGATTTATCAGGCTCTGGGACGTACAGAAGAACGTGATGCATGCATTCAGAAAGTCCGCGGGTTGGTGACAGAGAATATGACGATCTTAGAGACGTTTGATGATCTCTATTCATATTGTGAAATGCTTCTTTCCATTGAAAAATATGAGGAACTCTGGGAGATTCTTCCGGTTTTGAATCGTATGACGGCGAAAGCGCATTTAATACATTTAGAGAAAAAAGTGCTTTCCATGAAATTGCAGTATTACAAAAAAGTGGGAGATCATGCCGGCTATCTGCAGGGGGCAGGGCTTTACTATGAACTTTGTCAGATGTTTGAAAAGGAAAACAATGATATGGTCTGCAGTGCGATGGAAGTGCGCTTCTCTTTGCAGGAGGCGAAAAGGCGGCAGAAGGAAGTGGAAAATGAAAATCAGTATCTGCAGGAAAAATCAGAGACAGATCCATTGACACATCTGGCCAATCGGTTTCGGTTTCATTCGTTTGCGGAGGAAGCATTTCGACGCTGTCAAAAAAAGCAGCAGCCGTTTGCAATTGAAATTTTAGATATCGATTATTTTAAACAGTTTAATGATAATTATGGTCATCAGAAAGGGGATTCTTGTATTGTGTGTGTCGCGAAGGCACTACAGGAATTAGAACAGCAGGAGCGTGTGTATGCGGCGCGTTATGGCGGAGATGAATTTGTTGTGGTATATGAGGGATACAGTGCAGAAGATGCGGCATGGTTTTCTAACGCACTCAGACAGAGAATCATGGACGAAAATATGCCGCACCTCTATTCAAAGGTGCGGCCGTTTGTTACGATTTCACAAGGTCTTTGCTGTGATATTCCAACAGGAGAAGACACGGTTTCTGACTTTTTACATAGTGCTGATGAGATGCTGTATGTCGGAAAAGAAAACTCCCGAAACAGCATTTATCTTGGCAATCTGCAAAAGCAGGAGATCTGGCACTTAGACGATGAAACCGTACAGCACTAATTTATGCCAGTGGCATGGTAGCCACGAAAAGATACATAAAGATAAAATGGCAGATGCTCCCGCCCATCACAAACAGATGAAAAATTTCGTGGGAGCCGAATGCCGGATGCTTGGCATTAAACCGCGGTGCTTTGATCGCATAGATGATGCCGCCGACCGTATAGATGATACCGCCTGCGAGCAGCCAGAGGAATGCGCTGGTCTCCAAACTGTTTAAAAGCTGTGTAAAAGCCAGTACGCACAGCCAGCCCATGGCGATGTATAACACAGAGGAAAACCACTTCGGGCAGTTGATCCAGAATAATTTGATCAAAATTCCGGCAATTGCGATGCCCCATACAAGAGCCAGCAAGGTGTATCCAGTTTTCCCACCCAGGACGATGACACACACCGGTGTGTAAGAGCCGGCAATCAGCACGGAAATCATGGCATGGTCTAATTTCTTTAAGATCTCATTTGTATGTTCGGATAAATCCAGTGAATGATACAAGGTACTTGCCCCATACAGGCAGATCATGCTGGCCATGAAGATCGCTAACGTGACGACATGGACGCGGTCGGGATTTGTTGCCGCTTTGATCAAGAGCGGAGTTGAGGCGAACAGTGCCATCAACATACCGATAAAATGTGTAATAGAACTTCCAGGATCTTTTAATTTAAATTTTCTATTCATATTGAACACCCCCATTAGAATAATTTTAAAAATATAGTTATTATAAAGTATTCACAAATACGACAAGTAGTATTCAAAACTACTTAGCATGTAATTAATACTAGAACACTCACTTTGATTTGTCAAGTAGAAAGGAAAAGAAAATGAAAAATTATACAGATGTTCACAAATTAACCGATAACCCATTTTTAAACATGTACCAGATTGATGCGATCGATCATAACGGTGAGCCGTTTGGATATTATTTTGCTTCCCGCAATGATGAAGCACACATCAAGCACAAAACAAAAAGCATGGAGGCGGAAGGCATCGTCATTTATCCGGTTTATAAACCGGACCCGAATAAAATTGTATTGATCAGGCAGTACCGTTATCCGTTAGATGCCTGGATCTATGAACTGCCGGCAGGACTTATAGATGCAAAAGAAACACCGTCTGAGGCAGCAGTCCGTGAAATGAAAGAAGAGACTGGATTGGATTTTACCGTATATACCGGTGGTTCGCAGATCTTTCGCAGACCTTTTTTCTTAGGACCGGGGTTTACCGATGAGACAGGTTCGGCAGTGTTCGGATATGCAGAGGGAACGATCTCAAAGGCCGGACAGGAGAGTACGGAGCGAATTGAAGTTGTACTTGCGGATAAAAAAGAAGTGCGTCGGATTCTTTCCGAGGAACGTGTTTCTCTGCGGGGTGCGCTTTTATTGATGCAGTTTTTGCAGATGCCGCCTGAAAAACCGTTTTTATTTCTAAATTAGAGCCCTGAAATTCGTACAAAATGACGTTGACAGAAGGATTCAAAATTAGCTATACTTTAACTAAAAAAAGAATAAAAAAAGGGTAAAAAACGCAAAGAAAAAGCTAAGAAGCGTAAATTCTGGAGGAAAACAAAATGGCAATTACTTTCTATGAAGAAAAAGGTATTTTTAAATTGGATACCAGATCAGCAAGTTACATCATCGCACTGGTAGACCAGAATCAGTTTGTGGGTCATGTTTATTATGGTAAGAAATTACGCCAGGAGGATGTCAGATACCTGATGCGCATTGACGAACCACCGTTTGTTCCATCTACAAACAACAGGGACCGGGCATCTTTTATGGATGCTTTTCCGATGGAATATCCGGGAAGCGGTACAGGTGATTATCGTGAGGGTGCGATCGAAGTGCGCACAAAGAGCGGACATTCCGCAGTAGAATTCAAATATGATTCTCATAAAATATATCCGGGAAAACCGAAACTAGAAGGTCTGCCGGCAACATTTGGCGATGAAGACACCTGTACAACGCTGGAGCTTGTGGTAAAAGATGAAGCATTGAAGCTTTCTGCAACGCTTTATTATACGACGTTCGAGGATGTTGATGTGATTGCCCGCAGTGTGAAGGTGAAAAATGAGGGCGAAGAAGAAATCTATTTGACAAAAGTGTTGTCTGCGGCTCTGGATATGGACGACGAAGAATTTGAGCTTGTGACATTACATGGCTCTTGGGCGAGAGAACGCCATATCGAACAGCGCCGTGTCGGTTATGGAAAGCAGGGATTGTCTTCAAATCGAGGAGAATCCAGCCATCAGGATCATCCATTTTTAGGATTAAAAGCAAAAGGCGCCACACAGGAGCGTGGTGATGTATATGGATTTCATTTTGTCTATTCCGGAAACTTCTTCGGACAGGTAGAAAAGAGTCAGTTTGACAGCGTTCGTGTAATGCTTGGAATCAATCCGGAGCATTTCTGCTGGAAATTGAACCCAAATGATGAATTCCAGGCACCGGAAGTCATCTGTGTGTATTCGTCAAAGGGCTTAGACGGAATGACACATTCGCTGCACGATCTATATCGGAACCACCTGATCCGCAGCAAGTATAAAGACCAGAAACGACCGATTTTGATCAATAACTGGGAAGCGACCTATTTTGATTTTGATACAGAAAAATTGCTTTCGATCGCAAAACGTGCGTCGGAACTTGGAATCGAAATGTTAGTCATGGATGATGGATGGTTTGGCGATCGAAATGATGACAGTACCAGTCTGGGAGACTGGCAGGTAAATGAGAAAAAGATCACCGGTGGATTGAAACATCTGGTAGATGAAGTAAATAAAATGGGGATGAAATTCGGAATCTGGTTTGAACCGGAGATGATCTCTCCGGATTCGAAGTTATACAAAGAACACCCGGATTGGGCAATTGCAGTGCCAAACCGTGAGGGTACCCGGGCGAGAAACCAGTTTGTACTGGATCTGAGTCGAAAAGAAGTAGTTGATTATGTATATGAATGCGTGGCCTCTGTTTTACGCAGTGCAAACATTGAGTATGTGAAATGGGATATGAACCGCCAGCTGAGTGATCTGGGAAGCGCGGTCTTGCCGGCAGATCAGCAGGGAGAATTATCGCACCGTTATGTGCTGGCTGTGTATGAATTGCAGGAACGTCTGACGAGTGAGTTCCCGAATCTGCTTTTAGAGAACTGTTCCGGAGGCGGAGCACGATTTGATCCGGGAATGTTATATTACAGCCCACAGATCTGGTGTTCTGACGATACGGATGCAATTGAGCGTCTGAAGATTCAGGAAGGTACAGCGATGCTGTATCCGTTGTCTACAATGGGCGCACATATATCGGATTGTCCGAACCATACGGTAGGGCGTGTGACACCGTTTGAGACGCGAGGATATGTTGCACTTGCAGGTACGTTTGGATATGAGCTGGACATCACAAAAATCCCGCAAAAGGACCAGGAGATGATTCCGGATCAGGTAGCGATGTACCATAAATACAACGATCTGGTCAGAAGCGGCGATTATTATCGCGTTGCATCGTACCAGGAGAATCATTACTATGATTGCTATGGTGTGGTTTCCAAGGATAAAAACGAAGCATTATTTACCTTTGTACAGGTACTGAATCGACCGAATTTCCATAGTCGAAGAATTCGCCTGAAAGGTCTTGATCCAGAGAAAAATTACCGCCTGGAAGGTACGGATCAGATTTATGCAGGAGATATTTTAATGTATGCAGGAATGAACATTGCGAATCCTTGGGGGGATTTTAAAGGGCAATTGATTCATCTGACTGCAGTAGACGAAAAATAAACAGGAAAGAAGGAGAACGGCATGGCAAAAGCTGTGAAGCTGGCAGATATTGCAAAGAAGCTGGGGGTCAGCACAGTGACAGTTTCCAAAGCACTTTCGGATAAGAAAGGTGTCAGCGAGGATATGCGCCAGAAAATTAAGGTTCTGGCGAATGAAATGGGGTATCGACAGCCGTCCGCGAAAAAGCGGCTGAAACCACGTAATACATATAACATTGGCGTTTTAGTATCGGAGCATTACCTTGGAAAATATGACTCTTTTTATTGGCAGATGTATCAGGCTGTGACGACGAAAGCCATTCAAAAAGAGTGCTTTACCATTCTCGAAGTCATCAGTGAGGAAAATGAAAAAAAATGTGTGCTGCCAAAAGTGATTCAGGAGAAAAAAGCGGACGGTCTGATTATCATCGGGCGTCTGGAAAGAAACTATCTGGACGCGTTAAATGACCGGGCAGGGGTGCCGATCATTTATCTGGATTTTTACGAGGAAAAACAAAAAAACGATGCAGTGATCTCGGACAGTTTCTACGGTGCGTATCAACTGACCGATTATCTTATCGAGATGGGGCACAAAAAACTGGCATTTGTTGGTACGATCTTAAGCAGCAGCAGTATCACAGACCGGTATCTGGGCTTTACAAAAGCGCTGTTGGAACATCAGTTGGAGCAGAGAAAAGAATGGTTGATCGAAGATCGAAATCTTGAGGATGGAAGGATTGATACGGTAAATAAATTGACCATACCACAAGATATGCCGACAGCATTCGTCTGTAACTGTGATCTGACGGCGAGTGAACTGATTCGGAAACTGACCGATCAGGGGTATCGTATACCGGAAGATGTGTCGATCGTAGGGTTTGACAACTATCTATATCCGGGGCTCTGTGATGTTGCGATCACGACGTATGAAGTGGATATCAATGAGATGGCAAGAAAAGCGGTCTATGCGCTGTTACGTCAGATGACAAACAGCCATATGCCGGTAGGGATAGATATTGTAGAAGGACATATGGTGTTAAAAGACAGTGTTCGGCGAATAGATTAAAAAAGGGACGCGAGTTATCGCGTCTCTTTTTGTTTTAACATCCTTTTTCGGTAAGCAAGCGGCGTACAGCCGACATATTTCTTGAACAGATTGATAAAATGATTTGTATTTTCGATTCCGACTGTGGCACCGACTTCCCGGATGTTGATATCCGTTTTACGTAAAAGTTCCATTGACTTTTTGATTCGCTGCCGGTTCAGATACTGAAGCGGCGGTTCGCCGTAACATTTTGAAAATTCCCGACAGAGATGATAGCGGCTAATGGCAAATAGTTTTTCGAATTCCGCAAGAGAATGAGGGGAGGCATAGTCGGTATCCAGAATTTCTTTTAACTGAGTCAGATAAGTCTCAGGCGGTGTATAACCAGAATTCAAATCCGGTAAAAGCAGAAGTGCTTCACAAAAAACAGATGTTAAGAGCTGATGATCGCGTATTTTTGATTCTAACGTTGCGGATGCATCATTTTCACACAAAAGATCCAGGTGTTGAAGTAAAGGATTATTTTTTGGTACCTGAACAAAGATATGGTGTGGGAAAAAAGCAGGAAACGGGGCGGTCGAGGCCGGAAAATCCTGAAGAAAAAAAACATAAAAGTCCCAGTTGTCCGTCAATTTCTGTACAAGCGTATCCGAGTCGCAGGAATGCCAGAGAAATGTTCCGGCCGATACAACAATGGAATCTTCTTCAGGAAAAGCGATCCGTCCTTTTCCACAGACCGTATATAACAGCATGGTGCTCGACGAAAATTCCGGTGTTCCGTGAAAAGAAGCCGGTGTTGCGATCCTGCCTCCAGCGAGAATCGTCAGCATGGTATGTGCTGTTTGCATATTTCGTTTATAAGTCCGCCCAGGGAAAGGAAAAATCTCCATAAAAACACCTCTTAACTTATTTTTTAACTAACTTGAAGCTATTATACTGGATAAAAGGGTAAAATTCAAACCATATTTTGGAATTTTAATTAAAAAAAGACTTAAAACAATTCAAAGAAAAGACTAAATTAAACTAATAAAAAAAATCAAGAAAAAATGAACTGTGAAAATGCACAAAAATGAGTATTTAAATTAGTGAAAATAGAAGAAAAAAGCAAAAAAGACAAGAATGAATGATTAAAAACAAAAATAAGCGATGACTAAATTCCAAAGTTGAATATAATTAAATTAAGTTGTAAAGCAACAGAGGTACATGGATTTAAGGAGGACTATTAGAAATGAAGTTTAAGAAGATTATGGCAGTGACACTGGTTATGGCGTTAACTGCATCTATGACAGCGTGTGGTGGTAGCAACAGTGGTTCAAAAGGAAACACGGGTTCAGATGCAGCAGAAGGTGCGTCCAATTCAGGAGCCGATATAGATGTTTCATATGCCGATATCAAATTAGGCGAAGACTACAAAGATCTGAAAGCATCTATCAAGGTATTCAACCAGAGAACTGACTTATCTCAGTCTGACTACAAAGGAGCAAAAAACTGGGACGACTACATTGCAGATTTTAACAAAGAGTATCCAGACATTCAGGTAAGTGTTGAGACAGATACCAACTATGCAGACGATGCATTATTACGTTTACAGGGTGGTGACTGGGGTGATATCATGATGATCCCGGCTGTTGACAAAAAAGATCTGAGCGAGTATTTCATGCCGCTTGGTGATTTAGAAACCATGAAGGGTCAGATCAACTATGCAACCCAGTGGATGTATGACAATCAGGTATACGGTGTACCGTCTACCGCAACTGCAAAAGGAATTGTCTACAACAAGAAAGTATTTAAAGAAGCAGGCGTAGATGAGAAGAATCTTCCAAAAACACCACAGGACTTCTTAAAGGTATTACAGAAGATCGCAGACAACAATAAGGGAAAAGGTGATGACGAAAAAGTAATTCCGCTGTATACAAACTATGCAGATCAGTGGCCAATGGGTGAATGGGATGCATACATTACTGGAACAGGTACCGGTGATTCGGATTACTCCAACCAGAAACTGTTGCACACAAAGAACCCATTCCAGAACTACAACGATGATACACATGCATATGCAGTATACAAGATTTTGTACGATGCTGTACAGAATAAGTTAACAGAGGATGATTACACAACAACATCCTGGGATGACAGCAAGGGTATGTTAAACAACGGTAAGATCGGATGTATGATGCTTGGTTCCTGGGCATATTCCCAGATGCAGGCAGCAGGTCCGAATGCAGATGATATCGGATATATGTCTTTCCCAATCACAGTTGATGGAAAACAGTATGCAACAACAGGTGCTGATTACAGCTATGGTATTAATAAAGATTCTTCAAAAGAAAACAGAGAAGCATCTTTAGTATTTATCAAATGGATGACAGAGAAATCCGGTTACTCCTTCAACGAAGGCGGACTTCCGATCAAAGCAGGCGATGAAAATTATCCGGAAGTATATAAAGCTTTTGAAGAAAACGATGTAAATTATGTAGAAGACAACCCGGCAAAAGAGGGAGAGGAATCCTTATTATCTACATTAAATGCAGATTCTGAGTTAAATATTAATAACGGTGGTAACACCAAAGTTCAGTCGATCGTAGAACATGCAACAAACAATGATGAGTCATTCGACGATATCATGGAAGAGTGGAATCAGGCATGGTCTGACGCACAGGAGAGCAACGACGTAGAAACAGAATAAACAAAAGAGTAGGAAACAGTAATACTCCTAGTGTAAATAAAGCATAAAGAGGTGCGGCTTTAGGGATGGCAGTTTGCTCCCGTCAAAATATTTCTGGCATTCCTTTAGCGGTACCTTTTTATATATAAAAAAATAAGCTTTGGTTCTAAAACTTTATGGAGGATTTGATGGTATGGCAGCTACAGCAGCAAATACGGAGAAAAAGCCCGGCGGTATCGTAGCATGGGCGAGAAGCAGAAAGGGACAGCAGCTCATTATTTGTGTTGCATTTATGATTATCCCTCTTGCATTATTATTTACGTTTACCTATCTGCCGTTTGGTGAGATGGTACGGTACAGTTTTTACAAGATGAAATATTCTACCCCGCGGGCAAATTGGGAATATGTGGGATGGAAGAACTACATTGATGTGTTCAGAAAACCAGAAGTTTTTGGCGCATTGAAATTAAGTCTTTACTACATGCTTGGATCAATCATCCAGCTGGCACTTGCATTATACCTTGCTACAGTATTGAGCTTTGGTGTAAAATGCGAAAACTTATTCAAGGGATTGATGTTCTTCCCTTATCTGATTAGTGGTATTGCAATCGGTTTCATTTTCAAATACTTCTATACCAGAGGATATGTGTTGGATACAGTTCTTAGCTGGTGCGGATTTAATCCGGACAACCTTCCTTACTGGTTGCGTGATCAGCGAGTGAATAACTGGTCATTGGTGGCAACCTCAGTATGGCGTTATTTTGGACAGAATATGGTATTGTTTATCGGTGCGATCATGTCTGTAGATGCAGAGCTTTATGAAGCAGCAGATTTGGACGGCGCAAATAAATTCCAGCAGTTTATACATATTATTCTGCCAAGTATCAAAACAATCGTAACCTTAAATGTAATTCTTTCGATCACTGGTGCGCTGAGTGCATTCGAGCAGCCATTCGTTATCACAGGCGGTGCAAATGGAACAGCAACCTTCTTCGTAAAGATGAACGAAGTAGCACATACAAGTCAGAAAGTAGGACTTGCATCTGCAATGGCAGTTGTACTGTTAGGCATTATCATTGTTTGTACGGTACTTCAGAAGCTATTCTTTAAGTATGTCTTTAAAAACGCAGACGAAGATGAAGAAATCAGAAACGAGAAGAAGAAAAAGAAAAAACTGAGTAAGGAGGCAGCATAAAGATGGCTGGAACAAAAAGAAGAAAACATTATTCTGCCGGCGCAGTTGTCTGGGGAATTGTGAAATATGTTTCACTGATTTTCTTTGCAATTGTGGCTGTGCTTCCTGTTGTGTCCTGTTTTATCACAGCATTCAAAACTGAAGAAGAATACAAATCAACAAATGTAATGACAATGCCAAAGAGCTGGCTGAACTTCGACAACTTTGTTCAGGCATTCCAGAAAGCAGACATGGGAACAGCATTTATCAATACGATCATTGTTATGCTCTTTGTATTGATCGTATCCATTTTGGTTGGTACACAGCTGGCTTATATATTGAACCGTTTCCAGTTCCGTGGTAATGGACTGATCCGTAACTTATTCCTGTTTGCAACATTGCTTCCGGCAGTTGCTATGCAGGTCGCAGTTTATCAGATCATGACAAACTTACATCTTGTAAACAGTTTGCATGGTTACATCATTATGATGTGTGGTACGGACGTTATTTCCATTTATATCTTCATTCAGTTCTTCGAGAACATTAGTTACTCACTGGATGAATCTGCAATCCTTGACGGTGCAAGTTATTTCCAAATTTATTGGAAAATTATGCTTCCACTGTTGAAACCTGCGATTGTAACATGTATAATCTTAAAGGGTGTAAATACTTACAACGAGTACTACTGTGCAAACCTGTACTTACAGAACAAAGATATCCATACAGTTGCAATTTCACTGTATACCTTTACCGGACCGTTGGGAAGCCGTTACAACTTGATCTGTGCGGGTGTAATTATTTCCTTCTTACCGATCCTGCTTATCTTTATTCTCTGCCAGAACCAGATTTATTCCGGTATCACGGCGGGTGCAGTCAAAGGTTAATGTCAATAAATCAATGTTTCTATTGATTTATAAATAAAAACGACGGGAGAAAAAAACAATGATGATTGATGAAGTAAGAGAACATCTCTTAAACACGATCATTCCGTTTTGGAAAAATTTGCGGGATGATGAGTTCGGCGGTTACTACGGCTATAAAGGTTACGACCTTACCGTGGACAAGAAAGCCGATAAGGGCTGTATTTTGAACAGCCGGATTACATGGTTTTTTTCCAATGCTTATACTCTTCTGAAAGACGAAAGTCTTTTGGAAGAGGCTAAGCATGGTTTTGAATTTATGAAAAACCATTGTATCGACAAGGAAAATGGTGGAATTTACTGGGCCATTCATTATGATGGCACCCCGGCAGACACCATGAAACACACCTATAATCAGGCATTCTGTATCTATGCGCTGTCCTCTTATTATGAGGCGTCGAAGGATCAGGAAGCATTGGATATGGCGTTTGAACTGTTCCATATGATTGAAGAAAAATGTACAGATGAAGTTGGTTATCTGGAAGCTTTTGATAAAGAATTCCATTTGATCAGCAATGAATATCTGTCAGAAAACGGCGTTGTGGCCGATAAGACCATGAATACGCTGCTTCATGTATTTGAGGCATATGTGGAATTGTATCGTGTTTCAAAGAATCAGGAAGTAGGCAAACGTCTGCGTTGGATCATGGATACATTCGCAGATAAAGTATACAATCCAGAACTTCACAGACAGGAAGTATTTTTCGACAAAAATTATAATACAATTCTGGATTTACATTCCTATGGTCACGATATCGAGACTGCATGGCTGATGGACCGCGGTGTAGAAGTATTAGGCGATCCTGTTTACGAGAAGAAGATGACACCGATTACAAAGGATCTTACCAATCAGATTTACAAGGTTGCATTTGATGGACATTCTCTGGCAAATGAGTGTGACCGCGGAGAAGTAAATACCTGGAGAGTATGGTGGGTGCAGGCAGAAACTGTCGTAGGCTTCTTAAATGGCTACGAAAAAGATCCAGAGCGAAAAGAATATCTGACCGCAGCAGAAAACACATGGGAATACATCAAGAACTATGTGATTGATAAGAGAGAAGGATCGGAGTGGTACTGGAGAGTGGACAAAGACGGAAATCCGGATACCGAAAGTCCGATTGTAGAACCGTGGAAGTGTCCGTATCACAATGGACGTATGTGCTTCGAAGTAATCAGGAGGTTAAGTAAGTAATGTTAAATAAGCAGTATTATGTAGAACAAGCAAAATATGAAAAATTAGTAAATCGCAAAAATGTGAAAAGCGATTTCTATAACGGAATCTTTGACCGTTATGAATATCCGATTTTGACAAGAGATCACATTCCGGTTTTTTGGAAATATGATCTGGATGAGAAGACAAACCCGAATTTCGAGGAGCGTCTTGGTATTAATGCCGTATTAAATTCTGGAGCAATTGAATTAAACGGAAAATTTTATTTAGTTGCCCGTGTAGAGGGTAATGACCGTAAATCATTCTTTGCAGTTGCAGAAAGTGATAACGGAATCGATGGATTTAAATTCTGGGATTATCCGATCTTATTCGAGGATACCTGCCCGGAAGAAACAAACGTATATGATATGCGTCTGACAAAACACGAAGATGGATATATCTATGGTGTGTTCTGTTCAGAGAGCAAGGATACAACAACCAATGATTTATCTGCTGCAGTGGCAGCTGCAGGTATTGTACGTACCAAGGATTTAAAACACTGGGAGAGACTGGACAACTTAAAGACTTTACACTCCCCACAGCAGAGAAACGTTGTATTACATCCGGAATTTGTAGATGGAAAATATGCATTCTATACAAGACCGATGGATGACTTTATTGATACAGGAAGTGGCGGTGGAATCGGCTTCGGTCTGTGTGATGATATCGAACATGCAGTGATTGATGAAGAAAAAATGACAAGTATTCGTAGATATCACAGAATCACAGAGGCAAAAAATGGTGCCGGTGCTCCTCCGATTAAAACAGATAGAGGATGGATTCATAT
The DNA here is from genome assembly GCA_051880395.1 of Lachnospiraceae bacterium. GTDB lineage: Bacteria > Bacillota > Clostridia > Lachnospirales > Lachnospiraceae > JBJENW01. The sequence continues at coordinate 8,072 of JBJENW010000060.1, read as the reverse complement.
TGCACACGGTGTGCGAAACACGGCAGCAGGTCTTCGTTATGTCCTGTATGCATTTGCAACAGATTTAAATGATCCTTCGAAAGTGATCGCTGAACCTGGATGTATGCTGCTCGGACCTTTAGGAGATGAGCGTGTTGGTGACGTATCAAACGTTGTATTTACCAACGGTGCGATTAAGACAGATGATGGAACCGTTTATATTTATTATGCATCTAGTGATACAAGAATGCATGTTGCAACAACAACAATTGACAAGTTAATTGATTATGTATTTAATACACCGGTAGATCCAGGTCGTTCTGTTGAGTGTGTAGCACAGAGATGTGACATGATCAAGAAAAACTTGGAGATTCTTGCAAAAGAAAACTAAAAAGTATTGAAAAAAATAGGTTTCTGTTATAAAATATAATAGAAAAAAATAGAGCAGGGAGGCTGCCGCATGGTTGAATTGATAGAACGCTTAGAGCGATGCGGCAACCTCTTTTTGCAAGTAGAAGAAAAAATCAGGAGGATTTTGAAATGACAAGAGTGAAAATTTTGAGCCCTAGCGTACCAAATGTACCTTGGCAGGATCGCCCAGCTGATGTAAAGGGTGCACCAATTTGGCGTTACACAGAGAACCCGATCATCGGAAGAAACCCGGTAGAAGGTGTAGCAAGAATTTTTAACAGTGCGGTTATTCCTTATGAAGGAAAATTCATCGGTGTGTTCCGTGGGGAGCAGACAAATGGTATTCCTTACATTTATTTAGGACGCAGCGAAGACGGTATTCACTGGGATTTCAACAAAGATAAGATTGAATTTGTTGATGAAGAAGGAAAACCTTTCATGCCAGTTTATGCATATGATCCACGTCTGGTAAAAGTTGAAGATACTTATTATATTATCTGGTGCCAGGATTTCTACGGTGCAGCAATTGGTATGGCGAAAACAACTGATTTCAAGACTTTCACAAGAGTAGAAAATCCGTTCCTTCCATTCAACCGTAATGCTGTATTGTTCCCAAGAAAGATCAATGGTAACTTCATGATGTTATCCAGACCGTCTGACAGTGGACATACTCCATTCGGTGACATCTTTGTCAGCGAAAGCCCGGATTTAGTATACTGGGGCAAACATCGTCATGTTATGGGCAAGAGTGACGAATGGTGGGAGTCCTTAAAGATTGGTGGCGGCGCAGCTCCGATCGAGACCAGCGAAGGTTGGTTACTGTTCTATCATGGTGTAAGTGGAACATGTAACGGATATGTTTACTCCATCGGTGGAGCAATCTTAGATATCGACAATCCATCTATCGTAAAATACAGATGCCAGAACTTCCTGATCACTCCGGAAGAGTGGTATGAGGAAAGAGGATTCGTTCCGAATGTATGTTTCCCATGTGCAACGATTCATGATCCGGATACTGGAAAAATCGCAATTTACTACGGTGCTGCGGACAGCTATGTAGGACTTGCATTTACACAGGTAGATGATATCGTAGATTATATCAAAGAAAATAGTGTTGTAAGAGAATCCGATACGGAAATCGGAAGAAGATAAATCGCATTTTTGAAAAAATGCATGGAAGGTCGGAGAGAGGTTTATTCTCTCCGGCTTTTTTACCTTATAAAACGATTTATGGTGGAGTTGAGATGTAAAGAACGTTGAAATTGAGCCATAAAGAACGGAGGAAGTATATGGTCAGGGATGATTTTGTATGGGGGGTAGCAACAAGTTCTTACCAGATTGAAGGAAGAGATGCGCAGGATGGATGCGGAACATGTGTCTGGGATACGTTTACAGTAGAAGGACATGTACGGGACGACCAGAATGCATATGTCGCATGTGATCACATTCACCGGTATAAAGAAGATTTTGCAATGATGCGTTTGCTGGGAATCAAGGCGTATCGTTTTTCGCTCAACTGGGCAAGAATTCTGCCGGATGGAATTGGCAGAGTCAATGAAAGAGGAATTGCGCTGTATCGTGATATGATACAGGAAATGAAAAAAAATGGAATTACGCCATATATCACAATGTTCCACTGGGAGTTTCCACAGGCACTGGAAGATAGAGGAGGCTGGCTAAATCCGGATTCGGTTCAGTGGTTTGCGGAATATGCAAAAGTGGTTGCAGAAAATTTTTCCGATTTATGCGAATACTTTATCACGTTTAATGAGCCACAGTGTTTTATCGGTTTAGGGCATTTGTCCGGTGTTCATGCACCCGGTAAAAAAGAAACATATCGAAATACGTTTCAAATGACACACCATATGCTGAAGGCGCATGGAATGGCAGTAAAAACATTGCGAAACTACGCAGTGCGGCCGATCAAGATTGGATATGCGCCGACCTGTGGTGTAGCGTATCCGGCTTCAAGCAAACCGGAAGACATTGAAGCAGCGCGCCAGTGTTATTTTTCCCAAAATGAGAAGTTAGACAACTGGACATGGAATGTGACCTGGTTTTCTGATCCTGTTTTACTTGGACAGTATCCAGAAGATGGATTGAAGCAGTATGCACCGTATCTTCCTGAATTTACAGCGGAAGACATGGAGCTGATCTCACAGCCGATTGATTTTTTGGGGCAGAATATTTACAATGGTTATATGGTGCGGGCAGGAGAAAATGGAAAGCCGGAATTTGTACCAAGAAAGCCAGGGCATACGAAGACAGCATCGCAGTGGCCGGTGACACCAGAAGCGTTCTACTGGGGAATCCGGTTTTTATATGAGCGGTATCAGATGCCGATTTATATTACAGAAAATGGGATGTCCTGTCACGATGTGGTATCCTCAGACGGACGGGTGCACGATCCAAATCGGATCACATTTTTGGAGCAATACATTGCAGCAATGCTTCGCGCAGCAGAGGATGGCGCAGATGTGCGCGGTTATTTTCTCTGGTCTTATATGGATAATTTCGAATGGGACAAGGGATACGATGAGCGTTTTGGCATCGTATATGTAGATTTTGAAACACAAAAACGAATTGCAAAGGATTCCGCTTTCTGGTATAAGAGAGTCATGGAAACCAACGGAAAGGAGTTAACAATGAGTAACACAAATAGTGAAATTTTATTTTTAGAGCCAGTATTTACACATAATATCTGGGGTGGAACCAGATTACGCGATGATTTTCATTATCCGGTAGAGGGAGATGACATCGGAGAGTGTTGGGGTGTCGCAGCGCACCAGAATGGTGACTGTACGATCAAAGAAGGCACATTTGCCGGGAAAAAACTGTCCGAATTGTGGAAAACACAGCCGGATTTATTCGGAAATGTGGATATCGACCGTTTCCCGTTACTGATCAAGATTATCGATGCAAAAGCTGATTTAAGTATTCAGGTACATCCAAACGATGCGTATGCAAAAGAGAATGAAAACGGTTCATTTGGAAAAACAGAGTGCTGGTATATCGTAGACTGCGAGCCGGGATCTACACTTGTCATCGGTCACAACGCAAAGACCAAAGAAGAATTAGAAGATATGATCCACAACAAAAAGTGGAACGACTTTATTCGCGAAATTCCAGTGAAAAAAGGTGACTTTATTCAGATCGATCCGGGTACTGTCCATGCGATCAAGGGCGGAATCCTGATTCTTGAAACACAGCAGAACAGTGATATTACGTATCGCGTTTATGATTATGACAGACTTTCAAACGGAAAACCGAGAGAGCTGCATGTAGAAAAGAGTATCGATGTCATCACAGTTCCAGCAAAATCGGTAGAAGACAGTGTGGTATCAGCCGTTGGTCTTCCGAAGAATCAGTTGAATGAGCTGTATTCCTGCTCGTATTACAAAGTATTTAAGTTAGATGTAGAAGGAAAAGCAGAATTTGATCAGTCTTATCCATTCTTAATTATGTCTGTATTAGAAGGCGATGCACTCTTAAATGGACAGCATGTAAAAAAAGGCGATCATTTTATTTTGCCGGCCGGATACGGAAAAGTGGAAATCGAAGGCAACTTGGAAATCGTTGCTTCTACAGTCGGAGCATAAAATTTATCATTTTATACAAGAAAACCTGTGGCAAAGAATTTTGTCACAGGTTTTTTTGAACATATAAAAACCGCCTTGGGGGAGGCGGTTTATAAAAAAGGGGGGAGTTAATGAAAAAAGTTAAAATCAAATTCATTTCATTTGATGATTATACTATACAAAGAGATTGTGAAACGCATATGTGTAAATCATGAAGATATTGTGAAAAATTATGTATAAAAAATGAACAGATAGGTCCTTTCTGTCGGTAAGGAAGAAAAAAAATATATTCTCCATAGAAAGCATTTGACAATGCAACTTTCGTTTGATATGATAAAAAACGGTATTTATAGTTCGGAGGCGCTTTATTTACGGCGTCTTTTTTCTTTCGTAGAGTGAGTGACGATCGATGTGTGAATACGGACGCTCTTGATAGAGTATGCGAGGCTTGCTTTGCGGAAAACCGACACACAAAGAAAGGAAATATATGGAAACAGTAAAATTTGATGAATTAGGATTATCCCCTCAGATTTTGAGAGGAATTAAGGAAATGGGATTTGAAGAGGCATCTCCGATCCAGGCAAAGGCGATTCCGGTTGTAATGAGCGGCGTGGATGTCATCGGACAGGCACAGACAGGAACCGGAAAGACGGCAGCGTTTGGAATACCGATACTGGAAAAGGTAGATCCTTCTTTAAAGAAAACACAGGTCATTATCCTTTCTCCGACAAGAGAATTAGCGATTCAGGTGGCAGAAGAATTGCGCAAACTTAGCAAATATATGCATGGTGTAAAATTACTTCCAGTATATGGAGGGCAGGATATATCCAAGCAGATTCGATCCTTAAAAGGTGGAACGCAGATCATCGTGGGAACGCCGGGACGTGTAATGGATCATCTGCGCAGAAAGACCATCCGTTGCGATCATGTGCATACAGTTGTGTTAGATGAGGCAGACGAAATGCTGAACATGGGATTCCGTGAGGATATCGAGACGATCTTAGAGTATATCCCACAGGAAAATCGGCAGACCGTACTTTTCTCTGCAACGATGCCAAAACCAATTTTAGACATCACAAAAAAATATCAAAAAGATGCGACGACGATCAAGGTAGTGAAAAAAGAACTGACCGTACCGCGTATTGAACAATACTATTATGATGTAAAACGTAAAGATAAGACAGAGGTGCTGACACGGCTTTTGGATTACTATGATCCGAAGTTGTCCCTTGTTTTCTGTAATACGAAGCGTATGGTGGACGAGCTGGCAAGTGAATTGCAGGGACGGGGTTACTTTGCCGAAGGATTGCATGGAGATATGAAGCAGTCTCAGCGTGATCGCGTCATGAACAGTTTCCGAAACGGAAAGACAGAGATTTTGATCGCAACCGACGTAGCAGCACGAGGCATTGACGTGGATGATGTGGAGGCAGTTTTTAACTATGATGTTCCGCAGGATGACGAGTATTATGTACATCGAATCGGACGTACCGGACGTGCTGGAAGAGATGGACGGGCGTTTACCTTTGTGAAGGGGAAAGAAGTCTATAAATTAAAAGATATCATGCGCTATTGTAAGACGAAGATTCTGGCGCAGCCGATTCCGTCCTCGGAAGATGTGGCACAGATCAAAGCGGAAAAGATCATGGATCAGGTGACGCAGATCATTGATGAAGAAAATCTGACCGACATGATCAATTTGATCGAAGCGCAGGTGAATGAGTCGGATTATACGTCTATGGATATTGCAGCAGCCTTTCTGAAAATGGCATTAGGCGGTGCGGAGTCGACGAATCAGGAAGACATTGATTTTGAATTCGACAATACTGGTGCAGAAGAGGGCATGGTACGTCTGTTTATCAATATTGGAAAGAAACAGCACGTCAAACCGGGCGATATCTTAGGTGCGATCGCAGGAGAATCCGGTATGCCGGGAAAACTGGTAGGTGCGATCGACATGTTTGATAAATATACCTTTGTAGAAGTTCCGCGGGAATATGGAAAAGCGGTATTGCAGGCGATGAGCAACGTAAAGATCAAAGGAAAATCCATCAATATCGAGCCGGCAAATCAGAAATAAACCGTTTCACACAGGAGGTATAAAGCCTGTTCCCAAATCCCGGGGACAGGCTTTTTGTTAAGGAGAAAACGAATGAATCAGAAGTTAATTTTTTTTGATATAGACGGAACACTGATACCGGAAAGATCGAAACAGATTGTAGACAGCGCAAAAAAAGCGATTGAAACCGCTCAAAAGAATGGGCATATTTGTGTCATCAATACCGGTCGGACACAGAAACTGCTCGGCCCGGATGTGACAGATCAGGTTGCATTCGACGGAATTGTGATGGGATGCGGAACAAGGATCGTGTACCATGGAAAGGAATTGTTTCATCAAAAAATAGAAGCAGATCTGGCGAAAAAGATCATGGCAGAGCTGCGCGCCTGCCACATCGATGCGATTTTTGAAGGTACAGAGAATAATTATGAGCAAGAACTTTCGGAAATTCATTCCAAAGAGTTTTATGATTTTACGGTACATTTTGCTGAAAAAAAATATGCAAAATGGAAGGATAGTATCGGAAACTTTGAAAAATTTTATGCCTATGTGTCTGAAAAGAAACAGATGGAACAGTTTCAAGCGCGCTTAGGAGAGGAACTAGATGTGATCGACCGGGAAAACGGCTATTATGAGATTGTTCCGAGAGGAATCTCTAAGGCATCCGGAATGCGGATGTTAGCAGAAAAACTGGGAATCGCTATGGAGGATACAGTCGCGATCGGAGATAGTACAAATGATCTGACTATGTTAGAAGCTGCCGGAACAAGTATTGCAATGGGAAATTCGACGAAGCAGCTATTGGATATGGCAGATTATGTAACAACCGATATTTTGGACGATGGAATCGCAAATGCCTTGCAGTGGCTGGGCGTTCTGACACAGCAGGCACAATAGAGAGGAGAAAACAATGGGAACAGTGACAGTTTTAGCAGAGACAACAAAAAATCCGATCACACTGATGGGAGCACGGGCAGGTGTCTGCTGGGGAGCGGATATTACCGATGAGAAGAAAAATTACAAGCGGGGAAAAAACTGCCTGGCAAGCGGGCATGGACGTGTGATGGAGTATGTGAATGTAGAATTGGTGCTTGACGGGTATTCTGCGCGTGTGATCCGCGAGTGGTATACGCATCTCGGCGGTGCACCGACACGCTTACAGGCAAGTACACGCTACATTAATTATGAAGATTTTTCTTATATTGTACCACCGAAAATTGCGAAAAACGAAGAAGCGACAAAAAAATATAAAGAAATGATGGAAAACATTAGCAAAACAGCGGCCTATCTGGAGAAAGAATGCGAGATTCCGCGTGAGGATGCAGCCATGCTTCTGCCACTTGGAATGACGACACGCATTGTGGATAAGCGGAACTTGAGAAATCTGGTAGACATGAGTCATCAGCGGATGTGTAACCGTGCGTATTGGGAATTCCGGGAACTGTTTTCCAATATCTGCACAGCACTTTCCAGCATATCCGAGGAGTGGAAAGAAATCGTGGATACCTACTTCCAGCCGAAATGTGAATTTATGGGATATTGCCCAGAAGAACACAGCTGCGGAAAAATTCCTAAAAAAGTGTTGCAGTAAAAAATTTTGACTTGTCGAGCAAACCACCACGTTATTGGCTCCACTACTTTTTGATATTTTAACGAAAAATATCTTAACCGGGGGGAGTTCCTATACGGACGTTTCCGGTATTTGGCGGGGGTACACAAGGGGCTGGGCTGCTGGCAGGGAAGTGGCTAGACAGAAATGAAGCCGAGTTCGGGCGGGAAAACTTGCGATGCTTGATTTTTCCTGTCTTCCGAATGTCGGACAGTCTGCACGGATGTGTACGCCAGAGAAAGATTCAAAAACGGATTCTTTCTCTGGCGTACACATCCGCACAGCCGGTCCGCCTTACGGCAAGACAGGAAAGGCATCGCAAGTTTCCCCACCCGAGCTCACTATCATTTCTGTCAAAGCCACTTCCCTGCCAGCAGCCCAGCCCCTTGTGTACCCCCGCCAAATACCGGAAACTGTGTATCGGAACCGATTGGTT
>JBJENW010000059.1:0-3750 GCA_051880395.1 Lachnospiraceae bacterium | reverse complement strand
TTATGCTCGAAGGCAATCCTGAGAGTATTAGGCACTCTTAGCACATAGCTCACCGAAGCAGGAGCTGTGTTTTTTGCCAAGATGCCTGGCGTGCTGCGAAACGTCCGGGTATGGAATTCTCCCGGTTGAGATATTTTTCGTCCCCCAAAAAAGTAGTGGGCAGATGAACGTAGTGGTTAGCCCGACAAATAGAAATTTTTGCTATTGATAGAATTTCTCAAAAAGATAATTGACAACTAATTTGGATTAGTATATACTAACAAACGGATGAGAAAATGATTCTCAATAAGGACGAAAGAAGGGATGCAAGTGATGCCTTTGACAATGGTAAATCCGGGTGAGAAAATAATAATTCAGAAGATTGGTGGAAAAGAGGATACAAAACGATTTCTGGAAAATCTGGGTTTTGTGACAGGCGGGATGGTAACGGTAGTGTCAGAAATCGAAGGAAATCTGATCGTGAATGTAAAGGACAGCCGTGTGGCGATTGGAAAAGAAATGGCAAATCGTATCATGGTGAGAAAGGAGTAAGAAAATGACATTGAGAGACATAAAACCGGGATCAACTGTTGTGGTAAAAAAGTTAAATGGTATGGGACCGGTAAAACGCAGAATCATGGATATGGGAATCACGAAAGGAATCGATATCTTTGTCCGAAAAGTGGCACCGCTGGGAGATCCAGTAGAAGTGACTGTTCGTGGGTATGAATTGTCTTTGCGTAAAGCGGATGCAGAGATGATTGAAGTAGAATAATTTTTTTACATAACAGTTAGAATGTACTAATTCATGAAAGAAGGGACGAACAAATGGAATTGAAAATTGCGCTGGCGGGAAATCCGAACTGCGGAAAGACGACATTGTTTAATGCACTGACCGGTTCAAACCAGTTTGTCGGAAACTGGCCGGGGGTTACCGTTGAAAAAAAAGAAGGAAAATTAAAAGGACATAAAGATGTTACGATCATGGATCTGCCGGGAATTTATTCTTTATCCCCGTATACATTAGAAGAAGTGGTGGCAAGAAATTACCTGATCGCGGATCGTCCGGATGTGATCTTAAACATTGTGGATGGAACGAACATCGAGCGAAATCTGTATCTGTCCACACAGCTTTTGGAACTTGGAATTCCGATGGTGATGGCTGTCAATATGATGGATCTGGTGGAAAAAAATGGCGATCAGATTCAGACGAGGAAATTGGCAGAATCATTGGGATGTGAGGTCGTAGAAATATCCGCATTGAAAGGGACAGGCATTACAAAAGCAGCGGAAAAAGCGGTTGCACTGGCACAACAGAAAAAAAGTAATACACCACTACATTCTTTTTCATTGGAAGTAGAGGAGACACTGGGGCAGATTGAACAGCGACTCGGATCTGATATCCCAACAGAACAGAGACGATTTTTTGCCGTAAAATTATTGGAACGGGATGACAAGATCGGGGAACAGATGAAGAACAGACCGGATGTTGAGGCAGTGATTCAGGCATTAGAGAACAAACTGGATGATGACAGTGAAAGTATTATCACAAATGAGCGCTATACCTATATCTCCTCTATCATTGGAACTTGTGTGACAAAAAATAAAAAGAGAACGGTCACCGTTTCTGATAAGATCGATCAGGTGGTGACAAACCGTTTTCTGGCACTTCCGATTTTTGCACTGGTGATGTTTTGTGTGTATTATGTGTCAGTATCAACCGTCGGTGACTGGGCGACAGGCTGGGCAAACGATGGTGTTTTCGGAGAAGGATGGCATTTGTTTGGCATTGAGTCTCTCTATATTCCAGGCGTGCCACAACTGGTAGGAAATTTATTGAATGCGATCGGATGTGCAGACTGGCTGCAGAGTTTGATTCTGGATGGAATCGTTGCAGGAGTAGGTGCCGTGTTGGGATTCGTTCCACAGATGTTGATCTTATTTCTGTTTTTGGCATTTCTGGAGTCTTGTGGTTATATGGCGCGTGTTGCCTTTATCATGGACAGAATCTTCCGCAAGTTCGGACTTTCCGGAAAGTCTTTTATTCCAATACTCATCGGAAGCGGATGCGGCGTACCGGGAATCATGGCATCCCGTACGATTGAAAACGACCGTGACCGGAAGATGACGATCATGACGACCACGTTTGTTCCGTGCGGAGCAAAACTGCCGATCATCGCACTGATCGCAGGTGCCTTTTTCCATAATTCCGGTTTGATTGCGACGAGCGCTTATTTTATCGGGATTGCCGCAATCATCTGCTCCGGCATTATCTTGAAAAAAACGAAACGATTCGCGGGCGAACCAGCACCGTTTGTCATGGAACTTCCGGCGTACCATCTGCCGACGGTATTAAATGTATTGAGAAGTATGTGGGAGCGAGCATGGTCCTTTATCAAAAAAGCCGGTACTGTGATCTTACTTTCTACCATTGTTCTGTGGTTCTTACAAGGATTTGGCTGGGTAAACGGATCGTTTGGTATGTTGGAGGAAGAACAGCTGGATAGCAGTATTCTGGCAAAGATCGGTTCTGTCATCGCACCACTGTTTGCCCCTCTTGGATTCGGAAATTGGAAAATGGCAGTGGCAACAGTAACCGGATTGATCGCAAAAGAAAATGTGGTCAGTACATTTGGAATCCTGTTTGGTGTGGGATCTGAAGTGGTGGATGATGCACAGCCTTTGTATGGTCCCCTTGCAGCGGCGATTACTCCTCTCGCAGCATATGCGTTTATGGTATTTAACCTTTTGTGCGCCCCGTGCTTTGCGGCAATGGGAGCCATCAAGCGGGAGATGAACAATGCGGGATGGTTCTGGTTTGCAATCGGATATCAGTGTGTTCTTGCTTATGCGGCTGCACTCTGTATTTACCAGATTGGAACAGCAGTGACGACAGGCGTGTTTGGAATCGGAACAATCGTGGCAATCGCCATTGTGATACTGTTTCTTTATCTGTTATTCCGACCATATAAAGAAAGCGATACGTTAGCTGTAAGCGTTGGAAAAATGGCGAGCACGAAATAGAAGGGATGGATGTTTATGGGAACAGTGATGACAGGTCTGGTCGTATTGTTGATCGTCACTCTGGCGGTCCGAAGCATGGTACAAGACAAAAGAAAAGGAAAATCGTTGCAGTGCGGGGGTGACTGTGGACACTGCGGCGGATGTGGGAAAATGTGACTTCTATCCCTGTAGTCGGGAGGTGAAAGCATGGCAAAAAAGGAAGAAGCAGCATGTGGGGAAGGGTATTTGAAAACACAGATGAAGAAAGAAAAAATCATCGAATTGCTCAAGGAGCGTGGGTGTAGAATTACAAAACAAAGGCGGATGCTGTTGGACATCATTCTCGAAGAAGAATGCTCCTGCTGCAAAGAAATCTATTACAAAGCTGTAAAAATCGATAAAAATATCGGAACAGCGACAGTCTACCGAATGATCAATGTATTAGAAGAAATCGGCGCGATCAGCCGAAAAAATATGTATAAGATTTCCTGCGGCGAGGCATGTGAAGTAGAGGAGGCATGCTCTGTAGAGCTTAGTGATCATACTGTCTGCCATCTGAGTGGAAAAAAATGGAACCGCGTGTTGCAGGAGGGACTGCGGGCCTGCGGCTACATCAAACAACAGGAGATTATGCGCATTACCGTGCGTACATGCGAGTGTGAGGAGTAATCCTCACACTTTTTGCATATGTGCCATAGTTTACAAGTAGTAGGAAATTTCTATTTGTCGGGCTAACCACTACGTTCATCTGCCCACTACTTTTTTGGA
>JBJENW010000058.1:0-21601 GCA_051880395.1 Lachnospiraceae bacterium | reverse complement strand
CATATAAAACGTAATGTTTGGTCCACAATCTAAATAGAAAAAAGCCCGGCACATGCCGGGCTTTTTTCCATTGATGTTTATACTAACTAAGGGGATTAGATATTGTATAATGACTCCCATTATACCAGTTTTATTGCTGCCTAAATTTCAGCAGCGATCTGATTTCATTAATGCAATTTCAGTGAGAAATCTGCATAAGCACTTGTTCCATGCTCTGTTACATCCAGACCTTCAATTTCATCCTGCTCAGAAGCTCTCAGACCAATGGTCTTATTCAGAACAGTAAAGATGATGAATGCCATCAATGCTGTGTAAGCACCTACTGCTACAACACCAAGAATCTGGATTCCTGTAAATTTCAAACGGCTCATACCGATTTCTTCCAAATAAGAGCTCTTTGCAAATACACCTGTTAAGATGGTTCCTATCATACCGCATGCCCAATGCACTCCTGTTGCACCAACCGGGTCATCGATATGAAGTTTTTTATCTACAAATTCAATTACTATTACTACCAAGATGCCTGCGATCAAGCCGATCACAACTGCACTGTAATTCGATACCATATCACATCCAGCGGTAATTGCTACAAGACCTGCCAAAGAACCGTTCAATGTCATAGAAACATCCGGTTTTCCATAACGAATCCAAGTAAATATCAATGTAGCAAATGTAGCACTGACTGCTCCAAGGTTTGTCGTCATAGCGATATCACCAAGGTTTGTGGTTGCTGCAGTCGTAGAACCGCAGTTGAATCCGAACCAGCAGAACCATAAGATAAATACACCAAGTGCACCTAATGGAATGTTATGACCTGGGATTGCGTTCGGAGTACCGTCTTTCTTGTACTTTCCGATACGCGGTCCAAGAATTGCTGCACCGACCAATGCACACCAGCCACCGACGCTATGTACTGCGGTAGATCCTGCAAAATCGTGGAAGCCAATCTGTGATAACCAGCCGCCGCCCCAGATCCAATGTCCGGTAACCGGATAAATGAAAAGACTGATACATGTACTAAAAATACAATATGTGATAAATTTTGTTCTTCCTGCCATTGATCCAGATACGATCGTTGCTGCTGTTGCACAGAACACAGTCTGGAAAATCATAAATACTCCAATTGGTAAATCCGAAACTTCTGTTAAAACAGTCGGATTAAAGAATCCGGATGTTCCGATAACTCCACCGGCATCTTTTCCAAACATCAAAGCAAAACCGATAAAAAAGAAGCTTATACTTCCAACTGTAAAGTCTACTAAATTCTTCATTACGATGTTACTTGCATTTTTTGCTCTGGTAAAACCGACTTCTACTGCCATGAAACCTGCCTGCATAAAAAACACAAGACATGCTGCCACTAATGTCCACACTGTGTTCAGCAGCATTTCAATTGCTTCCGGCTCACTCATACCAGATTGTATTAATTCTGTTAAACTCATAACACGTTCCCTCCTTCATCTTTTGTCTCATAAGTAGCGTGTGGTCTTGTTACTTACAAGACAAAAAAAGAGATAGCGCCGAATAAAGATTTCTTCTCTATTCCTGCGTTATCTCCTTTGATAACATATAAATTTTTTATTCACTTTTTTTCCTCTTTTATAAAGCGTCTGTTCCACGCTCACCTGTACGAATTCGAACAGCATCCTCTACATCATAAATGAAGATTTTACCATCACCGTAATTACCTGTCTGGATTTCCTCTACGATCTTATCAATCAACGGTTCTGCCTGTCCTCTTTCGATGACTGTCTCTACTTTTACTTTTGGTAACAGATTCACATTGTACTCATTTCCGCGATACATTTGTTTGTATCCCTTCTGATTTCCGTAACCCATAATGTTTGTAATCATAACACCGGAAGCATCATTACTGTCTAAGATATCTTTCAAATCTTCCAGTTTTTCCGGTTTGATGATAATTTCCAATTTTTTCATCTGCTTACCTCCTCTATTTTTCATGCGCTTTCACTTCTCGCTGTAAGCTTCTTTGAAAGCCCATGTTATTTTGCTAAACGAAAACGTTTGCTAAAACTCACTCCACCGCAAGTTTTCTATTCAGTCAGAGGGCTTTCGCCCTCTGACATTCTTCCCATGAATCTCAAAACCCTTTTGCTTAAAAACTCCCTGTTTCCAGCTAAGATGTCATTCGGATCCCGGATTCTCTAGTCACATCATCTCGTCAACACGATGTCTTCTGATTGTCAGCACTGTTGTCTACTCTGTAAGTCCACTAAGCTGTCTATATAGGTCCGTCACACTTAAAAAAGTCTGTTGTCTGCTCTGCTGTCTTTCTTCTGTCTACTCTGCAAGTCTGCTCTGTTGTCATTTTTGTCTCATGTCATCTGGTCTACAAAGATGTCATTCTTCCTGCTCGCTGTCTGTAATCATCAAGTCTCGCTGCTGTCTACAATGATGTCTTCTGCCTGTCCTGCTTATTTACAAGTCTGCTGTCTACAATGATGTCTGTCTTCTGTCCGCTCTGCAAGTCTACTCTGCTGTCTGTTCATTAGTCTACTACGTAATCCTTTTCTTGTCAACCAGATGATGTATCTAAAAGCAACATTTGGGAAGTATTTCCCAAACATTGCTATTTAGCTCTTAGACCTCGAATAACAGATCGCCATAAGATGGCATCGGCCAAATTTCTTTATCTACGATCATTTCCAGTTTATCAACCGGTGCACGTAATGCATTCATCGCTTTGATAACTTCATCTCTATAATATACAGCCTGATCTCTGCCTTCTTCCATAGCCCCACCCTTGTCTGCTACTTCTTCCAGTTTTGCAAGAGCGGCTTTTGTCTCTGCTAATAATGCAGATGTTTCTGTTAACAGTTCTGTCTGTGCTGTTACATCTACCGGTGCTGCGGCTTTCACTGCATTGATGGATGTAGCTAACTGTGTTGTATACTTGATCACTGCAGGAATAATCTGTTTTCCTGCGATATCGATCATAGCGCGTGCTTCGATGTTGATCTTCTTCGCATATGTTTCATATTCTACTTCTACACGGGATTCCAACTCTGCCTTTGTGAATACACCGAATTTCTCGAATAATTTCACTGTCTTATCTGTGGTTAATACAGGAATTGCATCTACCATGGATTTGATGTTTGGTAATCCACGTCTCTCTGCCTCTGCTACCCACTCATCGGAATATCCGTTTCCGTTAAAGATAATTCTCTGATGCTCAGTTGCATATTTTTTGATCAGATCATGCACTGCCATATCAAAATCATCTGATGCTTCGATGACATCACAAGCTTCCTGGAATGCCTCTGCAACAATGGTATTCAATACGATATTTGGTTTTGCGATAGAATCCTGAGAACCAACCATACGGAACTCAAATTTATTTCCTGTAAACGCAAACGGTGATGTACGGTTACGATCAGTTGCATCTTTCATAAAGTCAGGTAATGTTTTTACACCAGTCTCTAATTTTGTTCCGCTCAGACTGCGTGTTGCTTCACCTGTGCTTACTAACTGATTGATAACATCCTCTAACTGCTCTCCTAAGTAGATAGAAAGGATTGCCGGCGGTGCCTCATTTGCTCCTAATCTGTGATCATTTCCAACATCTGCTGCTGATTCGCGAAGCAGATCTGCATGCTCATCAACTGCTTTTAAGATGCAAGTCAATACTAATAAGAACTGTACATTCTCATGTGGTGTCGTACCCGGCTCTAAGAGGTTGATTCCATCATCTGTAGTCAAAGACCAGTTGTTGTGTTTACCAGATCCGTTCACACCATCGAATGGCTTCTCATGTAACAGGCACTGCAGACCGTGACGTCCAGCCACTTTCTTCAGTGTTTCCATGATCATCTGGTTATGATCGACTGCGATATTACACTCTGCATAAATCGGTGCTAACTCGTGCTGTGCCGGTGCAACTTCGTTATGCTGTGTCTTTGCAGATACACCTAATTTCCAAAGCTCTTTGTTCACATCTTTCATGAATGCTGCAATTCTTTCACGGATGGTTCCAAAGTAATGATCGTCCATTTCCTGTCCCTTTGGAGGCATTGCACCAAACAACGTACGTCCGGTAAAGATCAAATCTTTTCTCTGTAAATATTTCTCACGGTCAACGATGAAATATTCCTGTTCCGGTCCTACTGATGGAATAACTTTTTTGGAAGTTGTATTTCCGAATAATTTTAACAGACGCATTGCCTGTGTGTTAACTGCTTCCATGGAACGAAGCAATGGTGTTTTCTGGTCAAGTGCTTCACCTGTATAAGAGCAGAACGCTGTTGGAATGCAAAGTGTTGCACCTGCTGCATCCTGTCTTACGAATGCTGGTGATGTACAATCCCATGCCGTATATCCTCTTGCTTCGAATGTTGCTCTTAATCCACCTGACGGGAAAGAGGATGCATCCGGTTCACCTTTGATCAACTCTTTTCCAGAAAAGCTCATCAATACTTTTCCATCTTCCTTTGGAGCTGTAATAAAGGAATCATGTTTCTCAGCGGTTACACCAGTCAGTGGCTGGAACCAATGAGTATAATGGGTTGCACCTTTTTCGATTGCCCATTCTTTCATTTCGTGTGCGACAACATCTGCTGTCTCTAAATCCAGTTCTTTGCCCTCACGGATTACTTCTTTCAGTTTCTTGTAAACTTTTTTCGGTAAACGTTCCTGCATAACTGCATCGTTAAATACGTTTTCACCAAAGATATCCGCTACGTTAAAATACTGTTCTTCCATAACTTCTATACATCCTTTCTTTTTTCAAATATGAAATCCCCTACGTGATTCGATTTGAGCTGCGAAGAAACGCGTAATTCCTATTCGTTTCTCAAAAAAAGGGTATTCCAATAGATTCATTGGAACACCCTTGTTCATCGACTTAACTTTCTTAATTACTCGCTTGCTTTGCTTGATAAGATAATATCGTACTTTCTTAAAAAAATCAAGTCAAAATTGATTTTTTTTTTATTTTTTCTATTTTTGACAAATTCTGCACTTATCAAAAACTATTTTCGTGAATTTCACCAAAGAGATTTATTCTGCTTTTCCAACAGATCCGAATAATTCCATTTTCTCTTTTACAGTTGCTTTGATTGCTTCTGCACCCGGAGCTAATAATTTACGTGGATCAAATCCTTTTCCTTCCTGATCTTTACCAGCTTCGATATATTTACGTGTAGCATCAGCGAAAGATAACTGGCACTCTGTATTTACATTGATCTTTGCAACACCTAAAGAGATTGCTTTTTTGATCATGTCTTCCGGAATACCTGTACCACCATGAAGTACTAATGGCATAGCACCTGTTTTCTGCTGTACTGCATCCAGTGTTTCGAAGCTTAATCCCTGCCAGTTTTCCGGATATTTTCCATGGATGTTACCGATACCTGCTGCAAGCATATCTACGCCAAGATCAGCGATCTGTTTGCACTCGTTTGGATCTGCACATTCACCAGCACCTACAACACCGTCTTCTTCTCCACCGATAGAACCAACTTCTGCTTCGATAGACATTCCCATGCCATGAGCAACAGCTACTAATTCTTTTGTTTTCTCAACGTTTTCTGCGATATCATAGTGAGAACCATCAAACATGATAGATGTGAATCCAGCTTTGATACATTTATAACATCCGTCATATGTACCATGGTCTAAGTGTAAAGCAACCGGTACTGTGATTCCGAGCTCTTTATCCATTGCTTTTACCATTGCAGCAACAGTTCCAAAACCTGTCATATATTTGCCAGCACCCTCAGATACACCTAAGATAACCGGGGATTTCAATTCCTGAGCTGTTAAAAGAATGGATTTTGTCCACTCCAAGTTATTAATGTTGAACTGTCCTACTGCATAGTGTCCAGCTTTTGCTTTGTCTAACATTTCCTTTGCGTTTACTAACATAGATCTTTCCTCCATCTAATTATAACTTTTATTGTGACAGCCAGGCAGACTTCTGCCGGCGATATAGTATAGTATATCCCATTTATTAAAAAAAATAAAGTGAAAAAATTAACAATCAGGAACTTTTTCGCATAATTTCCATCGCTTTTTGCATATTTTTTACTTCCACTTGCTTATGATTCCCTCCAAATTCGCCGTCCAACGTCCATGGAATCTCTTCTTGCATATAGAAATTCACTTGTGCGGTCTTAAAGGAATAAATAAATTCTGTCTCATTTGTGATATTTGTCAGGCATGCAATGATCCTATTTAGATCCACCGGGTTTCGCGGTTTTTTGATCAACGTCACTTCAAAGACTCCGTCATCTAATTCTACGTCGTCTCCTACAATACTGCGAAATCCTCCAACAGATGTCGAATTTGTCACCATTCCATAGATAAATTCATCCTCGATCACCTGGTCTTCATACTCTACACGCATCTTATACGAAGTGATGGAATGCAAACGTTTTGCACCTTCCAGTATATATGCGACATGCCCAAGCAGGTTTTTCATTTCCTGACTGGTCTCATATGACACATCTGTAAACAATCCAAACGCTGCCACATATACAAAGGAGTCCCCGTTAAATGACCCGACATCACAAAGATATTTTTTCCCACAAACTGCCACCTGTGCAGCCTCTGTCATTTCTTTGGGAATCTGCAGCGAATTTGCAAAGTCATTTGTACTTCCAGCCGGAA
Source organism: Lachnospiraceae bacterium (assembly GCA_051880395.1). Taxonomy (GTDB): domain Bacteria; phylum Bacillota; class Clostridia; order Lachnospirales; family Lachnospiraceae; genus JBJENW01. Next base: position 14,974 of record JBJENW010000058.1, on the reverse strand, counting down.
TATACCCGATCGGCACTTTTTCTTTGCGCGCCATCATCCCCGTCACCACTTCATCCAGTGTTCCATCACCGCCGCAGCATACAACCAGGTCATACGCTCCTGCTTCTTTTTCTACAAGCTTTTGTGCATCTTTTGTATCCTGAGTCGGATGAATATTAACTTCATATCCGGCTTTTACCATGATATCGACGATTTCCATCAGCTTATTTTTGATCTGTCCCTTTCCGGAACGTGGATTAAATACAAACAGTAACTTTTGACTCATATAAAAATTCAAACCACCTTACTCAGCCTGAAGAAATTCAATCATTCCCTCTGCGGCCTCTTCTTCATCTTCACCATCCGCGACAACTGTAACTTGTCTGCCTGCTGTCAGCTCTAAAGTCATCATGCCCATGATGCTTTTTGCGTTTACCTGCTTATTCCCGTCTTCGATATAAACTTCACTGGCATATTTATTTGCGATCTGTACCAGGACAGCAATGGGTCTCTCTTCCAGACCTGTGTTTTTCTGAACAGTAACCGGTTTCTTAATCATGTTTTTTCCTCCTTTTTCACGCTTTCCTGCCTCGAACGAATCTCCTCTGCCAGCTCGCTTAATCTGCGCAGGCGATGATTCACACCGGATTTTCCGATCGGCGGTGTAAAAAGCGTTCCCAGCTCTTTGAGTGTCGCTTCCGGATATTCCAGACGCAAGTGCGCGGTTTCCTTTAATCCGTCCGGCAGACTGTCGAGTCCACGCGTCTGTTGGATCAGCTGGATATCATCGAGCTGTTTGACTGCAGCATGCACGGTTTTATTGATATTTGCTGTCTCGCAGTTAACCTGCCGATTCACGGAATTACGCATTTCCTTTATAATCCGCACATTTTCCAGATTCATCAATGCCACATGTGCTTCCATGACATTTAACATCTCTACAATCTGTGCGCCCTCTTTCAGGTAGACAACAAAATTTTTCTTACGTTGCACGATTTTTGCATCTACATCAAACGTATTCATCAATTTCTGCATCTGCTCTGCTTTTTTTTCACTGTTACATACGATTTCAAAGTGATAGGATTTTTCCGGATCACTCATAGAACCGGAGGCCAGAAAAGCCCCTCTGATAAATGCTCTTTTACAACAGGACTGCTGCACGATCAAAGGGCTTACCAGTTCATCTGCCTGTGCCCAACTGCCATCCGGGTTCATCTGATGCAGCAATTGAAATAATTGCACCAGATCTGCCTCTTCTTTTACAGCAATCGTGTATGTCTTATTTCGATTCAGATAATGTGTCTCCCGAATCAAAATATCTGTATCTATATTAAATGTTTTCTTTAACAATGTAAAGTACTTTCTTGCCAATACCACATTTTCCGTCTCAATCTCTAAACAGGTTTTTCCTTCGTCACTCTTTATTTTCCCAGAAAAACTGACTGCCGCAGCCAGCTCCGCAATCTGACAATGCCTTGCCTTGCAGCTGTGTCTTGCCAATTCTTCTTTTACTTCACTGGAAAATGACATACTCTTTCCTACTTCCTTAATGAATCTTTTAAAATATCCCGGTGTTCGATCTTTAGTCCATACTGCTGCTGATCTTTCAAGCGATCATATAACCCATTTGCCAGCGTCACGGAACGATGTTTCCCTCCGGTACAGCCAATTGCGATCACCAGCTGCGTTTTCCCCTCTGAAATATAATTGGGAATCAGGAATCGGACCATATCCTCCAGCTTATTTAAGAATTCATGTGCTTCCGAAAACTGCATAACATAGTCCTGAATCTCTTTGTCATTCCCTGTTTTTGGGCGCAGCCCCTCTACATAATACGGATTTGGAAGAAATCGGACATCGAATACCAGATCCGAATCTGCCGGGATTCCATATTTAAATCCAAATGATAAGATTGTAATAAACAGGCTCTTAAAATCTTGATTTTTAATGAAGATTTTTTCCAGCTCCATTTTCAATTCCCGCGTCAGCATCCGACTGGTATCAATGATATAGTCCGCATTTTCTTTTAGATACTGCAGTTTTTCCCGTTCAAGTCTGATTCCCTTGTCCACTCGCTCGCTTCCTGCCAATGGATGACTGCGGCGTGTTTCTTTATATCGCTTGATCAGAACAGAATCCTCTGCTTCTAAGAACAAGATCTCATATGGAATCTCTTTTTTCTTCAGTCTGCCCAAAACCGTATGTATTTCATCAAAGGAGTGACCGCTTCGGATATCGATCCCGATGGCTACTTTTTGAAGTTCCTGCCCCGGCATCCCGGTCGTGATCTCTGCAAATTTCTCGATCAGTGGAACCGGAAGATTATCCACACAGAAATACCCCATATCCTCCAGCATCTTCAATGCTGTGCTTTTTCCCGCTCCGGACATTCCTGTTAAAATGATAAATTTCATATGTTCTGTTCCTTTCTTTTCCACTTAAAATTCGCCTAAAAGTTTCACCTCTGGCTCTAATTTCACCTGATACTTTTCGTATACAATGCGGCTGACATCCTCCATCAGTGTACGGATATCTGCTGCTGTCGCCTGTTCTTTATTGATCACAAAGCCACAATGCTTTTCCGACACCTGTGCACCGCCGACCTGATAACCGCGAAGGCCTGCATCCTGTATTAGTTTTCCAGCAAAATGCCCTTCCGGTCTCTTGAATGTACTCCCCGCACTCGGATAATTCAACGGCTGTTTTTCCTTTCTCTGTCTGCTGTATTCTTCCATTTTTGCAAAAATCTCCTCGGATTCTGTTTTTTGAAGTGAAAATTCCGCTTCCAAAACCAGATATTGATTTTGTGGAATACAACTATGACGATAAGACAAATCCAGTTCCTCTTTCGCAAGTGTTTTCACTTCGCCCTGCGGTGTCAGTACGGTCGCCTTTGTAATGATCTGGCTGATTTCTCCACCGTAGGCTCCTGCATTCATCACCACTGCACCGCCAACACTTCCCGGTATTCCTGCCGCAAATTCCATTCCGCCATATCCACGGCTTGCCGCTTCGTTTGCGGCCTTGGAAAGTAATACACCTGCCTCGGCTTTCAAAGTCGTACCATCCCAGCGGATGTTTCCTGCCTGTTTTCCAAATTCTATGACCAGACCACGGATGCCTTTATCCGAGACTAAAATATTGCTTCCGTTTCCGATCACGGTATAAGGAACATGATATTGTTTGCAGATTTCTACTACTGACTGGATTTTTGCGATTTCCGGTTGAATGTACAAATCGGCTGGACCACCGACTCGAAATGTACAATGTTTTTTTAACGGTTCCTGCTCGAAGACTTGTTCTTTTGGAAGCAGTTCTTTTATTTTTTTGATCCATTCTGTTTCTGACATTTCTTTTCAACCGGGCAGTCCGAAACTGCCCGTATCCTTTCTTACGCTTCTTTTAAAAATACCTGATATCCCAGATATGCCTCATAGATATCCACTTTGCTTGTAATCTCCCAAGGCGCATGCATATTTAAGACCGCCACTCCGCTATCAATGACTTCCATTCCGTAATTTGCCAAAATGTAAGCGATCGTTCCACCGCCACCCTGATCCACTTTTCCAAGTTCCGCCGTCTGGAAATATATCTGATTTTCATCGAAGATTCGACGAATCTGTGCGATATATTCTGCATTTGCATCGTTCGAACCGCTTTTTCCGCGAGAACCAGTAAATTTATTAAAGACAGGTCCTCTGCCAAAATAAGCAGCATTTTTCTTTTCCATAACAGACGGATAATTTGGATCAAACGCTGCACTGACATCAGAAGAAAGCATCTTGGAATGATGCAGTGCCCGACGCAGTGCGATCTCCGAATATTGTCCTGCTGCATTCATCACTTCGGCTGTCGTATCTTCAAAGAATCGAGACTGCATCCCCGTCGCACCGACACTTCCGATTTCTTCTTTATCTACAAGAAGGCAGACACTGGTATAGGCACTGGTTCCTGCATTTAAGATTGCTTCAAAAGACGGATAGGCGCACACGCGGTCATCCTGTCCATATCCCATGATCATACTGCGGTCAAATCCGTAATCTCTGGCTGCTCCTGCCGGAACTACCTCTAATTCTGCTGATAAAAAGTCTTCTTCTTCTATCTGATACTGCTCTTCCAATATGGAAAGAATATTTGCCTTTACGCGCTCTTTTACTTTTTCCTTGTCCTCTCCTGCAATTTCTTCAGGGATACTGCCGATCAACAGATCCAGATTTTCTCCTTCTACGACTTTTGCACCTTTTTTGTCCAACTGCGTCTGTGATAAATGAACCAAAAGATCACTGACACCAAAGACCGGATCCTGTGGGTTTTCTCCGATATTCACATTCACAATACTGCCATCTTTTTTCGCGATCACACCATGAATGGCAAGTGGCAGGGTCACCCACTGATATTTCTTGATTCCACCGTAATAATGGGTATCGAGCATCGCCATATCCGTGTCTTCGTATAATGGATTCTGTTTCACATCCAACCGTGGAGAATCGATATGCGCACCTAAAATACGCATTCCTTCCTCCATACTTTTTTCACCGATCACATAAAGTGCCAGACCTTTTCCCATATTATCTGCATATACTTTGTCCCCGGTTTTCAACGTTTTCTTTGTCCGAATCACTTCGTCAATATTAACGAATCCTGCTTCCTCTGCTTCTTTTTTCATAAAAGTCACGCATTCGCGTTCTGTTTTACAATCCGAGAGAAAGCGACGATATAATTCTGCAAAAGCGAATACCTCTTCTCTCTGATCTTTCGGATATTTTTCCCATGCATTTTTTCTTTCCATAATTCTTTCATTCCTACTTTCTATTCTTCTTCGTGTGTTTTCTCCATATTTTCCTGCACACGACGATATAATTCCTGCGCTGCATTATATCCCATCTTTTTCTGACGATGATTCACTGCCGCAGACTCACAGATCACTGCCAGATTTCTTCCCGGACGAATCGGTAAGGAATGGCAGACAACATCTACACCGAGGAAATTTACATATTCTTCCTCTAGTCCCATCCGGTCATACTCTTTTTCTTTTTTCCAGTCTTCTAATTTGATGACAAGATCGACTTTCTGTTCTTCTTTGACGCACTCTACGCCGAACAATGTTTTGACATCAAGAATTCCGATTCCTCGTAATTCAATGAAATTTCGTGTAATATTTGGAGATCGTCCCATCAATGTATGCTCATTGATCTTGTGCAGTTCCACTACATCATCGGTCACCAGACGATGGCCTCGTTTGATCAGCTCTAACGCAGCCTCACTTTTTCCGATGCCGCTCTCCCCCATGATGAGCAATCCTTCTCCATATACATCTACCAATACACCATGAATCGAAATGCATGGAGATAATTCCCTCGTTAATACATAAATCAGTTCTGCCATAAACTCTGAGGTACTACGATTTGTCCCAAGAACCGGAACATTTTTTTCCTTTGCGATACGCAAAAAGTCCTCATCCGGATGAAAATCTCTACAAAAAATGATACACGGAATATCAAAGGACAGCAGCTGTTCATAAACGGTTATTTTCCGTTCTTTTACCAATTGCTGCAAATAGGTATATTCCACCATACCGATGATTTCAACGCGACTCGGGTCAAAATGCTCAAAATAACCCGTCAACTGTAATGCCGGCCGATTGACTTCTGTCTGAACAATCTTATGTTTTTTCAAATTGATTTCCGGCAGAAAATTATGCAAAGACATTTTTTCTGCTATTTTACTTACGCTTACACTTACATTTACATTCTCCATACGCTACCTCATTTCTGTGTCTGACAGGGTGAACGCCCCTTTTGTATTTTTCTGCTCCCACTACTTTTTCACCAAAATCATCCGCTCTGTTTATTGGATAATTTCCGCTTTTTATCTAATCTATCATACCACACAACCTGCGATTTCACAACACTTTATGAAAAAACGAATAGACCTGTTGGGCCGCTTTATGTGTCATATTCGGAATCTGTTCCAGTTCTTCCACCGAAGCTTCCCGAATCTGATCTAACGACTGATACTGACGCATCAATGCTTTTCGTCTCGCCGGTCCGATTCCCTCGATATCATCCAAAACCGAATGAACCTGTTCCTTGCTGCGAAGTGCACGATGATAGGTGATCGCAAATCGGTGTGCTTCATCCTGGATTCTTGTGATCAGTTTAAATCCTTCACTGTTTCGGTCGATCGGAATCTCCACATTGTGAAAATATAATCCCCGCGTACGATGATTGTCATCCTTTACCATTCCGCAGACTGGAATATCCAGTTCGAGTTCTGCCAACACTTTTTGCGCCACATTCACCTGTCCGCGTCCACCGTCCATCATGATCAGATCCGGAAAACGTGTAAAACTTCCAAGTGACTCATCCACCTGCTTTTCCTGCAATTTTTCCCGTTCTTCCAATCCGTGAGAAAATCGTCGTGTCAGTACTTCATACATGGATGCATAATCATCGGGTCCTGTCACAGTCCGCAGACGGAATTTCCGATAATCACTACGTGCCGGTTTTCCTTTTTCAAACACGATCATAGAACCAACCGACTCAAATCCACTGATGTTCGAAATATCAAACGCTTCTACCCGCTGCAGATGTTCCATGTGCAAGAGCTTTGCGATCTCTTTCATGGCACCGATCGTTCGTCCCTCTTCCCGCTTGATCTTCTCCCGATCCTGACTTAAGACCAGCATCGCATTTTTATGCGCCAATTCCACCAGACGTTCTTTCTGTCCTTTTTTCGGTACACGCAGATATACTTTTTGTCCACGCTTTTCGGAAAGCCACTGACTGATGAGATCCGCATCCTCAATTTCATACTGCAACATGATCTCCCGCGGCAGAAACGGTGTTCCAGAATAAAACTGTTTTAAAAAACTCTGTAAGATCGTGCTCCGACTAGTAGACGCTGTCGTATTCATGTAATAATGTTCTCTGCCGATCAGACGACCGTTTCGAATAAAAAAGACCTGCACCACCGCATCTGCTCCGTCCTGTGCCAATGCCACGATATCCTTGTCCTCTCCGTCTGTACTGGTGATTTTCTGCTTCTGTGCCACCTGCTTTACACTAGAAATCATGTCCCGGTATTCAATCGCTTTTTCGAATTCCATCTCATCCGATGCCTCCTGCATCTTCTCTTCCAGTTCCCGCAGAATCGACTGATAATTTCCGTTCAAAAAATCCAATACCTTGGCAATGTTTTTCTGATATTCTTCTTTTGAAACATATCCCTGACACGGTGCATGACATTTTTTTATATGATAATTCAAACACGGACGATCTTTTCTTTCATCCCGCGGCAAAACACGGTTGCAGGTACGGATATGATACAGTTTCTGCACCAATTCGATCGTATCCTTCACTGCTCCTGCATTTGTATACGGTCCAAAATAACGCGCTTTATCCTTTTTTACGCGACGACAGAATAATACCCGCGGATAGTCTTCCCCGACCGTCACTTTGATATACGGATACGTCTTGTCATCCCGAAGCATCGTATTATATTTTGGTCGATGCTCCTTGATCAGATTGCACTCTAAGACAAGTGCCTCCAGCTCCGAATCGGTAATGATATATTCAAATCGGGCAATTTGCTGCACCATGTGGTCTTTCTTGATTCCTTCATTATGACTCGGGCGAAAATACTGTCGCACACGGTTTTTCAGATTGACAGCTTTTCCAACATAGATGATCTCATCTTTTTTATCATGCATAATATAAACTCCCGGTTTATCCGGGAGTTTTTTTAATTCTTCTTTTAAATCAAACATCAGCGTTCCTCTGTTTCTATCACAGGTGTTTCTATTTGCAATGATTCCTTTTTCGGTTCCTTTGACTCTGAAACCGGTTTTTCAAGAGAAGTCTGATAGAAAGTGGGTTCCTCTTGGGATTCTGACTTTTGTAATTCCGGATCCGGAATTCCCTTCTTCTCACGGAAAATTTTCATAAACTCTTTTCCTGTGATTGTCTCATGCTCATACAGATATCCCGCGATCTCTTCTAAAATGTCACGATTTTCTGACAGCAGACGAATTGCCTCATCATAACTGTCTTTCAACAGTTTTTGAACGACATCATCAATTTTAGCTGCTGTCTGCTCGCCACAGTTCATCACAGGACGTCCGTCTAAATATCGGTTTTCTACTGATTCAAGTCCCATCAGACCGAACTCATCCGACATACCGTACATTGTCACCATCGAACGTGCAATCTTTGTCGCCATTTCAATATCGTTTGACGCGCCTGTTGTTACAGAATCGCTTGTAATCTCCTCTGCCGCACGGCCACCCATATAAATGACCAGTTTCGCCTGCAGTTCTTTTTTCGTCATCAGGAATTTTTCTTCCTCCGGCACCTGCAGGGTGTAACCCAGTGCCCCCATTGTACGAGGCACGATCGTGATCTTTTGCACCGGTTCGGTATCTTTCTGCAATGCAGTCACCAGCGCATGTCCGACCTCATGATAAGCCACAAGTTTTTTCTCCTTCGGTCCCATAATGCGGTCTTTCTTTTCTTTTCCGGCGATCACGACCTCAACCGATTCAAACAGGTCCGCCTGTGTCACAAACTTTCTTCCATTCTTCACCGCATTAATAGCGGCCTCATTGATCATATTCGCCAGATCAGAGCCAACACAGCCCGCCGTTGCAAGCGCGATCGCATCTAAATCTACGCTTTCATCCATAAGAACATCTTTTGCATGTACACGCAGAATATCCTTTCTTCCCTTTAGATCCGGCTTGTCTACAATGATTCGTCGATCAAACCGTCCCGGGCGCAACAGCGCCTTATCCAATACTTCCGGTCGGTTCGTCGCTGCCAAGATCAGCAAGCCTTTCGATGTATCAAATCCGTCCATCTCCGCCAGGAGCTGATTCAATGTCTGTTCCCTTTCATCGTTTCCGCCACCGTAATGCCCGTCACGGCTCTTTCCGATCGCATCGATCTCATCGATAAAAATGATACACGGTGCATTTTTCTGCGCCTCTTTAAACAGGTCGCGCACACGTGACGCACCGACACCGACAAACATCTCAACAAAATCAGAACCCGCCAGAGAGAAAAACGGCACTTTCGCTTCTCCTGCAACTGCCTTTGCAAGCAAAGTTTTTCCGGTTCCCGGAGGACCGACTAACAATGCTCCCTTCGGAAGCTTCGCACCGATCGTCTTATATTTCTGAGGGTTGTGCAAAAAATCAACCACTTCCTGCAATGACTCTTTTGCCTCATCTTGTCCGGCTACATCTTGAAATGTCACACCTGTCGATTTTTCCACATACACTTTGGCTGTGCTCTTTCCGACGCCCATGACGCCGCCTCCGCCGCCCATACGTTTCAGCAAAAAGCTGATCAAAAACCAGAACAGTACCAGCGGAAGTACCAGGCTCAGAACATTCCAGATGATCATCGAGGTATCACTTTCTAATTCGCGATCCACCTGCACATTATGCTTTTCCAATAATGGAAGCAGATCGTCATCCTGAATTCTTCCTGTAAAATACGTGATCGTCGGAAGCGGATCGTCTTTCTCCTGAACCGGTTTGATCGTAATCTGATCGCTGTCTAAAACGACACTTCCAACCTTATTTTCTTTGACCATATTTAAAAATTCGGTATAGGTCACATGTTTGTTTGTCATATCATTGACACGACTGTTGGCATAACTGAATACAAATAATACGGCGAGTGTCACCAAAAGAATGATCAACATGGTCTGCCCGCGATTGCCATTTTTCTTTTCATTATTTGATCCATTCATTCGATTGTCATTATTTTCCATTTTGCCTCCCACATCTGCCACTTTTTTCCGTTTTGTGACAATTCTTTCACATAATACACTTGTATTATATGTTTTCATGATGTTAAAATCAATATGTAGATCATGAACTTTTGAACACAATTTCTGTTTTTTGCTCATTTTAATCTTAAAATAGTTATCGGTTTTTTTTCATAAAAATACAACCTTTTGTTTTTCAACAGATTCGATGAAAAAAATACTGGATTTTTTGCCCGCTGCGTTGTATAATACATTGGTTATGTATATCTTAAACATAGTTGATCATTTAGTTTCTATATATTTAAGGAGGAAAAATCTATGCCTGTAAAATACGTCTTTGTCACCGGTGGTGTTGTTTCCGGTCTTGGAAAAGGAATCACAGCTGCTTCCCTTGGAAGATTATTAAAAGCCCGCGGATTCAAAGTTACCATGCAAAAGTTTGACCCATATATCAACATCGACCCTGGTACTATGAACCCGATCCAGCACGGTGAGGTGTTCGTTACCGATGACGGTGCAGAAACAGACCTGGATCTTGGACACTATGAGCGTTTTATCGATGAAAGCTTAAACAAAAATTCGAATGTGACAACCGGTAAAGTATACTGGTCCGTTCTTCAAAAAGAGCGACGCGGCGACTACGGCGGCGGTACCGTGCAGGTGATCCCGCACATCACAAACGAAATCAAAAGCCGCTTCTATCGCGACTTTACCACACAAGATACCCAGATTGCCATTATAGAGGTCGGCGGTACTGTGGGAGATATTGAAAGCCAGCCGTTTTTAGAAGCCATTCGTCAATTCCAACACGAAGTTGGACGTGAAAATGCAATTTTGATTCATGTAACCTTGATTCCTTATCTGAAAGCTTCCGGTGAAATGAAGACGAAACCGACACAGGCAAGTGTCAAAGAATTGCAGGGAATGGGAATTCAGCCGGACATCATCGTCTGCCGCTCCGAAGTACCGTTAGGGCAGTCCATCAAGGATAAGATTGCTCTGTTCTGTAATGTTCCTAGCAATCATGTATTACAGAATCTTGATGTGGAATATTTATATGAAGCACCACTTGCCATGGAAAAAGAAAATCTGGCACAGGTAGCCTGCGAATCTCTGCACCTGCCTTGTCCGGAACCGAATTTAACCGATTGGAAAGATATGGTAGATGCGCTGCGCCATCCGAATAAAGACGTAAACATCGCTTTGGTAGGAAAATACATCACACTGCATGATGCCTATATTTCTGTTGTAGAAGCCTTAAAACATGGCGGAATTGCGGAACGTGCAACTGTCAATATCAAATGGGTGGATTCCGAACTTTTGACCGAAGAAAATATTGATTCTTACTTAGGCGATGCACAGGGAATCATTGTTCCGGGCGGATTTGGAACCCGTGGTGTCGAAGGTATGATCCTTGCCGCACAATATGCCCGCGAAAAGAAAGTTCCATATTTAGGACTTTGTCTGGGTATGCAGGTTGCCATCATCGAATATGCGCGTCACGTCTGCAAACTGCATGATGCACACAGCGTAGAGCTGGACCCGAACACCAACCATCCAGTTATCGCCCTGATGCCGGATCAAAACGGTGTCGAAGATATCGGTGGTACCTTACGGCTTGGTTCTTATCCGTGTCACTTAGAATCCGATTCTCTGGCTAAGAATATATACGGGGAAGATATCATTCACGAACGCCATCGTCACAGATATGAAGTAAACAACGATTATCGTCATGTTTTAACCGAAAACGGTCTGTGTCTGTGCGGTACATCCCCGGACGGAAGAATTGTAGAAATGATTGAAATCCCGGATCATCCATGGTTTGTTGCCACACAGGCTCATCCGGAATTCAAATCCAGACCGAACCGTCCACATCCATTATTCAAAGGATTTGTGGAAGCAGCCTGCAAACAGTCCCGTTAATTTTGTTTTTGCTGTTCTGTAGAAAAAAAAAGAGCTATGCGCCTTTAGCTGGCGCATAGCTCTTTATATATATTTATACCAGTTTTTTGCCTGTCAGCATTTCGTAACCCTGCAGATATTTTGAAATGGTCTTATCTACAATCTCTTGCGGAAGGGTCCAATTGTGATTATCATTCGCTTTTAACCAGTCTCTTGCAAACTGTTTATCGAAAGACGGCTGACCGTGTCCCGGTTCATATCCGTCTGCCGGCCAGAAACGGGAGCTGTCTGGTGTCAGCATTTCATCACCGATGACAATGTTTCCGTTTTCATCCAGACCAAACTCAAATTTTGTATCTGCAATGATAATTCCCTTACTAAGTGCATATTCTGCACATTTTTTATACAATGCAATGGTGTAATCACGGAGTTTCTCTGCGTATTCCTGTCCTTTTCCAGGAAAACGTTTCTCTAAATATTCTACACTCTGCTCGAATGAAATATTTTCATCGTGATCTCCGATTTCTGCCTTTGTCGATGGTGTATAGATCGGTTCCGGCAATTTATCGGATTCTTTTAAACCTGCCGGCAATTCGATTCCGCATACTTTTCCGGTTTCCTGATAACTTGCCCAACCGCTTCCTGTAATGTATCCACGTACAATACATTCAATTGGCAGCATCTCTAATTTTTTACACATCATGCTGTTTCCGTCAAATTTCGGCTGCTGGAAGTATTCCGGCATATCTTTGACATCAACAGAGATCATGTGGTTTGGCAGAATGTCTTCTGTCATATCAAACCAGAATTTTGACATCTGTGTCAGAACGGTTCCTTTTTTTGTCACTTCGTTGTTCAGAATCACGTCGAAGCAGCTGATTCGATCGGTTGCTACCATGATCAGGCTATCGCCATTGTCATAAATCTCACGTACTTTACCTTCTTTGATTGGTTTTAATTCCTGCATTTTTCTCTCCATTCCGTTTTTACAAACTTCTTTGATCAAATGACCGTTTTTCCTCTATAAAACTACCACCTTTTCCATTGCCTTGTCAATAGAATTTATTCTTTTTTGAAGGACTTTGACGAAAAATATCTCAACTGAGGGGGCCTATGCGGACGTTTCCGGAATTTGGCGGGGCACACAAGGGGAGGGGGCTGCTGGCAGTGAAGTGGCTAGACAGAAATGAAGTCGAGTTCGGATTGGGAAGCTTGCGATGCTTGATTTTTCCTGTCTTCCGTAGGTCGGACAGTCTGCACGGATGTGTGCGCCAGAGCAAGATTCAAAAAACGGATTCTTCCTCTGGCGCACACATCCGCACAGCCGGTCCGCCTCACGGCAAGACAGGAAAGGCATCGCAAGTTTCCCAACCCGAGCTCACTAGCATTTCTGTCAAAGCCACTTCACTGCCAGCAGCCCCCTCCCCTTGTGTGCCTCGTCAAATTCCGGAAACTGTGTATTGGAACCGATTGGTTGAGATATTTTTCTTCAGAATTTATGAAAAATTGTGGGTTGGAACTGAAAATATGAAAAAAGCACCGGAAACCCGATGCTTTTTTCGAGGAGTTTAGTTATGAAATGTTTATCAATAAAAGGGATAACTGCCTTGTCTTGACATTGTTTAGTATACGAATCAATTGTGGCAATACTGTGACCGATTTCTAAAAGAAGTATAAAGTATTTCGAAATTATTTCGGAACTCTAAAAATAACAATGCATAATCAAGTAGGAGTGATTGACTATTCTCCTTATGTACTACACATTTTTTCTTCATCCATCTGCCACATTTATTATGCATGATTCGATATATTTATAAGCCTTTGACTTAACGATCAGCCTTCCCTCATACCTAACCTTGTATATGATTTCTATTCGTCTGACCAATGATTTTCCTGTAAGTTAGTATGTTCCACCGCATCCAGCTTTCTTCAGATTCCACCTCACAGTAGCCCCCATTGCCTTCGGCTATATCCTTCCCACTGTCGAGTAAATTTGGAACTTGCACCATAAAAAAGCACCGGTAAATCGATGCTTTTCCCAAATTCAATAACTTATATAATATTTTCTTTTTTTAATCTTTCATACTCTTCTTGTGAGATTTTTAATAAATTCAAATAAATTTCTTCATTATCAGCCCCTTTTTTTCTTCCATTCCACTTAATTTTACCAGGTGTTTTAGAAAATTTCCCACAAACGCCATTTACAACTAATTCCTCTTTTAATTCTTCATCATATTGTTTAACCAAGGAACCCCTCTCCCAAATTTGTTTATCTTCAAACAAATCCTGAATGGAATTAACCGGTCCATATGCCACATTAAATTCATCGAAAATCTCTATAATCTCCTCTAATGTATGATTGCAAACCCAATCAGCCACAATTTGATCCAATATTTCTCTATTTTCATACCTACTTTTAATGTCCACGAATCGACTATCTTCTATTAATTCTTTTTTTTCAATTGCATTGCAAAATCGTTTGAACATTTTTTGGGAATTAACTGGCAATGCAAGCCAACGGTCATCTTTTGTCCGATACATATTATTCGGAGCAGAATACTGATGCTTGTTTCCCTGACGTTCTCTTACCTCTCCCTTACCAGCATACGTAATTGGAATATCATCCATGATACGAAAAATCGGCTCATATAGACCCAGATCTAGCAACTGCCCCTCTCCTGTACGTTCTCGGTGATACAATGCCAGCATAATCATATACGCAGCATAAATTCCTCCCACTCCATCCGCAATCCATGTTCCTGAAAAGACGGGCTGTTCATCTGGGTTTCCTGTGATGTAGGTAAGCCCAGCATATGCTTCTGCCGCTCTTGCATATCCTGGTTTGTTGGCATAAGGTCCCGTTCTTCCATAAGCAGAAAAATCCATATAAATAATCTGCGGATTATAAGTCACAATATCTTCATAATCAATATGGAATTTTTTTAATGTTTCTGGACGAAAATTTGCAATTACAACATCCGCCCATTTTACTAATTTATAAAAATATTTTGTAGCTTCCTGTGAATGAAAGTCCAAAGTTATGCACTTTTTATTCCTATTTAACATTTTAGGATAGAGTGCAACATCTTTAAGGCGAACTCTACTTTCTCTTAAGCCATCTCCGCCTTCCGGAATCTCTATTTTTATTACATCTGCACCAAACTCTGCTAACAATGCAGCAGACATTGGCGCAGCTACAACACAGGATATATCTAAAACCTTTACGCCCTCTAAAATTTGCATCATTAACCTCCTCTATTTAATTAATGATCTCTCGGAATCTCTAAACCTTTATTTCTAAGGCTTTCAGATTCCTTTT